>JADGNY010000152.1 GCA_017883235.1 Thermoanaerobaculia bacterium | reverse complement strand
GATAGACGTGGTGAGAGCACGTCTCTTTAAAGAGACATGGACGTTTCCATCGCGCCGGCATTAGTCGCCAATACTGGCGGATCGCCCAAAGAATGAGAGCTGTCACCGCTTAAATACCACCATGGAGTACGACACGACTTGCGCAGGAGTTGCACCTATGCCAAAGCACCCGGCAGAGCCTGCGACGTAGGTTTCCACGCTCTCCAAACTAACGTATTCCCATCCATTGTCGCTCCACCTCTCAATCAGAGATTCAAGCTGGGCCGCAGCCTGAGCTGAGCCTTCATTCGTGCCGACCGATGCCGCGAATGGCACCACACGATAGCGATTGACGTCAACGGATCTGCTGTTTTTAACTGGCGGCATTGACTCGTCGATCCGGGGTTTCCGCGGAGGTGGTTCGACCGTATCATGGCTCTCGCCCCGAATGATCTGCTCCGCCGTGCTCTCAAACTCCGAATCATCAATGGAAAGATCTTCTTCCGGTTCGTCTTCCGGTTCTCCATCGCCAATACCGACACGAAAGCCCGAGCGCCGCGACAGCTCCGCCAGAATGATCTTTTGATACTCCTCCGTGTAATCGAAGAGAGCCTCCGTTGCTATTTGTAGTTCCTCGTCAGATTTTTGTCTCCACACCTCTGCAGCGTCGCTCATACAAGCCTCCATCCTCGACTACGTCCTAGTGCCCTGTCAGCATTGAGATCAGGGGTGGAGCATGCTCGTGCTGAGCTCCACTTCGCTGTCATCATGAGAGGTTGTGAAAAACATTTTCGTTCCCCCAACGTCCCGATTGTCATCCTGAGACTGCCGCAGCCGCTGAGCGAGCGTAGCGAGCGAAAAGCGGCGGAGGACGGCGAAGGATCTCAAGATGCCCAGACTGGGGAAGAAGCGCAGGAGAGGTTTGTCATTCATCCAAATCAGCTCGATCTTTTGTTTGCGAGCCCATCCTCTGGACGGTAGCCTTCGTTACAGAAATCACAGTTTCGCTCCTGCCCCAAGCAGCGCATCTTGAGATCCTTCGCCGTCCTCCGCCGCTTTTCGCTCGCTACGCTCGCTCAGCGGCTCCGGCAGGCTCAGGATGACAGTGAATTGAGGGCGCTTAACCTCCGATTTCAATCTTGACACGAGGAGAGCAGCGAGAACGCGCGTGGCCTTGCTTGATGGCCAGTTCATTCGTTGACGGCGAAAACTCCGTGAAGCTCGGGGATGTCCTCGCCGTGATCGAGACGGTCGGCGAGCACCCGGAACGCAAGGGCCTTGGCCTTTGCAACGGCTTCCTCGCGCGTCGTGCCGTAGGTGAGGACTCCGGGCAGGTCGGTCACTTCTCCGATCCAGCGTCCGTCGTCTTCCCGTTCGACATCGACCGTAAATTCGCTCATCCAGCTTATTCTAACGCATCGTGAAAGATCAGATCCTTCACAGCGATCCGGAGATCATGGGCGGCGAGCTGGTGTTCGCCGGCACGCGTGTTCCCGTGTACAACCTGTTCGATTACCTCGAGGCAGGCGACTTGCTGGATGAGTTTCTCGAGCAATTCCCGTCAGTGAGCCGCGAACAGGCGGTTGCTGCGCTGGAACTTACGAAAGAGGGGGAATGAATGACCGGCCGAGCACAAGCGCTGTTGCTGGAAGCGCTGACGTTGTCTCTCGATGAACGAGCCGACGTCGCCGCGGAACTGCTGGCCAGCCTCGACGACTCCAAAGAGGACCCGGCCGCGGTTCAGAATGCATGGGCTCGGGAAATCGAGAGGCGAGGTCGTCGCGTCCTGGCCGGTGAATCCGCGGGCGAGCCGTGGGAAGACGTGCGCGACCGTGTGGCAAGCCGTTGGCGCAGCGGTGATTCGCTGGTTTCGCATTGAGCTCGAAGCCGCCGAACCCGATCATCGCGAGGGCAGAGTCGGGCCGAGGAGGCCAACCGGAATGCCTTTCTCTCGGCAGATGGCCGCAGCTTTGGAGCTGAGAAAGAGAAGGGCGATGACGTTGAACAGCACGACGGCCACGAGCCAGAGCGCTGGTTCCGTCGACCCGCACGCCTGAGCGGTGCGATACGAGTAGTAAGCCAGCGCTACGACGATGACGAAGTTGGCGAGCGCGAGCGCGATTCTCCAAGGAATCGCCCACCGATGCCCCAACACTTCCGAAAGTCCGAACGAGATGATGTTCAAATAAAGCTGCGCACCGAACCAGAGCACGAGGCGGCGATAGGCAATCGCCAGGCGCGGGATGTCCGGTGGCTTCTCGTTCATCGTGGGAGCCATAATGAATGCATGAACGGCCGAGCGCAAGCGGACATCAGGCGGTGAACGTCGTCGCATCCACCAATTCCGGGAAGTAGACGGGCAATTCGAGGCTCGATAGATCAACTTTCGATCTCCACATATCGGCTTTCGATATAAATAGTTCCCCCTCGGATATCGATAGGTCAGCTTCGGATCTAAATAGTTCGATCTCCGATCTAAATAGTTCGATCTCGGAGCTAAATAGTTCGCTCTCGGAGCTAAATAGTTCGACTTGGGAGCTAAATAGTTCGACTTCGGAACTAAATAGTTCGATCTCGGAACTAAATAGTTCCCCTTCGGATATAAATAGATCCGATCGGGATATATTTAGATCGACTTCGGATCTCTGCATATCGACTCGGCTTCGTCGTCGCCGGGATCTGATGGTGAAACACTCAGATCAGCAGTAGACCGGGCGGGAATGGCGTCCCCGGCGCTAAACTCTTCACCATGCGCTACTTCACCGCCCTCGCCCTCCTCCTCGTCGCCGTCGCCGCTCACGCCCAGGCGCCGAAGGCCGTCGAGGCCGACTTCGTCGTCAAAGACTTTCACTTTCGCAGCGGGGAGGTGTTGCCCGAGGCGCGGATCCACTACGCCACGATCGGGACGCTCCGGAAGACCGAGCATGGAACGAATGCGGTACTCGTCCTTCATGGCACCGGCGGGTCGTTGCAGCAGTTCCTCAACGACCGCTTCGCCGGGGTGCTCTTCGCGCCGGGCGGCGTGCTCGACGCCAGCCGCTACTTCATCGTCATCCCCGACAACATCGGGCATGGGAAGTCGAGCAAGCCCAGCGACGGGTTGCGGGCGAAGTTTCCGCACTACGACTACGACGACATGGTCGAGCTGCAGCACCGCCTCCTCGTGGACGGATTGGGCGTCGACCACCTTCACCTGGTCATGGGGACGTCGATGGGTGGGATGCACACGTGGATGTGGGGCGAGCGCTGGCCCGAGGCCGCGGACGCGCTCGTCCCGCTGGCCAGCGCACCGGCGCAGATCGCAGGACGCAACCGCGTCTGGCGGAAGATGATGATCGACGACCTGCAGCGCAATGACGTCGCCGCCGCTGTGCAGGTCCTTCTGATCGTTGGCAGCGCGCCGCTGCAATGGCAGAAGTCGGCGCCGACGCGCGACGACGCCGACCGCTGGATTACCGAGCTGATGAGAACGCGCGTGGCCGCGACCGACGCCGACGATCTTCTCTACGCCATCGAATCGTCGCGCGACTACGACCCGTCACCGCAGCTCGAGCGGATCACCGCGCCGCTGCTGGCCATCAACTCCGCGGACGATTTCATCAACCCGCCCGAGCTGGGCATCATGGAGACCGCCATCAAACGCGTGAAGCGCGGCCGCTATCTGCTGCTGCCGGTGAGCGAGAACACTCACGGCCACTCGACGCACACGTGGGCGGCGGTGTGGGAAAAGCCGTTTCGCGAGTTTCTGGAGGCACAGACAAGAGTGTCTGTGCCACATTGATCCTGCCTGTCGCACAGAACTCAATGACCGCCGGGTGGCTTGGGCTTCGTCGGCTTGGCCGTCGTCGTCGCAGGAATGGGGAGATTCGGATCGATCGGAAATTGCGGGGGCGGCTCGACCACGATCACGCCGAGGGCCTTCAGCGCGTGCTGCGCCTCGGCGCCGATCAGAGGGAAGAGACAGCGCTCGTCCCATAGCTTTCGGTACAGATCGATGGCACCCTCTTTGTCTCCGGCGGCAACGCGCTTCTTTGCCTCGGTGACCCTGACGTACATCGTGTCGCCGCGCGCATTCAGCTCGTCCCGCACCATCTTCTCGACCGATGGCAAGGCCAGGCGTCCGCCGGAACCATCGACGCGGCGGAAGACTGTGCCCTTCGCGTCGGCCAGAAGCGCTGCCGGCAGCTTCCCCGTCTCGCCGAACTTTTCGATCGTCACCGCATCCTCGGGAAGAACGATCTCGAAAGTGAGGCAGCGGTCGATGGCCTGGATGAGCTCGCGCGAGTTGAGCAACGGGGAATTCTCCGATTCCTGCACCACGGCCGGAAACCAGTAGAGAACCAGCGGTTCGTTGACGAGCGCGCCGCCCTTGGCGAGGAAGTGCCAGGGCACCAGGCTCTCGTACGGATTATTGGTGCCGGGACCCGATCGAACGCTTCGTCCGGACTGGGGAAACGCTGCTGGCGCGACGATCACAAGAATGAGAAGAATGACTTTACGCAAAAGGGCCGCCTTGGACATGAGCATTGGACGTCTCCGGGACTTGAACGTTCCTCACGTCCCGCCGCCGGAGGAAAGCGAGTTGACGTGGCTTGCGAAGACCTCGTTGAAGAGCGCTCCGGGCCGCCGTGCGCGCAACCGCTCGACGATGGCAGGGCCATCCATCCCCAGCTTGTGAAGGATGACGCTGGCGATCAGAGCGGAGCGATTGAAGCCCATCCCGCAGTGCGAGAGAACGCGGTGACCGCTGCGGACCAGGTGCGCGCCGAGGAGTGTCACCGCCTCGAGACGGGCAGGATCCGGCAACTCCTCGTCGTAGATCGGGAAGTAGACGTACAGACAAGAAGCAGGAGCCGAGGGGATGCACTCGTCCAGACCGCCTTCGAGATCGATCACGACGTCGATACCGTGGGAGGCGACACTCGCCCAATCGGTAATGGCCGGGGAGATGAAGAGGAGTCCGGAGTCGTCGACCTGGAAGAGGTTCATGTCGTAGGCGCGGTTGCGATACTAACGCACCAGCCAACGAGAACTTTCATCCCGGACCCAACTTCCGCGTTAACCCTGCGTCAAATTCCTCGTACAACGGTAAGTAACCTCGGAGAAACCGCATGCGGAAGCTATGGAAAACGCTGTTCATTCTGGTCGTGCTCGCCGGCGCCAGCGCGGGGCTGTACGCGTGGACGCGCAACGGCAAGAAGGGCGATGGTGACTTCAAGCAGGTCGAAGTCATCCAAGGCTCGATCGTCGAGAAGGCAGTCGCCGTCGGGCAGATCCAGCCGCGGCAGAAGTTCTCGGTCAAATCGAAGATCTCGGGAATCGTGAAACGGGCTCTGGTCGAGGTCGGCGATACGGTCCGGGCCGGCGATCCGCTTTTCGAGATCGCACCCGATCCAACGCCGCTCGAAGTCACCGAAGTCGATCGCCAGGTCGAATCGGCCGAGGCATCGTTCCGGAGAGCGGAAGGCGACTACCAGCGCTCGCTGCAACTAGCGCGATCGGGCGTCCTGCCGAAGTCCGACGTCGAAGCGAAGAAGGAATCGTACGACCTGGCCCACGTGGCCTTGACCAAGGCGGAACAGAATCGCGACCTGACGCGCAAAGGCCGGCTGACCGTCTCCGGCACCGAGTCGGTCATCCGCGCGCCGGCCGCGGGCACCATCCTCACCCGTACGGTCAACCCCGGCGATCCGATCGTTCCGCTCACCTCCTACCAGCCCGGCACGGAGATGGCCACGATCGCCGACATGCGCGACCTGATCTTCAAAGGGACCGTCGACGAGATCGACGTCGGCAAGCTCTCCGTCGGCATGCCGACGCGCATCAAAGTCGGCGCCCTGCCGGCCGACGTCGTCACCGGACGCGTTTCCCGCATCGCGCCGCAGGCCCAGCAGAAGGAAGGAGCAACGCTCTTCGACGTCGAGGTCGAGCTGGAACCGACCAAGATCACACTCCGCGCCGGCTACTCGGCCAACGCCGACGTCATCATCCGCGAGAAGAAAGACGTCCTGGTCATCCCCGAACGCCTGGTCACCTTCGCCGACGGCGGTAAGAAAGCCAGCGTCGAGCTTCCCGGCAGCGATCCCAAATCCCCTAAGAAAGTGGACATCAAAACCGGCATCTCCGACGGCCTCAACGTCGAAGTGCTCTCAGGTCTGACGAAGGGACAGAAGATCGTGGAGAGGCCGCCGAAGGAGATTTCGTAATTGCGCGCTTTGCGCGCGTTGTCGGTTGTCGGTTGATTGCGCGGCTTAACCCGCGCGTTGGCAGCAATCGGCAGCGTTCGCAACTGACCACGCGCCGCAGCGCAGACAACCGATAACCGACAACCGACAACGCGCCAAAGGCGCAATCATGAAAGACGTCCTCAAACAGCTCGCCCGCGACCTCAAGGCTGAAAAGCTGCGCACCTTCCTGACGATCTTCGGAATCGTCTGGGGGACGGTGGCCATCAGTCTGATGCTCGCCTTCGGCACGGGGCTGCACAAGCAGCTCATCAAGTCGACGGCCGGACTCGGCGACCGCATCGTCATCGCCTGGCCCGGCCTGACCTCGATTCCTTACGAAGGACTCGGCAAAGGGAGGCGCATCCGCATCACGGCCGATGACCTCGCTACCGCCCGCGGCAACGTCGATGGGTTGAAGGCCATCTCCACCGAGTACTCCGGCAACATGAAGGTCGAGTACGGCACGAAGACCCTTTCGGTCGACACATCCGGCGTCGATCCCGATTTCGGGCCGATGCGCAACCTGATCCCGCAAAGCGGCGGGCGCTTCATCAACGCCATCGACGTCGCGGAGCAGCGGCGGGCGGTCTTCATCGGCGACAAGCTGGCCAAAGACATCTTCGGCGTCACGCCGGCGGTTGGGAAAACGATCACCGTCAATCAGTCGCCGTTCCTCGTCGTCGGTGTGCTCCTGGAGAAGGACCAGGACTCGAGTTACAGCGGCCGCGACAACGAGAAGATGTTCATCCCCTCGACGACCTATCGGGCTCTCCGAGGAGATAAATACGTGGACAACTTCGTGTTCCAGGCCGCGAATGCCGGCGACACGAAAGGAGTCATGAAGCGCCTCAGCGCCGCGCTCGGACGACGGCTGCGCTTCGACGCCAACGACAAAGAAGCGCTGTCGATGTGGGACACCACCGAGCAGTTCCAGTTCTTCGACACCTTCATGCTCGCCTTCAACGCCTTCCTGGGCATCATCGGCGTGCTGACGCTCGTCGTCGGCGGCATCGGCGTTTCGAACATCATGAACGTGGTCGTCGAGGAGCGCACTCGGGAGATCGGCATCAAGATGGCCCTCGGTGCGAAGCAGCGCTACATTCTCGGACAGTTCCTGATCGAGACGATGCTGGTCACCTTCCTCGGCGGCGCGGTCGGTTTTGCCATCGCCCTCACCGTCTGCGCTGTCTTCCCGAAGCTGGGCCTCGGCGAGTACGTCGGCGATCCGGTCGTCTCACCCCTCGTTGCGGTCCTGACATCACTGGCTCTGGGCATCGTCGGCCTCGTCGCCGGCTATTTCCCCGCGAGAGACGCCGCCAGACTCGACCCGGTAGTAGCGATGAAACTCTGACAACCGATAACGGACAACGCGCAGCAAACATGAACACCGACCTCCACGTCATCCTCAACCTCTTCGCCACGTCATCGCGGCTGCAGAAGAAGCGCGCCTATCTCACCATCGCTGCGATCGCATGGGGGACCGTGGCCATCCTCCTATTGCTGGCATTCGGCGAAGGACTCAAGCTCCAGCTCGACAAGAACCGGCGCTCGACCGGCGAGAACCTGGCCGTGATGTGGCCAAGCGAAACAACGAAGCCGTGGAAGGGGATGCCGCCCGGCCGCCCGATCCGGCTGCGCATCGACGACGTCGACTTCATCCGCGAGAGGATGCCGGAGCTCAAAGCCGTGCACGGCGAGCTCCAGGCCGGCCGCACCGCGCTCACCTACGGCCGTAAGACCGTCAACGGGCGCATCCTCGGCGTCAACTACGTCTTCGGCGATGACCGCAAGCACTATCCGCAGGCCGGCGGCCGCTTCCTGAGCGTCGAGGATGAAGTCCAGCGCCGGCGCGTGATCTTTCTCGGCGATGAGATGGCCAAGGACATCTTCGGCGACGAGAAGCCCGTCGGAAAGACGCTGTTGGTGAACAACGCGCCCTACACGGTCATCGGCGTCATGCAGAAGAAGACGCAGATGGGGGTGTACGGCGGTCCCGATGGGAACCATGCCGTCATTCCGATCACGACGTTCCTTGCTCAGTTCGGGAGGGATCGTCTCAACGTGATGGTCATCCAGACGGAGCAACCCCAGCAGATGAAGGCCGCGCTGGCGAAAGTCAACGAGCTGTTCGGCGCGAAGTATCGCTACGATCCAACCGACGACCGCGCTCTGGCGACCTGGGACATGGTCAAGAGCGCGAAAACGACAGGCAACATCACGATCGGCATCCAACTCTTCCTCGGTATCGTCGGCGCGCTGACGCTGCTGATCGGCGGCGTCGGCGTGGCCAACATCATGTACGCCGTGGTGAAGGAGCGCACGCGCGAGATCGGGGTGAAGATGGCCCTCGGCGCAAAGCAGCGCTGGATCATCGCGCCGTTCGTTCTCGAAGCTCTTCTCTACACCTTCATCGGCGGCGCGCTCGGCATCATCATCGCTACATTGCTCGTATCGCTGACCAGTTTCATCCCCATCGAGAACAACAGGGTGCTGTCGTTCCTCGGCCGCCCGACGCTCTCGCCGGAGATCGGTATCGCCACCTCGCTCATCCTCGGACTGATCGGCCTCGCCGCCGGCTACTTCCCCGCCCGGCGCGCCGCCAGCGTCGATCCCGCCTCGACATTGAGGTACGAATGACGATCGCAGGAATGCCTGGAGACAATCAATGACCGACACCACCAACAAGCTCATCATCCGGATGCAAGAGATCCGAAAGGTCTACGACACCGGCAAGATCAAGGTCGAGGCGCTGAAAGGCATCAACCTGGAGATTGAGAAGGGCGAGATGGTAGCCATCGTCGGCCCGTCAGGCTCCGGTAAGTCGACGCTGATGAATCTGGTCGGCTGCCTGGACACACCGACGTCCGGTATCTACGAGATCGGCGGCCAGGCGGTCGCCGGCGTGACGCGCGACGAGCTGGCCGACATCCGCAACCGCCGCGTCGGATTCGTCTTTCAGGCGTTCAACCTTCTGCCCCACATCACCGCTCTCGAAAACGTCGAGCTGCCGATGCTCTTCGGCGCCGTGAGACCGGCCGAACGCCGCGAGCGCGCGTCCCAACTCCTCGACCGCGTCGGCCTCGGCGACCGTCTCGATCACAAGCCGACCGAGCTCTCCGGCGGTCAGATGCAGCGCGTCGCCATCGCCCGCGCCCTGGCCATGGAACCCGACATCGTCCTCGCCGACGAGCCCACCGGCAACCTCGACTCCTCCGCCGGCGGCGACATCATGTCCATCTTCACCGACCTCTGGCAGCAAGGCCGCACGATCGTGATCATCACCCACGACCCCGCCCTCTCCCGCCGCGCCAGCAGAGTGGTGGAGATCCACGACGGTAGGATTACCTCGGATCAAGCCACGAACGAGGCAGCGTAGGGACGTCCTACACCTCGCTCGCCTTCCGCATCTGCCACAACAGGTGACTGAGATGCGATCGGCGCGACTCCCCCGTGGTCACGATCAGCAGCTTCGTGATTTTCAGCTCCAGCGGATCGGTCAGCAGGAGGATGAGCATCTCGCGGATGAAGTTCGTGTTCAGCGTGACGTCGTTGTCGGTGCCGACGCCGAGGCGGAGGCCTTTTTTCTCCCACCAGGAGAACGGGTGGTCCTTGTAGTCGGAGAGAGCGCCAGTCAATTTCTTGTTCGAGGAAGGGAGCGAGACCAGCGTGAGGCGCTTGTCGATCATGCGGTTCAGGACGTCGTGCTGGTAGTGCTCGACTTCACGGGCGTGGTGAAACTTGGTTTTTGTGGCCAGCGTTGCCTCGCCATCCGTGAGCGGGACGCCGCTCAGGAGCTTGTCGCGGATCTCGTCACGGCCGTACCAATCCATATCGAGCAGCTCGTCGTACTCGCGTGAGCCGCGCGCGACCGCCTCGCCTTGGCTGTTGGCGCCCAGCACGCGCTGAAGCAAACGGTGGAAGTAGAAGTTCGGATTGATTCCGAGGGAGAGGCCGTGCTCGATGGCGTCGACGTACCAGATGTTCATGGCGTTATCGACGGCCTGGATGCCCTGGCGCAGCGTGTTCCAGGTCTCCCCGTGATGACTGCGGGTGCGGAAACCATATGCCTGCAGCTTGCGGAATCCGACGCGCATCTCCTGGAAGTGCGCCTTGCGGTAGAAGCCACGCTCGTTCCCTACGGTGTCGACCTCGGTGACGACCTCGCGCAATTCGGGATGGTGTTTGAGCAGCTCGATGATCTGCCGCACCTGATCGTCGAAGCTCGCGCGCTTCGACGGATAGCGCGTCGCATCGTAGAAACCAGGTTCCTTGCGAAAGCTCGGCGAGAGGATGAAATGGAACGCGGGCACCTCGCGCTGAAACTGGCGAAAGCCTTCGTACAACCCCATCATCACATCCTCGGCCGTGAGGTCGCCGATTCCCGGGATCTGTTCCGAGGAGTCGGTCGTCTCGCGGAAGAGGGTGAACTTCAGCCGGATCGAGCCGACATTCGCCTCACGATAGAGACGACTGGCCATTTGGTACGCGGCCTCGCGATGCGCATCGCGCGTGGTCAGGATCAACTTTGCGAGGTAGAGGATCTTGAGGTAGCGATCGAATCGATCGTCGTCGCCGAGACGGATAAGACGATTGACGTCGGCGGCGCTTTCGATCGGGAGCGATTCGGGTCCGTAAACCTCGGCGATCTTCGCTTCGTATATTGCGCGCCGCGGACCGTCGAGAAGTTTCGCCAGACGCGGCCAGATGAACTCCGCATCGAGCGATCCGGTGAGGTGGATGTGCTCATCGCGAAACGGAATAGGAAAGGCGCGAAAGAAATCCGCCAGCGCGCGGGCTACGGCATGACTGAGCAGTGGTTCGATCGGCGAGTCATTGACGCGAAACCGGCCGAGGAGCGCGCGAAACTCACGAATCTCGTGCGCGAGAATCTCGTCCGACGCCGGTGGCGGCGCGTGCTCGGCCAGGGCGAGTGTGTCATCGAGCGACAGGCCGCTGGTCTCGCTGATGAGCTGCGTGAAGAATTTCGTCAGGCGAGGAACAACATGCATGCACACGCATGCTATCGCGCCCGGCGCGCCGCGATGACGATCTGGAACGCCAGCAGCGACGGCCACAGATTGCAGAGTGATTCTTCCGCGGGCTCGACGATACGCTGGTACAGCCGGAATGCGGACGAGCCGCTCAGCGCGAGGTGATTACCCGACTCGAGCTCACCGGCAAAACGTCTACGCAGAAACGGCGCGGCCGATTGGACGATCGAGGCTGTGCCGCGCGTGGCGATGACCTCGAACCCGCAGTACGCGAGCAAGCGGCGAATCGATTTTCGCGTGTAAAAGCGAAGGTGCGTTCGATCGTAGAGGCCAGACCATGCGTAATCGAAGCGGCCGGCAAGCGTTCTCAATCGGTTGTACCAGACGCCGAAGTTGGGAACGGAGATGATCCATGTCGCGTGCGCGAGCGCCGGCAGAGACGCCGTCGAGCGCATCCATTGCACCGGATCGGCGATGTGCTCGAGGACATCACTGAGAACGATTGCATCGACGGCGGGAACGTTTTCGCCCGAGGCCATCCACTCTTCGAGCGTCCCGTGGAAGACACGATCGCAGACCGTGCGTGCCTCGGCCACCGCTTCCGCGTTGGGCTCGATACCGATGACGCGCGCTTCCGGCCGGCGCGCCCGCACGACACGCGCATTCGCGCCGCATCCGCAGCCGACGTCGAGAATCGTCGCGCCGGGCTTCTCGCGGAATACGTGACGATCGAGCATCGCGAGCACGCTGCGGTTCGGACGCTCGAGGTACGAATACGCGACGCGCTGCAGGTCGAGCGGATAGTCGTCGCTCATCGCCCGCGATCGTACCGCACGCCCGTTATACTGCCGGCCGGATGTTCGGTTCCCATCGCACAACTCTCGTCATTCCAGCGCTGAACGAGGAAGAGGGCGTCGTCGCCACCATCGAGCGTGCGCCCGAAGGTATCGACGAGATCATCGTCATCGATGGCGGCTCGTCGGACTTGACAAAGATCAACGCGGAGCGCGCCGGTGCCGCCGTGATCGTGCAACTTGTCCGCGGCTACGGTCTCGCCTACAAGACCGGATTCATCGTCGCCACCGGCGACATCATCATCACCGGCGATGCGGACGGAACGTACCCTGTCGAGCTGGCCCCGCAAATCGTGGCGGAAATGGATCGACGGGGGCTGGACTTTGTCTCCTGCTCGCGTTTTCCGCTGGCCGACCGCCAGAGCATGGAGTCGCTAAATCGGTTCGGCAACCGCTCTCTCAGCCTCCTCGGCAGCGCGGTTTCGCTGACGTACTTCCGCGACCTGCTGTCTGGCATGTGGATCTTCCGCAAGAGTGCGCTTTCGGAGTTGCGCGTTGTCACAAACGGCTGGAACTTCAGCGCAGAGATCAAGCTGGAAGCCGCGCACAAGCTCGGTAAACGCTTCGCCGAGGTGCACATCCCCTATCGCGAGCGCGTTGGTATGACACATAACGTGCGTCCCTTTCGCATAGGCGGCGAGAATGCGCTTTTCATCGTCTACAAGCGCATCTCCCAGCTCTACCGCGCCTACGCGATGCGTAACAACGAGGATCAGATCCGCGCACGACGCGGGGACAGCCGGCCGTGAGCGACGACGCCGAGAACGAAGAGCTGTGGGGAAACTTCTCGCTCGCGAATGAGCTCAGCCCGGCGCAGCGGCATCGCTGGCGATTGGTTGTACAAGAGTTGAAAGATCATCTGCCGAGGAACGGCGTGGTCGTCGACCTCGGGTGTGGCAGCGGTGCCCTGCTGTCGCGGATCGGGGTGGCGTTTCCGGATGCGACTCTTGTCGGAATGGACATGGAACCGCGTGCCCTCGCTCTGGCGCGACGCCGCTTGCCGTCGGCCGACCTCGTGCAGGGTGATCTCGATGCGGATGCCGGCGCTGTTCTGGTCGGACGCGCGGACGCGGTCGTCTGCAGCGAGGTGCTCGAGCATCTGGCCACACCGGAACGCTCTCTCCGCCTCGCGCGCGAGATCCTCCATCCTGGCGGCCGGGTCGTGGTCACGGTGCCGGCCGGGGCGATGAACGATTTCGACCGCGCGATCGGACACCGGAAGCATTACCGGCCGGACGAACTGACGGCGCTGATGACGGGCGCCGGCTTCCGTGACGTCCGCACATCGGCGTGGGGTTTTCCGTTTCACACGCTCTTTCGCATCGCCCTCGCTGTGGCGCCCGGTGCGACGGCGGGGTTCAGCGACGAGAAGATCGGAGTCCTTCACCGCTCGCTTTTCTCTCTGCTCAATGCGCTCTTTTACCTGAACATGCGAAGCGCCCGTTTTGGCCGGCAATTGATCGCGACGGGGGCGCGTGACTGATACCCACTGGTGAGTATGCGGCTGGGGTGGCGGTTCAAGAAAAAGAAAAGGCCCTTGAGTTTCCCCAAGGGCCTTTCATAAATTTTATCCCGGCGGCGTCCTACTTTCCCACACAGTTGCCCGCGCAGTATCATTGGCGATGAGAGGCTTAACTGCCGTGTTCGGAATGGGAACGGGTGTGACCCTCTCTCTATGACCACCGGAAACTTGATTTCGGTGTTTAGGTGAACTGAATACGGGTTGCAGGGATGCACACTGCAGACAACATCAAATCAAGGCATTTATGGTCAAGTCAAACGACCGATTAGTACTGGTCAGCTACGAGCATCGCTGCTCTTCCACATCCAGCCTATCAACGTGGTCATCTACCACGGGTCTTCAGGGAGAACTCATCTTGTGGTTGGCTTCTCGCTTATATGCTTTCAGCGATTATCCTTTCCCGACGTAGCTACCGAGCGATGCCCCTGGCGGGACAACTCGTACACTAGAGGTCAGTGCTTCCCGGTCCTCTCGTACTAAGGAAACCTCCACTCAATTCTCCTCCGCCCACAACAGATAGGGACCGAACT
>JADGNY010000151.1 GCA_017883235.1 Thermoanaerobaculia bacterium | reverse complement strand
GGTGTTTCGAAACCGTATGTCCGCCTTCCGGTGGCCTCGGGACGAAACCTGGCGCTGCTCGTCGAGATCGCCGCGCGCAATCACCTGATGAAACTGCAGGGCTACGATTCCGCCCGCGCCTTCCTCCAACGCATCGACGCCCAGATCGCCAAGACCGGAGACGGCGCATCCGATCTGCTCCCGCACTCGAACCCGGAAGAGATGACCAGCTCGAAGATGCGCAGCTTGAGCACGAGGTTGCGGTTCCAGCCGGATGTGCTGGATCGGACGCGGAGACAGAGGTAGGAGCCGGGGAGTTTCTACTATCGCGGAAAGTTAGACTTTGGCGGCCCCTGGTGCGTATGTTCATTGGCCGTGGTTTGCACCGGGCGCGAAAACAGCCGTAGGAAACTCCAGAGAGACGCGCCCTGCATCCGAGAAGTTGGAGGCACAGGTGGCGTCGGCTGCTGCTCGTCAAGACGCGGAAAGTTAGACTTTGGCGGTCCCTGGTGCGTATGTTCGTTGGCCATGATTGATACCTCGCTACTCTAGCGGATGCGTTCGATCATAAACGATTCACGTCTGCGTGTTTTGAAGTTCGTAGAGAGTCGACGTATTCCAACCCTGAGCTTCCGGTTTCGTGATGTTTCTGAAGTAACTGTAAATGACCACGAAACGAGTCGTCCTCGGCACGAATAGCTCGAAGTCGAATGCGGCGGATTCGCCCGATTCGATCTCGCTCCCGCCTCGGTTTCGCCGCCTGGCATCGATGAACGGCCACTCAATTTCGGGTTTCTTGTCCAGAAGTGTGGGCCGCAGGTGCTCGGGTACGGGCATCACCTGTTGAATTCCGACGAGCGACTCTTCCAATCGAAGAAGAACATCGCCGATATTCTCGACCGATACCGTCAGCCGCACGAGATACGTATCGTCGTTCAGAGGCACATGCGAAACCATGTGTTTGAAGTTCGCGCGTGGATACATGCGCCGGCGACGCAGAACCCACCAAGCGCCTGCCAGGAGTGCAACGATCGTCGCAACCGACTGCACCGTCGACGCTGCGTCTTTCGTGCACTTCAACCAGCCCGGGGAATCGGCGACAAGCACGCTCGCGGTCGCGGGCGTGTGCATTGTGGGCACCCGTGCAAGTTCGGCGGAGTGGATGAGACGAACATGTGCGCCGTCTCGGAGGCTCGAATGGTAGCGGTCGTCCATAGCACGCCGAGGATCCCTCGGAGAGATCAGACGTCCGAGGAATCTGCCATGCGTGGAGGAAAATGCTGTCCGAACTCCTCGGAATGGAAAGTATCTCTACAGACGGTAGAGGGGGAGAGTCACCTTACTTCCGAGGGGCAGGCTGCGCAGGAGGTGGTGGCGGCGGCGGAAAAAGCTGCTTACGTCCCTCCAACCTGGCAGATGGCGCGGCGGGTTCGGCACGATCGATCCTCTACGACAGGCTCCTCCGAGACCGTGCCGGCCGTTGAGGAAGGAGCGAAAATGTCACACTCACGAATTCTTCACTTGATAACGTGTTCGATGGCCGGCAAAGGGGGTTCTATGAAATCGATACGTTGGGTACTACTACTGCTGAGCATTGCCGTCATGCTCCCCGCGCTCGGCGCCAGTCCCGACTTCAAGGATTGGCAGAACTCGCCCCAGGGTTACTTCATGACGAAGGCGGAGCATCAGGAGTGGAGCGCGATCAAAACACAGGAGGAAGCGCAGCGCTTCATCGATCAGTTCCTCGCGAAACGCGGTCCGGGTTTTGCGGACGCCGTTTCGGCGCGCGCGGCGAAAGCCGACAAATACTTCACTGTCGGCAAACTCCCGGGGTCGAAGACGGTCCGCGGAAAGACCGTCATCGTGCTCGGTCCGCCTTCGACAATGGATGTCAGCGACATCGAGGGGAACATCCTGCAGCACACCAGCAGCGTTCATCATGACGACTACATCAGGGGCGAACGGATGGGTGGTGCGTACATGCTGCTGAAGGACTACCACCTGGTCTACACGTCGGCCCCCGGGGGCCCAATCGACGTCACGATTTCGTCAGACAGCAACACCGGAAAGGACGAGCCTCGTGACCGGAGTGATGCCAAGCAACTGGATGCCGCGTTCGAAGCCGCTGCCCAGGCGTCGATCAAGACCAAGTGAGTCCTGCTCCTCGGCACGTTTTGTAGTCTCCTGATGGCCGAACCACACAAGCGTGGCCGCAAAGGTGTATGGTCGACGACCAGCAACCAAGGGGGCTTCTATGAAATCGATGCGTTCGGTCGCACTGCTGCTGAGCATTGCCGTCGTCGGATCCGCATTCGCGGCCAGTCCCGACTTTAAGGATTGGGAGCATTCGCCCCAGGGCTACTTCATGACGAAGGCGGAGCACCAGGAGTGGACCTCGGTCCGGACAGAGGAAGACGCGCAGCGTTTCGTCGCGCAGTTTCTCGCAAAGAGGGGCCCGAATTTCGCGGCCGACGTGGCCGCACGCGCCGAAAAGGCAGACAAGCTCCTGACCATCGGCAAGACCGCGGGATCGAAGACTCTTCGAGGAAAGACCGTCATCCTCTTTGGTCCTCCGGCCAACGTCGATGTCAGCGATTATCAGGACATGGACACCGTCCACCATACGAGCCCGGCGGTGGCGAATGCCTACAGCGGCGGCTCGCTGGCTGGCGGCGGCAATGACGACTCGAACGAAGGCTCGAGGACGATGGGCACGCCCAACATCATCCGCAACTATCACTTCACGTATGCGACGACCCCGGCAGGGCCGCTCGACGTGACGATATCAGCGGATCCGAGCTCGGGAAAGGACAGGGCTCGGGGTCGTGACGACGCCAAGCGGCTCGAAGCCGCATTCGAAGCAGCCGCCCAGGCGTCGATCAAAGGGAACTGAGCAATCAGTCCGGCGAGGACTTCATCGAGAGCGACGAGCTCGCCCGTACCGGCAGGTCGCGATCTCCTCCGACGAGATCGCGATCTCCAGGCAATAGATCGCGATCTACCAAACAGAGATCACGATCTCTGGGAAAGAGATAGCGATCTCTCGGAAGGAGATCACGATCTCCCGGAAGGAGATCACGATCTCCCGGAAGGAGATCACGATCTCTCGGAAGGAGATCATGATCTCTCGGGAGGAGATAGCGATCTAAAAAAAGAGATCACGATCTCCCGGAAGAGATCGCGATCTAAAAAAAGAGATCGTGACCTCGTCGGTCGGGATCGTTACGTCAGCAAGTTATTTGAACGGTATGCACCGCCAATCCGAGCCGGCTCATGAGGGGTCGCCGAAGATCCAGAGCCTGCAAGCTCACGATAAACTGCAAGAAACCATGCCTCGCCCCGAATACCTGGTTATCATCACCGGCCTCTCCGGCTCGGGGAAAAGCTACGTGCAGTCGACACTCGAAGACGTCGGCTTCTACTGCTGTGACAACCTGCCGATCGAGCTGATCGAGCCGTTTCTGGAGGAAGTGGGTGCGCACGAGAACGCCGATCGTGTCGGCATCGTCGTCGATGTGCGGACGCATGATTTCGCCACGATCTTTCCGGCGTTTTATCGGGAGCGGATTCAGAAGCTGGTCGGGCATGTCGTCCTGATCTTTCTCGAAGCGAGCGACGAGGTGCTGGCGCGGCGGTACTCGGAAACGCGGCGGCCGCATCCGCTGGCGAAAGATCAGCCGCTCATCCAGGCCATCGCCGCGGAACGGGCCGCGCTCACCGAGGTGAAGTCGCTGGCCAACATGGTCCTCGACACCTCGCAATTTTCCGTACACGAGCTCAAGGCCGAGGTCATGCGGCGCTTCGAACTGAAGGACGAAAAAGTGACCATGCTCGTCACGATCGTCACCTTCGGATTCAAGTACGCCATGCCGTACAACGTCGATCTCCTCTTCGATGTCCGCTTCCTGCCAAACCCGCATTTCGTCGAATCGCTGCGGCCGAAGACGGGACTGGACCCCGAGGTCGTCGCGTATCTGAAGGCACAGCCGGGGTACGACGTCTTCTACAACAAACTGCTCGATTTCGTGACCTACCTGCTGCCCGAGTACCAGAAGGAGATGAAGAGCTACCTCACCATCGGCATCGGCTGCACGGGAGGAAAACATCGATCGGTGGCAGTCGGGCAGCGCCTGGCGGAGGATCTGGCAGACAGGGGCTACGCGATCGAGATCGTGCATCGCGACTGCAAGCGATAGCCGGGGCGGTATCAGAGGCTGCTGAGCGGACTTGGAGTTGGTTCGTGGTGGTCATGGCGCGCATGCGGGCATCGGGGTCGTCCAGTTGAAGCGCCAGACGCCACGGCCATAAGTCGATGCGTAGACGCGATCGGGGTGTGCGGTGTCGACGAAGATCTCCGTGACCGGCACGTTGTGCAGCGGGAAGCTGGATGTGATCGACCTCCAGTGATCGCCGTTGTCGGTCGACACGTGGATTCCACCGCGCGTCCTGGTCTGATTGTTGAGATAGCCCATTGCCGAGTAGATGCGGCTCTTGCACGTTGGATCGACCACGACGTCGCTATAGGGATAGAGCGAGATGGCGTCGACAGCCGTGTAGCCCGCGTCCGCCGGCCGTTTCCGGTAGACGCCCTGCGAGGTGGAGATCCAGAACGTCCGCGCCGCGGGCGGCGGATTCGACTCGGTGATTCCGGTGATGTACCAGGGGGGCGAGATCGCGCCGCCGGCGTTGAGTGCGAAGGGCGTCCACGCGCCGGCGCCCACGCTCCCATCGCAGTAGTGCGTGGTATCGCTGCAGGTGTAGACACCGTGATCCTGTGCCCCGACGTAGACCACGCCCGCTTCATCGACAAAGATCGCCGTCAGGCCAACGGTGTAGCCGGAGGGCGTCATCAGGCCGAGGTCTGACTTCTGCCATGCACCACCGCCGTTCGTCGAGTACAGCACGCGCCCGCCGATCAAAGCGAAGACCTTCGAGGCATTCATGGGATCGACCGTCATCGTTCGCGGCGCGCTGAAGATCTTGATGGTCTTCAGCATGTCAGGCGGAGAGACGTTCGACCAGGAGATGGCTCCGCAGGTGGCCGCGCTGGCGGCGTTCGTAGTCTTGTGCATCGTCGTCTGCGTGCCGTAGCCGTAGAGCGTGTTGCCGCCGCCGCTCTTGGCCCAGACGATCGATTGCTTTTCGTCCGGCGGTGTGAGGACCCAGTTCAGCCCGTCGTTGTCCGAGCAGGCCACGCCGACGTCCTGCGCCCCGACGATGAGGCGGTTCGACGCCGGCGCTTTCGCCATCGAGTAGGACTGCCAGGTGGAGAGACCGTTCGCCGTGAGCGGCACGGGCGCGCTCGGCGCCACGCCGGGATTCCATGTGAAACGGGTCATCAGCGCGTTTCCGCCCAGTCCGTTCTGATCGCCTCCGATCCAGAGCCGATGCGCCGCGGGACTGGCGAAGATGGCGCGGATATCGGACCACTGCGACCCCAGCGACGGGCAGGTCCAGGTATCGCCATTGTTCAACGTGTAGGCGAACGTCACACCGCCCGCGTAGAAATCATTCCCGCTGCCGGCAACGAGAGCACGCGCGTCGACCATCGCGCAGGCGGGGTTGTTCCACGGCTTGGCGATCCACGTTGCGCCGTCGAAGAGATACGGAACATGGTCGGAGCCGGTATAGACCAGCATCATCATCTTGTCGGCAGTGCCGCCGGCCCAGGCGATCGCCGCGGGTGTGTGGCCGGCGGGCGGTAGTCCGCTCGACGGGAACTGCCACGTCATCCCTGCCGGCGGACCGGCCGCGGTCCATGCGGCACTCGATCGATAGACGTGCGTGGCGTCGTTCATGGTCGTGAACCAGACCTTGTGCGTGATGTCATCGACGGCGATGGAGTTGATGCAGTTGTCGGGATTCTGCTGCGGCGTCGGGCCGGCGAACGGCCAGAGTTGCGTGAAGTGATTGCCGGAGTCGATGCTGTATTGCAGCCCCTGGCAGGGTAGAGCGGTGACGATCACGCTCTGCGACGGCGAAAAGACCGCTTGTGCCCATGGATGCGGCTCATCGGGATGCGAGTTCGCGAAGGGAGGGCAGGCCGGCCACGACGAACAGAATGAGGGATACGGATAGGGGGCGTCTCCCTGCGGGAGTGAGTAGAGCGTGCGCGTCCAGTGTGCGGCGCCATCGGTGCTGACGAGCACGCCGCTCCAGGTGCGAAGGTACATACGGGTCGGATCGTTGCGGTCGAGTGCCAGATGCACGGCGGTGAAGTCGCCGAGCCCATAGTTGCCGGCCCACGTGAAATTGGCGCCGCCGTCCGTGCTTTTCCAGACCCCGCCGCCGGGGGAAGCGAGCCATACGTTGTTCGCGTTGGTGGCCGCGATTGCCGACACACGGCCGGCAAACTTAGGCCCGAGCTCGGTCCAGGTGTCCCCGGACAACGGAAGTACGAAGCAGCACAGCAGCGCGGTCAGCATCAGTCGTCGCACGGTCAAATCCCTCCTGCTGAGGAGTGTCGAATTGCGTGCCGATCCCTACCCACCTATCATTCGCCCGCTGCAAGAGGAGATCTGATTGATCGGTGCTTTGATTGTGACTCACGGGACGTTGGCCATTGAACTGCTCAACGCGGCCCGGAAAATTGAATCGACCGTCGGGGTGATCGAGGCCGTTCCGCTCGAATGGACGGATACCGTGGACGAGGCGCGCGAGAAGATTCGCCTCGCCCTGGAGCGCATCGGCGAGAGCATGGGTGAGAACAATGGCGTCATCATCTTCACCGACATGTTCGGTGGGACGCCGAGCAACATCAGCCTGTCCTTTCTGGAGAAGAACCGCGTCGAGATCATCACCGGCGTCAACCTGCCGATGGTCGTGAAGTTCGCCATGCTGCAGCAAGAGGGCAAGGATCTGACCGCGCTGGCGCACATCATCAGCGAACGGGGCGCGAAGTCGATTCGCGTTGCTTCCGACCTTCTTACCGCCGAGCGCCGCGCGGGAGAGCCGTCGTGATGATCGAGCACGAGATCGAGATCAAGAACAAGCTCGGCCTGCACGCCCGCGCCGCGGCGAAGCTCGTGCACACCGCGGCACGTTTCCGCTCGGACATCAAGATCCGCAAGGGGGATGAGGAGGTTGACGGCAAATCAATCCTCGGCATCCTGCTCCTCGCCGCCGGCCGCGGTACGGTGATCACCATCAAAGCGAACGGCGAGGATGAGGCCGAGGCGGTCGAAGCGATCGAGAAGCTGATCGACGCGAAATTCGATGAAGTAGAATGACTTCGATCAGCTCTTAGCTCTTAGCTGTTGGCTTTTAGGGGCTCCGGTTGGCTTTTGGGCAGCGCCGGTTCGGGCGGCCCTGAGAGCTAAGAGCTGACAGCGAAGAGCTAAATGCTTACCGAACCCGCGGCCAGACTGGCCACAGCATCCCGCAGCGCCATCCGCACGTACAAAGGGATCGGCGTTTCGCCGGGTATTGCCATCGGCCGCGCCGTCATCATCGAGCGGCGCGAAGCGGCGGTTTATCGCGTCCCCATCCGTGACGAGGAAGTCCCCTCCGAGGTCAATCGATTTCTGGAGGCGCTGGAGAAGACGAAGAGCCAGCTTCACGACCTGAAGGTGAAGGTCAGCCGCTCGATGGGGGATGAGTACGCATCCATCTTCGAAGCACACGCCATGATGGTCAGCGACCCATCATTCGCCGACAAGGTCATCCAGAAAATCGAGTCGGAACAGGTCAACGCCGAATGGGCGATGGCCGAGGTGCAGGAAGAGCTGCAGGCGCGCTTCCTCAGCTTCGACGACATCTACCTTCGCGAGCGCGTCGCCGACGTGAAAGACGTCGCCGACCGCGTGTTGAAGAATCTGCAGGGCATCAGTCATCACGACGTCTCGGAGATCACGCACGACGTCATCATCCTGGCCGACGACCTGACGCCGTCGGACACGATCCATTTCAACCGCCGGCCGATCGTCGGATTCGCCACGGAGGCGGGAGGGCGGACGTCGCACACGTCGATCATCGCCAAGTCGCTCTTCATGCCCGCGGTCATCGGCGTCCCGCGCCTGACGAAAGTCGTCGATAACGACGAGATGGTGATCCTCGACGGCTACGAGGGGACCGTTCTCGTCAATCCGACACAGGCGATGATCGCCGAGTACCAGACGCGCGTGATCCGCCACGAAGAGGCGGAGCGGCGTCTGCTCGAGAATCGCGATCTCGAAGCGGTGACCAAGGACGATCGGCGCATCACGCTGCAGGCGAACATCGAGCTGGTCGAAGAGTTGAAGGATGCCATCCGTTTCGGCGCGGAGGGGATCGGCCTGTATCGCTCCGAGTTCCTCTACATCTCGAAGAGTCCGTTGCTGCCGAACGAGGAGGAGCATTTCCAGCTCTACAAAGCGCTGGCCGAGGCCACCGCGCCGCGCTGGTGCGTGATCCGGACCTTTGACCTCGGCGGGCGCAAGCTGGCCAAGGAAGTCATCGGCAGTAAGGAGAACAATCCGGTTCTCGGGCTGCGCGGTCTGCGCCTCTGCATGAAGCATCGCGAGATGTTCCGGACGCAGCTTCGGGCCCTGCTCCGCGCCTCGGCGTTCGGCAGGATCAAGATCATGTTTCCGGTCGTGACCAGTGTGCAGGAGCTGCGTCAGGTAAAGACGCTCGTCCGCGAGCTGCGCGCGGATCTCGACGCCGAGGGGATCGCGCACAATCCCGACCTTCCGATCGGAATCATGATCGAGGTGCCGTCCGCCGCGATCATCGCCGACATCCTGGCCACCGAATCCGACTTCTTCGCCATCGGGACGAACGACCTGATTCAATACTCGCTGGCCATCGATCGCTCGAATGAGAACGTCAGCTATCTCTATGAGCCGCTCCATCCGGCACTGCTGCGGCTCATCAAGGGCATCATCGACGCGGGGCACAAGGCCGGGATCCCGGTTTCGCTCTGCGGCGAGATGGCCGCCGATCCACTGTTCGCGATCGTACTGCTCGGGCTTGGGCTCGAGATCTTCTCGATGAATCCGTCGTCGGTTCCGGTCATCAAGAACATCATTCGCTCGGTGCGCTACAAAGACTGCCGCCGCATCGCGGAGGTGGCGCTGACGAAGAAGACGGCGCAGGAGATCGAGGAGTTCATCATCGAGAGCGTGGCCATGCGCTTCCCCGAGGGACTGGTCAACAAGCCACAATGAGCGACGATCGACTCTTCGCACCACTTCCGATCGAACGCGTGCCGAAGCCGTGGGGCTACGAGTTGATCTTTGCCAGGACGGACCGATACGTCGGCAAGATCCTGCATATCAGTCGAGGCGAGAGCCTCAGCCTGCAGTACCACGAAATCAAAGATGAGACGCTCTTTGTTGTGGCTGGGGAATTGAAGCTGACGATCGAAGTCGACGGCGACCGCAGGGAGTTGATGCTGCGGAGCGGCGAGGCGTTTCACATCGCGCCGCGGATGATTCACCGGATGGAAGCGATCGAGGATACTGACGTCGCCGAGGTCTCGACGCCGGAGCTCGACGACGTGATCCGGCTCGACGATCGATACGGCCGCACCGGCACCACTGCCCCATGAGACCGTTCATCGCCATCGCAGTCCTTCTCGTTGCCACCGCCGGCCTCGCCGATGACTCGCCGCTCGTAAAGGCGGCCAAAGCGAGCGGCGGACCGAAAAAGAAGACCACGAAGAAGGTCATCACCAACGCCGACCTGGAGAAATCGTCGGGCAAAAAGGCAACACCGCCGCCCGCCGCCAAGCCGGCAGCACCTCCCGTGACCGCACCGGCGGGATCGATCGCCGAGCAGGACAAATTGCTCCACGACCGCGCCGCCGCGAAGATACGCAGCGAGGCGGCGCAGGCAAAGGTGAGCGATCTTGAGAAGGAGCTCGATCGCATCGAGCAGGCGTATTACGCGGAGAACGATCCGAATTATCGCGACAAGACCATCGCCGAGCGCTTCGAACAGACGAAAAAGCAGCTCGAGACAGCAAGGAAAGAGCTGGCCGATGCGAGAGATGCCTTGGAGAAATTGAAGCCGGCAGCGACACGATGACCAAAACCTTCTTCATTGAAACGTGGGGCTGCCAGATGAACGATCTCGACAGCCAGCGGCTCTCCGGCAGCCTGAAGCTGCGCGGGTACCGGCGTGTCGAGAGCGAAGGGGAGGCGGACCTCATTCTTCTCAACACCTGCTCGATCCGCGACAAGTCGGAGCAGAAGGTGTTTTCGCACCTCGGCCGACTGCGTGAGTTGAAGAGTGAACGGGAAGAACTGAAAATCGGTGTCTGCGGCTGTGTTGCCCAGCAGGAAGGGGAGGCCATCCTCCATCGCGCGCCGTGGGTCGACTTCGTGATGGGGCCGGGCAACGTCGGCCATCTCGATCAGATTCTTTCCGGCGGCCGCAAGGTGGCCATCGATTTCCCTGACGATCGCAACTATGACTACCTCACCGTCGACCGCCCGTCGGGTACCAAGGCGCAGGTGACGATCATCGAGGGTTGCAACAAGAATTGCACGTTCTGCATCGTGCCGACGACGCGCGGCCGCGAGGTTTCGCGTCCGTTCGATGATGTGTTGCGCGAGGTGCAGGCCGCCGTCGCCTCCGGCCGCGTTGAGATCGAGCTCCTGGGACAAACGGTGAATGCGTATCGCTGTCCGGTCACCGGCTGCGACTTCGGAGCGCTGCTCTCAGCGGTCGCGGAGATCGACAACGTGGCCCGGCTTCGCTTCATGACCTCGCATCCCGCCGAGGTCAATGACTCGATGATCGCGGCCATGCGCGGCCACGAAAATATCTCGCGCTATCTCCACCTGCCGGTGCAGTCGGGCTCGTCGAAGATCCTCCGGCGGATGAAGCGCCTTTACACCCGTGAGCACTACCTCGAGACGATCGGGCGCATTCGCGAAGCCATTCCGGAGATTCATTTCTCGACCGACGTCATCGTCGGATTTCCCGGCGAGACGGAGGAGGACTTCGAGCAGACGTTGTCGCTGATCGCCGAGGTCCGCTACGGCTCGATGTTCGCGTTCAAGTACTCGCCGCGTCCGGGTACGCCGGCTCTGAAGATCGGCGCGCCGGTCGACGACGTGATCGCATCCGAGCGCCTGAATCGCGTTTTTGACCTGCACGAGCGGATTAAGCGGGAGACGCTGGACTCCTATCGCGGCCGCATTCTGGACGTGCTCGTCGAAGGGCCGAGCAAACATGATGCAACAATGCTCACCGGCCGTACCGACGACAACGTGGTGGTCAACTTCAGAACTGACTCATCCCCGCTGCCGGGGAGTATGCTGGGTGTGCGCATCGAACAGGCACGGCATCACACACTGCGCGGGGAGGCTGTCGCATGAATGAGCTCGTACCGATGTCGATCAAGGGTCTGATGCTCGACCCCGTTTCCAATTCACCGATCGTCGTACTGAAGGATGAGGAGGAGAAGTTCTTTCTCCCGATCTGGGTGGGCATCTTCGAGGCGAACGCGATCGCTCTGCAGTTGGAGAACGTGGCCACGCCGCGCCCGATGACGCACGACCTTCTCAAGAGCGCCATCGCTCAACTCGACGCCCGCGTGACGCGCATCGTCATCAACGACCTGCGTGACTCGACGTTCTTCGCCCAGATCCGGGTGATGGTTACCCGCGCCGGGGCCGACACGATGCTCGAGCTCGACGCCCGCCCCAGCGATGCCATCGCCCTTGCGCTTCGCACCGAGGCCCCGATCTACGTAGCCCAATCGGTTCTCGACCAGGCCCAGACCATCACGCCGGACTCCGACGATCCGGACGAGAAGACGAAGAAGTGGTTCGAAAATCTCGATACCGAGGATCTGGGGAAGTACAAGATGTGAGGTTGCGGGGGTAGGTTGCTGAGTTGCTAGGTTACTGAGTTGCTCGGTCGCGACGAAGTAACCCAGCAACTTAGTAACCATGCAACCCAGCAACCCATTACAATCGCTCGGTCCACATGATCATCACCGTCGCCAACCAAAAAGGCGGGGTCGGCAAGACGACCACCACCATCAACCTCGCCGCCGCCGTTGCAAACAAGGGCCACAAGACGCTGCTCATCGACCTCGATCCGCAGGCGAACAGCACGATGAGTTACATCGATCCGCGATCGGTCTCGCGGTCGATGTTCGACGTGCTCGTGAGCGAGGAGCTCGGCCTGAACGACGTCATCGTCCCGACGCCGCTGCCAAATCTTTTCCTGGCCCCGTCGAAGATCGCCCTGGCCAAGCTGGAGTCGAAGCTGATCGGCGAGATCGACGGCCCGTTCCGGCTCAAGGACAAGATGAAGGATACGCCGAGCGAGTACGACTACATCTTCATCGACACCCCGCCGACGCTCGGCATGATCACCGTCAACGCCATGGTGGCCTCGACGCACGTTCTCGTCCCGATCCAGTCGTCGTACTTCGCGCTGGAGGGGACGGACGATCTTCTCGAGACGATCGAGAAGATCAAGGCCCGCCCGAACCCCAACCTTCAGCTCCTCGGCGTGGTCATCACCATGCACGACAAGCGCACCACGCTGGCGCGCGATATCCATGCGCAGATCGGTCAGGTCTTCGGTGAGCGCCTTTTCAACACAGTCATCACGAAGTCGATCCGGCTCGAAGAGAGCCCGGCGTACAAGGAATCGATCTTCACCTTCGCGCCCCGATCGAGCGGCGCGATGGAGTACTACTCGCTGAGCGAAGAAATCCTGTCCCGAGTCTGAGGAAACCCTGATGAGCATGAAACGCGGACTACCCGAGCGCGCCTCCATGCGGCACGATGCGCATTTCGTCGAAGAGCTGACGCGCCGTTCGGGACGGCACATCGGCTCGATGATCCCGATCGAATTCATCGAGCCGAATGCCGAGCAACCGCGCACGAACCTCGGCAATATCGAGGAGCTGGCGACGTCGATCCGCGAAAAGGGGGTCCTCGAACCGATTCTGGTCCGTGCCGCCGGTCCGAACCGCTACCAGATCATCTCCGGCGAGCGCCGCTACCGTGCCGCCACGCTGGCCGGCCTCGACGAGATTCCGGCCATCGAGCTCGACGTCGACGACAAGGAACAGCTCGAGATCGCGCTGATCGAGAACATCCAGCGCAAGGACCTGACGCCGTTCGAAGAAGCGGAGGGCTTCTTCGTCCTGCAGCAGAAATTCGGCTACACGCACGAAAAGATTTCGCACGTCATCGGCAAGTCGCGCACCACGATCACGGAGACGCTGTCGATCAACGAAATCCCCGACCGCATCCGGGCCATGTGCCGCGAGGCCGGTATCTCCAACAAATCGATCCTCGTCCAGATCGCCAGGGCGGGGAACGAACAGGCGATGGAAGACGTCGTCCGCCGCTTCGCCGCCGGCGAGTTGACGCGCGACGACGTGCGCAAGCAAACGGCGAAGCCGGAAGCGAAGAAGGCCGGCCGTCCGAAGAACTTCACCTGGCAGGTGAAGGACAAGGCGTTGCCATTCACTGTCAATCTCAGTTTCCGCAAAGCGAATGTGGAGAAGAGGGAGATCGCCGAAGCGCTGCGGGAGTTGCTGCGGCGGCTTGAGAGTGAATGACACAACACAGACAAGAGTGGCTGTGCCCATGCCGCTTTAGCGGCAACACGCTGGTACGGGTGCGAGCGTTTTTTGCGAGTACCCGTGGTAACGAGGTGCATAGTCTGGTTGGCGCCGCCGTCTCGGCGGCCCCTCTCGCTGCATAGAACGTCTGCTTAAGGCTTTTCCTGCGGCTCCGGCGGCGCCTCGGGTTCCGTGGGGCGGGCCGGTTTCCTGCGGCGTTCCAGCTTCCTGAGGCGCTGCATCTCCTCCACAAGCGGAATCAGGACTGCGTTCGCCGGATCGCGTGCGAGCCGCGCGGCGATCGCGTACGCGTGCCCAGCGATCAATTCGAGCTGGTGGCGGCGCACGAGATTGGCGCTGGACACACCGTTCAGGAGGGTGCGCAGCTCACTCTCGACCGAGTACCACCGCTGGCGATCGGAAAAGATCTCGAGAACGTCTTCGGCCGACTGGCCGATCGCGTGCGCCACCTTGTCGGACGCGCCAATGATGCTCACCGACGCCTGGAGGGAGGAATCGGACATCTTGATCTTGTTGCGAAGCTCCCTTCGCTCCGCGAATGACAGCGACTTGATCTCGTCGTCGACCTCCGACCGGATCGTCCGCAACTG
>JADGNY010000227.1 GCA_017883235.1 Thermoanaerobaculia bacterium | reverse complement strand
GGTTGCTGACCATCACCACGGCCGACGTGCGGGCCTTCACCGCGCGGCGCCAGGCAGCCGGCGCGTCGAATGCCGAGATCAATCGCGAGCTGATCATCCTGAAACGGATGGGCACGCTCGCCATGCAGGCCGGGAAGCTCACGGTGCGGCCGTACATTCCGCTGCTGAAGGAAAACAACGTGCGGACGGGCTTCTTCGAGCCGGAGCAGTTTCAGCGCGTGACGCACCAGCTGCCGGTCCACATGCGGCCCATCGTGGCGTTCGCCCACGTCACGGGCTGGCGGACCCCGAGCGAGATCCTCCCGCTCGAGTGGCGGCAGGTGGATCTGGAGGCCGGTGAGGTGCGCCTCGATGCGGGCACGACGAAGAACGGGGACGGGCGGGTCTTCCCGTTGACCAGCGAGTTGCGGCGGGTGCTCGAAGACCAACACAAAGTGGCGAAGCAGTTGGAGCGAGAGCACGGCACGATCATGCGCTACGTGTTCTGCTACACGACGGGCCAGAAGACGGGCCAGCGGATTACCGAGTCCGGGTTCAACAAGGCGTGGCGGAAAGCGCGAGTCGAGGCCGGCTGCCCCGGGCGGATCCCCCACGATTTTCGTCGGACCGCGGTTCGCAACCTCGTGCGGGCCGGCGTGCCTGAGCGCGTGGCCATGCAGCTCACTGGGCACAAAACCCGTGCGGTGTTCGAGCGGTACAACATTGTGAGCAGCGGCGACTTGCGAGATGCGGCACGACGGCTCGATATTTATGCCTCCAGCGCAGCGTCGTGACGGTTCGGAGAACGCCCCTGCGACTTGTTCGGTGCCCGTACATGAAAAACAAAAAGGGGGGGCCGCCTTTGCAAAAACCCCTGAATGTGCTGAACGCGATCAGGCTTAGCCGCCGGAGCGGGCTCGATAGACCACGTAAGCGATGATGAGGATCACGATGACGAGGACGAACCGCGCCGCTCCCATCATGCCGGTGCGCGCAACGTGCCGCGTCCCCCTCGGCTTGATGCCTGTGACAGCCGCAACCGCGGTGATGAGGACTGCGACGATCAGCCAACCGAGCCACGTCATACGTCGGGATCTTACTTGATGGTGTCCGGTCGAGCTGGCGCGGACGACGTGGGCGGCGGCGCGAACGCCGCCTTCGGAAGAATGATCGCGAGCGCCACCGTATCCCGCGGCGCCTTCTCTGCTGCGTCAGCTGACGAGACGCCCAGCGCCATCGCACCGGTCGCTTCCGGATCGAAGCGGAACTTGGTGATGAGATAGTCGCGCACCGTCGCCGCGCGCGCTTGCGATCGCAAATACTGTTGATCGCGAGTGCCCTGCTGCGCGTAGCCTTCGACGATCACGAGGCCTGCCGCAATATGCTCAAGATAGGGCGCGATCGCCGCATCGATCGCCGCCTTGCCCGCGCCCGTCAACCGCTCGTTCTCCGGGTGCTCCGGCTCAGGCGCGAACGAAACGTCGGAGGGCGGCAGCCAGAGGCGGACCACGCGTCGGTCGCTGCCTTTAGTGAGGACGCCCTTCCGATAGTCCGCCGGCGACGTGTGCGCGAGGTTGAAGTAGCCGCGCCCCTTGAAGAAGCCGCGCACCAGGAAGTTGTGCTTCAGCGCTTCCATGTTTTCCGCAAAGCCCGCCATCGCGGCGCGCGCATCGCTCATCGTCTGCGTGACGTTCGCCGTCATGCCCTGGATGGGGCCGTCTTTGGATTGGAAGCCCTCGAGCGTCTGCCTCGCGTTCTCGACGACCTTCATGGCGTTAGCCGCGATTTCGTCGCCCTGCCTCGCGATGGCGAGCGTCCGATTGTACAGCTCGTCGTCGTTCACGAGCTTGCCGATGGTGCCCTTCCCGCCACGAATGTCGTCTGTGATCGCCGCCGCGTCGGCGGAAATCTTGACGCCTGACGCCGCCATGGTCTTCAGATCGGCGCTGACGTCGGTGATCAGAGTGTTCGCATTCCCGGCGGCGTCCGCCATGGAGGTGACGGCGCGTTGGAGGTCGCCCTTCATCTCGTCGATCGCCGCGTTCACCTTTGCGACGGTGTCGCCCATCTGCTGCATGAGATCGGAGATGTCGAACGGCTCCTTCCCGGCGATCGTGCCGTCTGCCGCCACGCGCGGCGCAGCGTCGGTGCCGGTCATGATCCCAAGGTAGCTGCCTCCGACGAGGCCTTCGGTCTCAATCGTCGCCAGCGAGTCGGTACGCACGAGCTGATGCAGGTCCTCGGCGATCTCGAGCTTCACTCTGAACTTTTCGCCCGGCGTGTTCGGCGGAAGAATCTGCGCGATCGCTCCCGCCTTGGCGCCGGACACGCGCACGATCGCGCCGGGCTGAAGGCCCGTGATCTTCTTGAACTCCGTGTACATAATGAACTTCTTCGAGAAGGCCATGTTCCGATCGCCGATCATGAACAGACCGACCGTAAACAGCGCGAGGCCGGCCAGCACGAACACGCCGACGCCTGCCAATCTTGCCGGGGTGGACACTAGCCGCCTCCCGTTGAGTGCATGAACGTCTGGACGAGCGGCTCCTGGCTGGCGTCAAGCGTTTCGATCGTGCCGCTCGCGAGCATGCGGCCCTCGTGCAGCACGGCGAACGTGTCGCCGATCATGCGCGCGCTCGGAATGTTGTGTGTCACCACTACCAGCGTCGTGCCTCCCTGCTTCGTCTTGACGAGCAGATCGTCGATCTCTGCGGCTGTGATCGGATCGAGGCCCGCGCTCGGCTCGTCGACGAGGAGAATCGCCGGATCGAGCGCCATGGCGCGGGCAAGGCCGGCGCGTTTTTTCATCCCACCCGACAGGTCGCCCGGCATCTTGTCGAAATCCTTTTCGAGGCCGACGTCCGCGAGCTTCTTCATCGCGCGCTCGCGAATGTCCGCGCTCGACCAGTCCGTGTGGCGCTCCATCGGGAAGCTCACGTTGTCGCCGACCGTCATCGAGTCGAAGAGCGCCGCCGTCTGAAACAGAAAGCCCATGTGCTTGCGAACATCAGCCAGCTCGCGTCCGGCCAACTTCGTGATGTCCTGCTTCTCGACGAACACATTTCCGCTGTCCGGGCGTACGAGGCCGACGATGTGGCGGAGGGTGACGCTCTTGCCGGTGCCGCTGCGCCCGAGTAGACAGAAGGCCTGGCCCGTCGGAATCTCGAACGACACGTCGTCGAGGACCTTGAGCGCGCCAAACGCCTTGGAGACGCGGTCGAATCGCACCGCGCTCATCCCGACACCGCCGGATAGAAGAAGAAGATGATCTTTACGAGAACCACGTCGCTCAGAATGATGAGCATCGACGACATCACGACGCTGCGCGTTGACGCTTCGCCGACGCCTTCCGTGCCGCGGCTCGTGGTGAAGCCGAGATAGCTGGACGCAACGGCGATAAGATACCCGAACACGATCGTCTTGAGCGTCGCCGGGATGATGTCGGAGTAATCGATGTAGGTGAAGGCGCGCTCGAAGTACAGCTGCCAGGACATGCCGGACACCGCGGCCTCCGCGACGTAGCCGCCGAAGATGCCGGAGAAGTCCATCATAATTGTAAGGAACGGCATCACGATCATCAGCGCGATGATGCGCGTTACAGCCAAGTACTTGAAGGAATCGACGCCGGTGACCTCGAGCGCGTCGATCTGCTCGGTCACTTTCATCGCGCCGATCTCGGCGCCGATGCCGGCGCCGACGCGCCCGGAGACGAGCAGTCCGGCCGTCAGCGGCCCCGTCTCGCGGATCAGCGCAATCGCCAGCCCGGCGGGAATCATCGCCTCGGCCCCGAACCGCGCGAGCGAGGCGCGCGTGTGCATCGACAGCACCACGCCGATCGCGAACCCGGCCGTGAGAATCAGCGGCGCCGAGCGGTACCCGAATTGATAGATGTGCCGGATGATTTCGCGTATTTCGTAGGGGGGCCGCGCCGCCTCGACCACAGCGCGCGCGCCGAACGTGGACACCGCGCCGACCGATTCGAACCAGCCAAGCGCCCCGGTGCCGACGCGATCGACGAGGGAAAGCTGTGGCATCAGGATGCCTATCAGCTTGACGTAACCGCGACCGGCGGGATGTTCAATAGGGTACGTAAGCCCGTTCCGCCTTGTGGGTAGCTTTTGTGGAGAACTTGGGGTGTCCCGAAGAGCACAGACGCTCGCTGGCGGTTTGCCGCATGCTGTCCGGTGAAGGTCTGAACGCCAACAACGATTGGAGCCTGTCATGTGGAACAAGAATGAGCGCGATGGAAAGATCGACCAGGCCAAAGGCAAGGTCAAGCAGGCCGTCGGCGACCTGACCGGCAATG
>JADGNY010000226.1 GCA_017883235.1 Thermoanaerobaculia bacterium | reverse complement strand
TCAGCTGCAGCTCGATTACACGCACATCACCGCGCCGGCCTCCGGCGAGGTTTCGAGAAAGCAGGTGGAAGAAGGACAGCTCGTCGCGCCGGGACAGCCCCTGCTCAGCATTGTCGCTGACACAGGCGTCTGGGTCACGGGGAACTTCAAGGAGACCCAGCTCGCAACGATTCGTCCGGGCCAGCCAGTGGAGTTCGAGATCGACGCTTACGGCAACTGCCGCGGCGAAGGAAAGGTCGCGAGCATCAGCGGCGCGACCGGAGCGAAGTTCGCGCTCCTTCCGCCCGACAACGCCACCGGAAATTTCACCAAGGTCGTTCAGCGTATTCCCGTGCGCATCGCTGTCACCAAGCCGTGTCCGGGTAACTATCCCCTGCGGCCAGGTCTCTCGGCGAACGTCCACATAGACATCTCAAACCGGTGAGCACGGCCGTGCTGCGGTCTTCGGGGATGACTTCATCCTCCGAAGACCGCTACTCGCACAAGTACATAATCGCCGCCACGGTCACGATGGCGGCGATGCTCGAGCTGATCGACACTTCGATCGTCAACGTTGCCATCCCGCACATGATGGGGAATCTGGGCGCGACGCTCGACGAGATCGCCTGGGTTTCGACCTCGTACATCATCGCCAACGTCATCGTCATCCCGATGTCGGGATGGCTGTCGGCGTTCTTCGGCAGAAAGCGCTACTTCACGGGCTCGATCCTTCTCTTCACCCTCGCGTCCTTCTTCTGCGGCTCATCGCACTCGCTGCTCGGACTCATTTTCTGGCGCGTGATTCAGGGAATTGGCGGCGGGGCGCTCCTCTCGACGGCGCAGGCGACGCTGTACGAGTCGTTCCCGCCCGAAGAAGCGGGAACCGGCATGGCAATCTTCGGCGTCGGGGTCATGGTCGGCCCGACCCTCGGCCCCACGCTCGGCGGCTGGATCACGGACAACTACAACTGGCCGTGGATCTTCTACATCAACGTCCCGCTCGGCATCATCGCGGCAATTCTTACGGTCACGTACATACATGACGCGATCCACCAGGAGCGGGCCGACAAGATCGACTATCTCGGAATAATCCTGCTGACGCTCTGCGTCGGATCGCTGCAATGGATGCTGGAGCGCGGTGAGCGCTACGACTGGTGGGAATCGCGCTTCGTCACGATGCTGGGCTTTACCGCGCTCTTCGCGGGAATCGCCCTCATCTGGCACGAGCTGACGACCGACGAGCCGGTAATCAACTTCCGCATTCTGAAGAGCCGGCAGGTGACGGCCGGCGTGAGCATCGGCCTGCTGCTCGGGTTCGCGTTGTACGGATCCGTCTTCATACTCCCGGTCTTTCTGCAGCAGCTGCTGCAGATGACGGCGTGGCAGACCGGAAAGATCATCCTGCCCGGAGCGATCGCATCGGCTGTGACAATGGCAGTGGTCGGGAGAAACGCCATGCGACTAGATGCCAGATACACGGTAGTAGCAGGGGCGTTTCTCTTCTTCCTGTCGATGCTCAAGCTCTCACACCTCACCTCTGCGAGCGGCTCCGGGGATCTCTTCTGGCCCCTGATACTTCGCGGCATGGGGCTGGGGCTCATCTTCGTTCCCCTGACGAACGCGACGATGGCGGACCTCAAGGTGAAGGATCTGGCGCAGGGGACCGGCATGTTCAATCTCATGCGACAGCTTGGCGGCTCACTCGGAATCGCGGTGATGGCGACTCTTCTCGCGCGCTTCATGGCAGCCGAGAAGGCGGTGCTGGTCGAGCACGTCGGCGCGAACGATCCCGAGACATTGAGCCGTCTCTCGATGCTGGCACGCGGTCTCGTAGCCCGCGGAATCAATCCGATGATCGCGCAGCAGCAGGCGCTCGCCATCCTCGACCGCCAGGTCACCGTGCAATCGAGCATGCTCGCGTTCTCGAGGATCTATTTGTACAGCGGGCTGGTATTGATATTCGGGCTGCCGCTCCTGCTACTGTTCCGGACCGGTCGCGCGCGCGGCTCCATGGGACCGGTTCACTAGATCGGGATAGCGCCAATTGTCGAACAGGAATGCTCCCGACGCCGGTAAGCCGGTTCCGGCCGTATCTTACGGCCAGAACCTCGACCCACCGGTATTGACAGCCCCTCAACAGTCGCACCCAGCCATACGTATTTCTGATGAGGAACGAGCGCTCGTAAGTCTGGCCAGGAATGGGGACGAACGGGGTTTTGCAGGGCTCGTACGTCTTCATCAGCGGCGCGCGTACATCGTGGCACGCTCGATCGTCATGACGCACGAGGATGCGGAAGATGCGGTGCAGGAGGGTTTCCTACGCGCGTATCAGGCGCTCGACCGGTTCGATCCGGCGCAGGCTTTTGGCGCGTGGCTCAATCGAATCGTCGCGAACGCGGCGCTCGATCTGGCTCGCCGCCGGAAGGTAAGAAATGCGGAGGAGATCTCCGAATCGATTCCGGCCACGTTCCGCGATCCGGCAGTATCCGGCGAGCTGCGGGAGCGGCTCGAGGCGGCGCTGGCGCAGCTTCCGGATCGTGCACGGGCGGTAATCGTCATGCATGACATCGAGGGCTTTACGCACGCAGAGATTGGCGAGATGTTGAGTATCCCGGGCGGAACGGCTCGCTCGGATTTACACCACGCGCGGCAGAAACTGCGCGTGGTCCTCGGTAACCTGAGGGATTAGAGATGGAAGATCGTACCGACTTGCGACTCGACGATGAAGGCGATGCGAAGATCACGGAGATGCTCCGTGATGTGTACGCACCGCCCGCCGCAGGCGCATATTGGGACGCCCTCGAGACGCGCATCATGGCGTACATCAAGGAGCACGAGGGAGCGGTCGTCAGTATCCCGGTCAACTGGTGGTCGGATCTCGCGACATGGGCGGGGCCCGGGCTCGCTGCCGCGGCTCTCCTGTTCGTCGCGGCCGGCTTGATGTGGTCGCGCCAGAAAGACGAAGATCTGCGCACGACCTACGAGGCCGTCACGGAGCCACTCGCTTCGGACGTTCTGCCTGGAGCTGTTCAGGTTGTAACGGCTCCGCGCGATGGCTCTTCGCAGCGCGAAGCGACGTTCCGCTACGTCTTGTCACACTGAGGATCGAGATGGAAAGCTCAAAGGGTTACGCCATGATGTTTCTGCTCGGCGCTTTCGTCGCTGGCGGCGCGCTGGGTTTTACCGCCGACCGGATGATGGACGCCAAGCATGGCCGCGATATGCGGGGACCGCGCGCGTACAGACAGAGAATGGCCGAAGAGCTCAAGCTCACTCCCGGACAGCAGGCATCCGTTGATTCGCTGATCGAGCAGAAGCATAGGCAGATCGTCACGCTCTACAAGCCGGTAAAGCCGCAGCTCGATTCGATCGCGGTCCTGGCGCGGGTAGTCAGCGACAGTACTCACGCGCAGATCAAGCGGCTGCTGAATCCGGACCAGCAGGTGAAGCTCGACAGGATGCGCGCTGCCGCGCGCCGTGAGCTCGCTGAGCGGAGAGGCGGAGACTCGACTGCACGCCCTCCAGTTCCGCCACCGGGAGATGCGCCTTACTAACGATTGCAACGCCCGAAAACAAGAAAAGCGCCGGTGCAGATCTCTGCACCGGCGCTTTTTTCTTTATCCCTTCGAGGTGTTAGACGTTATCCGGGTTGGCTTTTCTCTCAGCCTTCCCGAAGTTCTTCTGGACCTTGCCCTTGAGCTCTTCAGTACGCCCCTTGATGTGCTCGCTGGAGTTGTCGGTGGCATCGCCCAGATTGCCGCGAACCCTTCCTTTCAATTCCTTGGCGGTTCCTTTGACTTGGTTCTCGAGACCCCTTTCGTTTAGATCCTTCATTTAACCCTCCCGGGTAGAATCAGGTGCTTTCTGTTCTGCCTCTCATAACGCAAGCGATATGCCCCCCTTTTACGTCTGTTTTGTACGTACTGGGATCAGCCTTGCAAGGGGGGGATCGGCCTTGCAAAGGGTCGCGCGCTTGAGGAAATTCCGAACTCAAAGCCGCCGGCAATTGGGTGGCCTGAACCTCTATAGGTCGCGCAAATCAGCACTAACCTCGAACCTCGTCCGAGCGGCCGCCGTCTCGCAAAACTCACTCTTCTCGCGTTAGGCGTCGTTTATGGGGACATCGGCACCAGTCCCCTCTATGCCCTGCGCGAGTGCTTCAAGCTGGAGCATGGCCTTGCTCCGGTGCCCGACAACGTCTACGGCGTCCTCTCGCTGATCGTCTGGTCGCTGATAGTCATCGTCAGCATCAAGTACATCATCTTCATCATGCGGGCGGACAACAACGGCGAGGGCGGAATTCTCGCGTTG
>JADGNY010000150.1 GCA_017883235.1 Thermoanaerobaculia bacterium | reverse complement strand
AACGCTACACTCTGTCTGTTCCACGCCGCCGCCTCCCTTGCCATCAAGTTGTTGTTGACACTCAACTTAATAGCACGGTGCGGCGGCTTTTTGTATCCTACGGTGAGAAATGCGGGCTAGAGCGCCCACCTGGAACCGGGAAAAGTGTAAGAAGACCAGCATCACCTCGCAATCCGCGCCGACGACTCTCGAATCAACCGGTGCACCACCGCGTCTAGAACGCCGGCCTGTTACACCGGACGTCGCGGGTTCGAGCCCTGCCTGCCCGGCCAACTCAAATACCTCAAGTCACACCGTTTGGCGGTGTTTACTCCCCCTCGTTCGGATCGACCACCGCCGCCGCCGTCAGCTCCGCCGACGCCGCCGCGTAGGTCGGTAGATCGGTGGAGGTCGGACGGACGTACTTCGCCACGATCTCCTTCGTCCCGAACACCCCGAGCTTCTCCATGAGGAACTCGAACTTCGCTTCCAGCTCGTCGATGATCGGACCCTTGTGGGCATCGTCCATCTTCCACATTCTTTGTTTGAACGGTCCGAGGGCTTTCTTGCGGGTGGTGTAGACGAACTGCTCGTCGGTCTGGCCGGGCTTGCGCTCGTCCTGGCAGTTTTCGAAGCAGAAGTCGCGGATGCCGTCTTTGATCTCCTGCGGGAGCGTAGGAGCGTCGAGGATCATGTTCTGGAAGCCGGTGGCGAGGTGGATCTCGACCGCCTCCGCCTCGGGGAACTTGTTGAAGACTGATTCCGGCAGCGTCGACGCGCCGTGCTGGACGGCTCCGGCCATGCCGTACTCCGCGCGGCAGATGTGCGTGGTCTGGCGGAGGACTTCGAAATCGATCTTCGCTTGCGCGATCGTGCCGTCGGCGAGGGGGACGCCGCCGTGCGAGGTGCCTGTCTGCACGGAGATCTTGCTGATGCCGGTGATGCCGCCGAGGAGGCGCTTGAGGCCGTCGGCGTACGCGCGGACCTCCTCGGGGTGCGTGTTGTATTTGCCCACCTCGCCGATCTCGCCACCGACGGAGACAGTGATTCCTGCCGGCTCCCGTTCGCGGATGTACTGTGTCAGGTGCGCCGTCCCTTCGTAATTCGCGCGCTGCTGTTCATCGCGCGTCGGGAAGTCGAGGTTGACCAGCGTCGAGGTGTCGATGTCGATGTTGTAGAACTCGGCGGCCAGCGCTTCGTCGATGAGCGACTCGAGCGCTTTCATCTCCGCCGTGCGTCCGTCGTCCGTTGCCCACTTTTTCGCGCTGGCCTGGAAGTGATCGCCCTGGATGAAGACCGGTCCTTCGAAGCCTTCACGAAGGGCGGCAGCGAGTACGCAAGCGGCGTATTCGCCCGGCCGCTGCTCGGTGTAGCCGATCTCGGAGCGGGCGATTTCAAGAATAAATGCTCCGACGTCGTGGCGCATGGCGACGCGGAAGAGAGCGCGCGCGGCGTCATAGGTCAGCGCGCGGATGTTGAAGGCAGGAACGGTGAACAGTCGCCCGATCTCGTTGCGCCCGAAAGCCATATAAAAGGGATAGATCGACGACGAGACCGCGCCGCGGCGTCGCGCTTCCATGTGAATCGTCCTGCGCGCGCCGGCTTTCGCATCGCCGTCGCCGAAGACCGCGGTGTGAACGAGCTGGTCGACGTTGATGTCGGTCATCGGGGTCGCCTCCGGCGGGGCACTTTAGCAAAGTACTGTGCAAAGAGTCTGCGCGGCAGAAAACTCGTCGCGCTACTGATGGCGGAGCCTTGGGCAACCAGCGCCGCCGGCCGTGCCGGCTAGGTGTGCTGCGCGGCGGGGACGAACGACCGGAGCTGGGCGATCAGCGCGGTGATGTCGAACGGCTTGAGGATGGCACCGTCCGCGCCGAGGGTGGCCAGCTCGGCAGGGGACACCGGCTGTCCGCTGATGATGAGGATCGGTAAACCGTCGAAGCCCGGCTCACCACGCAGCGCGCGAATGAGCTCATCGCCGGACATCCCCGGCATGTTCCGATCGATCAGCACGGCCGCCGGCCTGCGCGCGCGCGCCTCGACGATGGCCTTTTCGCCGCTCTGCGCGGTCACGGCCTCGAAGCCGAATTCGCGCAGCAGAGCGCGCATCAGAGCGAGGATCGGAAGGTCGTCGTCGACGACGAGGATGATAGGCTTTGAGATCATTGCGATCATTCGAGTTTAAGGGATGTGAGCAACGAAAAACCAGCCATGCCCATCCGTCACGACCGTAAAGTCTCGATCCTCGATGTGATGGGTCCGGTGATGGTTGGGCCTTCCAGCTCGCATACGGCCGGTACGGCCCGGCTCGGCCGTGTGGCCCGCGAGATCCTCGATGAAGATCCTGTCGAGGTCCATTTCTTCCTGCATCCGCCGCTCGCGGCCACCTACCGCGGCCACGGTTCCGATTTCGCGCTGGTCGGAGGGTCGATCGGTCTCAATGTCGATGATTCGCGTATCCCCGAGGCCCTCCGCATCGCCGAGCAGATGGGCGTTGACGTCACCTTCTCCGATGAGGACCTCGGCGATGTGCATCCGAACACGGTGCGCATCGAGATTCGCGGCCGGACGCGCGAGGCGGAGATCAGCGGCTCGTCGATCGGCGGCGGCGTCATCGAGGTATTCAAGATCAACGGCTTCCAGACGCGCTTCAAAGGTGACTCGCCGACGCTGCTCCTCTTCTACCGCGACCGCCCGGGGATGATCTCGGAAGTGACGAATATCATCGCTGAGGAGGGAATCAACATCGCCTCGCTGTCGTGCTCGCGGAAGCAACGCGGCAAGGATGCCTTCATGCAGATCGACGTCGACTCACCACTTTCCGAGGCGGCGCTAGGGCGCATTCGGGCGACGGAGGATGTGGAAGAGGCAAGGTATCTGGATCGAATCCCGTAGCCCGCAGCCTCATCCCTTCCGCGAGAACACGTTCGTGATCACGTCGTTGTAGAGGACGACGACCATCAGCGCGGCCAGCACGGCGAAGCCGACCTGCTGGATGCGTTCCTTGACTCGTAGCGACAGGTCGCGGCGGGCTACGCCCTCGATGAGCAGGACCATGATGTGGCCGCCGTCGAGAACCGGGATCGGCAGCAGGTTCATGATTCCGAGCTGCAGCGAGATCAAGGCCATCAGTCCGACGGTGTTCATCCATCCGCGGCGCAGCATCTCGCCGGAAATGCGGGCGATCGATAGCGGGCCGCTCAGCTCCTTGACGCTTCCCTCGGGGCGGAAAAGTCGGCCGATGGTCATGAAGGTGAGTCGCAGCATCTTCCAGTTCTGTTCGACGCTGTCTTTGATGGCAGGGATCAGCGAGAGTTTGCGGATCACCGTGGGGGGGATGATTCCCCGGTAGGGATCGTTCGGATCGTTTTTCGCGGCGGGGAGGATGGTGTGGAACCGTGCCGCTCCTCGGGTGACATCGAGCGCCAGCGCGGCGCCCTTGGCGGCATCGAACGCGGTGTTGAGCTCCGAGAGTTGCGTGATCGGTTTTCCGTTGATGGCGAAGATACGGTCACTCGTGCGCAGGCCGGCGATGGCGGCAGGTGTGCCGGCTTTGACCCGGCCGATGGTGGTGTCGAAATACGGCCGGATGCCGGCGAATCCGACCGGGCCGAACTCGCTGTTCTCGCGGTCCGGCGTCATCGTCGTCGTTCGAAGCTGACCGTTGCGGAGATAGTCGACACGCAAGGCCGTGCCGCTGTTCATACCGATAGCGAGCTTCAGGTCGTCGAAATCGTTAATTTTCTCGCCGTTGACGGAGACGATACGGTCGCCGGGCAGCAGCCCCGCGCGCGCGGCCGGTTTTCCCGGCGAAACCTCGCCGATGATCGGGCGGATGATGATGGTCTCGTTGCCGACCATACTGAGGATGGCCATGAAGGCGATGGCGATCACGATATTCATGAACGGACCAGCCACCATGATCAGGAAACGCTGCCACTTCGGTTTGGAGAGGAACTCGTCCGGATTGCCGGGCTGATTCTCTTCCGGGATGTCACCGGCCATCCGAACGTAGCCGCCGAGAGGGATGAGCGAGACGCGATAATCCGTCGGGCCCTTGCGGAAGCCGAACAGCCGCTTGCCGAAGCCAAAGGAGAAGACCAGCACGCGGACGCGGAAGAGCTTTGCGACGACGAAGTGCCCCGATTCGTGCGCGAAAATCAGGAAACCGAGAACGATACCGAAGCCGATGAGGTTGGTGGCGAAGTTTTGCATGTGTAGTGGATTCGTTAGATTAGTCGATTCGTTGATTCGTAGATCAGTGGATTAGGAAAAGCCGCGAAGAACCACGAATCCACGAATCCACTTATCTACTAATCAACGTTCACTGCCGCAGTGCAACATCAATTCCGCGCGCTTCTTCCCGGGCCCAGTGATCCCAGGCCAGGGCGTCGTCGACGGAACGGATCGGAGCGGTGCGGCCGGCGTGCCGGTCCAGCACGCGCGACACCATGTCTACGATCCCGGTGAAGGGAAGTTCCCCGGCCAGGAAGCGCTCCACCGCGATCTCGTTGGCCGCGTTGAGCACCGCCGGCATCGAGCCGCCGGCGCGGCAGGCGGCGTAGGCCAGCTCCACGGCCGGGAAGCGCTGGGGATCGACGGCGGTGAATTCGAGCGTGCGGATCCGGGCCAGGTCGAGCCGTGCGAACGGCGCGGCAACGCGCTCGGGATACAGCAAGGCGTACTGGATCGGGAACTTCATGTCGGTGGTGGAGAGCTGGGCGATGAATGAGCCGTCGACGTACTCAACCATCGAATGAACGATCGATTGCGGATGGATGAGGATGTCGATGGCGTCCGGGGGCATGGAGAAAAGGTGGTGCGCCTCGATGACCTCGAGGCCTTTGTTCATCATCGTGGCCGAGTCGATGGAGATCTTGTTCCCCATTTTCCAGGTCGGATGGGCCAGCGCGTCGGCGATGGTGACGTTGGCGAATGTGGCGAGATCGCGCTTCAGAAAGGGGCCACCCGACGCCGTGAGAACAATCCTTTGAACCTCGGCGTGCCCGCCGCAGCGAAGGGCCTGGTGCACGGCATTGTGCTCGGAGTCGACGGGGAGGATCTCTCCTCCATTTTCGGCGGCGGCGCGGGTGATCACATCGCCGGCGGCGACGAGCACTTCCTTGTTGGCGATACCGACGCGTTTGCCCGCCTTGAGCGCCGCGTAGACCGGCGGGATGCCTGCCGCGCCGACGATCGCGGCAATGACCGCATCCGCGGCGGGCAGCGACGCCACGGCGGAGGCTCCTTCCGCGCCGCAGACGATCTCCACGCGCCGTTTGACGTGCGCGCGTAACACGGCCACGTCGTCCGGATTGCGGACGGATACGATCTCCGGCGCGTAGCGCTCGATCTGCTTCGCGAGGAGATCGAGATTCCCACCCGCGGCGAGCCCCACGACGCGCAGCGCATCAGGGAACGCGTCGACGACGTCGAGCGTCGAGCGCCCGACGGAACCGGTGGAGCCGAGGATGGAGATGTTTCTCATTCGGAAGTCAGAAGGCAGAAAGCAGAAGGCAGAAGTGAGAACGGCCTACTTCTGCTTTCTGCCTTCTGCTTTCTGCCTTTCATGCGGACATGATCTTGAAACTTCTGAAGTCATGCATGATCAGGAACCAGTACACGTACAGAATCGGCGTGGTGTAGAAAATCGAGTCGAATCGGTCGAGGAAGCCTCCGTGGCCGGGGAGCAGCGTGCCTGAGTCTTTCACATCAGCGGAGCGCTTCCACATCGATTCCGTCAGGTCCCCGATCACGCCGGCGACCGAGAGAATCACGCCGGCGATGATGGCGTGCAGGAGCGGGAAGTTCCGGAAGAACGTGAAGTGGATGATGACCGCGGTGGCGACCGACGAGACCACACCGCCGATGAGCCCTTCCACGGTCTTCTTCGGGCTGATGCGCGGCGACAGCTTGTGCCGGCCGAAGGTGCGGCCGAAGTAGTAGGCGCCGCTATCGCCGAGCCAGACCACCAGCACGAGGAAGAAGACCAGTTTCGCGCCGTCGGCGAAGTCGTTGTGCAGACGGATCAGCGATCCCCCGAGCATGCCGACGTAAAGCGTGGCCATGACGGCGATGGCGCTCGACGGCAGGGCTTGTTCGAGGTTTCCGCCGGAGACGACGTACGAGCCGGGGATCACCAGGAGCGTCACGAAGACGCCCATCTCCACGGAGATCGGCTCGAGGATGAACGCGGCGATGATGAAGAGCATCACCACGATGCAGAGCAGGATGGGGAGGTGGTAGCCCTTATGTCTGCCGAGGTCGAGGAATTCGTAGAGGGCTAGCGCTGCCACCAGGGCCATGGCTGCATCGAAGACGTACGGGTTCGCCCAGCCGATCATCCAGATGGCCAGCGGTGCGGCGACGAGTGCAGTCAGCTCACGCTTCATGAGGTCAGAAGGCAGAAGGCGGAAGGCAGAAGGCAGAAGGCAGAAGGCAGAAGTAAAGGCATCGAATCTCGCGAGATCGCAGGACGCGGTGAGAAGGTAGGGCCGAAGGCATCTAACCTTCTGCCTTCTGCCTTCTGCCTTCTGCTTTCAGCCTTGCTGTTCATCCGCCTCGATGAACATCTGCGCGTCGGACTCATCGACCCCGCCGTAACGCCGGTCGCGCGATTGGAAGTCGATGATGGCTTCGAAGAGATGGCGCCGCCGGAAATCGGGCCAGAGAACTTTCGTGACGTGGATCTCCGCATAGGCAATCTGCCAGAGCAGGAAGTTGGAGACTCGCAGCTCGCCGCTGGTGCGGATGAGAAGGTCTGGGTCGTCGATGTTGGCGGTGTAGAGATGATCGGCGAAGAACTGTTCGTCGATCAGGGCATCGCTCATCTCCCGCTCGCGCAGGACGGCCATGATCCGGTTGACGGTGTCGACGATCTCGGCGCGGCCGCCGTAGTTGAGTGCGATCTGGAAGAGCAGTCCGCTGTTCCTGGCCGTCTGGTCTTCCGCGTACTTCAGCTCGCGCTGCACCGAGGGATCGAGTCCGTCGACGCGGCCGATGGCGGTGAAGCGGATGTTGTTGTCCATCAGCGTGGCCAGCTCTTTCCGCAGATAATCCTTGAGCAGCATCATGAGAGTGGCCACTTCGTAGCGGGGGCGCTTCCAGTTTTCCACGGAGAATGCGTAGAGGGTCATCACGCCGAGCTCGAGCCGTGCCGCGGTCTCGACGATCTCGCGAACCGAGGCGATGCCGGCGCGGTGTCCCTCCACGCGCGGCAGGTTGCGCGCGCGGGCCCAGCGTCCGTTGCCATCCATGATCACGGCGATATGCCGCGGCATCCTCTTGAAGTCGACACGGTCGAGGAGCGTTTCCTCGATCGAGCCCGGTTCAGCGAGTTTGCGGAGGTCGATCATGTGACGCGCGGGATGTTATCGCAGACTGCGCCGAAGGCGCGTCATGCGTCCAGGGTTCTCGGGCGAGCGTTGGCGCGGTTCAGATCCGCCTTCGCCGCGAAGACGCCACTTCCAAGCGTGTTATCCGGGTATCGAGGTCGACAATCTTGTCGATCTTCGCGTCGAGTTGATCGAGTTTCTTGCCCTCGCTCTCCAGCAGTTTCAGGAGGAGATCCAACTTGTGGTCCACCATTTCACCCCAAATTTGGATTTGCCGCTGCAACTCGGTATGACCGGCCGCGTTCGCGTCCAGTACCTGCTTCCGATCGTCGTCCATCGCCGGATATCGTACCTCGGCCGATAATTCAATTGACCCGCATTTCTCAGACTCTCACACGAATCGTCGGCACGCCGTTACTCGTCGAGAGCCTTCTCCCCCCGCAAGAAACCGCGGGGGGAGAAGGACTCTCGACGAAGGGAGTCGCAAGTGCTCGGCATGATTGGCGCCGCTTTCAAGCAGACTGTGAGAAATGCGGGTTAATACTCCACGTCCCACAACGTCAACCCCTTCGCCGGCGCGGTCCATCGTGCTACTTCCCACATCGCCGCCGGCTCCAGCTTGCCGCGGCCGATCTCGATGAGAGAGCCGGCGATGCGGCGCACCATGTAGCGGAGGAAGCCATCGGCGGTGACGGGGATGGTGATGACGTTACCGTCGCGAATGACGTCGATCGAGGTGATTCTCCGCTCCGTAGAGCTGACCTCGGGAGCGGCGACGGTGAAGAGGGCAAAGTCATGATGCCCGGCCAGCGTCTGCGCGGCAGTTTGCATCCGATCTGTGTCGAGCGGTTGGGGAACGAAGGCGTGCGTCTCGCCGGCAAAGACGTCGGCGACCTCCGCGTTCCAGATCCGATAGACGTAGCTTTTCGACTTCGCCGCGAAGCGGCAGTGAAAATCGCCGGCGACGGTCTCGACGCCGGCGACACGGATGTCGTGCGGCAGGAGGTTGTTGAGCCCCTGGCGAAAGCCGCGCAGCTCGATGGCGAACGGGATATCGGCATGTGCCCGTTGCGCGCGCGCGTGGACGCCGGCGTCGGTCCGTCCGGCTCCTTCGATGCGGATTGGATTGCCGAACATCGTGGCCAGAGCAGCCTCGATGACGTTCTGAATCCCGGTGGCATTCGTCTGCGACTGCCATCCAGCGTAGCGTTTGCCGAGGTATTGAATGGTGAGGAGAACGCGCACGGCGAGCCAGTTTACAATCGCACCCATGAAATTCTGGCTGATGAAATGCGAGCCGGCTGCTTACACCATCGACGATCTCAAACGCGACGGTACGACCAGTTGGGAAGGGGTGCGCAACTACCAGGCGCGCAACTTCATGCGCGATGAGATGAAGCGCGGCGACCGCGTGCTCTTTTACGCCTCGAATGCCGATCCTTCCGGCGTCACCGGCGTGGCCGAGATCAGCCGCGAGGCCTATCCCGACCAGTTCGCGCGGAAGAAAGGGCACGAGTACTACGATGAGAAGGCCACCGCCGAGAATCCGATCTGGTACATGGTCGACATCGGTTACGTCGAGACGTTTCCGCACATCGTGCCGCTCGACACCCTCAAGTCGACGAAAGGTCTGGAGGAGATGGTGGTCACCAAGAAAGGCTCCCGCCTTTCGATCCAGCCGGTGACGAAGGGCGAGTTCGATATCGTCGTGAAGCTGGGCCGCGGGAAGTGACCCTCTTCGAAGTCGTTTCCGGCGACATCACGAAGCTGGCCGTCGACGCGATCGTCAACGCCGCAAACTCCTCCCTCCTCGGCGGCGGGGGTGTCGACGGTGCCATCCACCGGGCGGCCGGCCCCGAGCTCGTCGCCGCCTGCCGGCTCCTCGGCGGTTGCGCCACCGGCGAGGCGAAGATCACTCCCGGCTTTCGTCTGCCGGCGAAGTACGTCATCCACGCCGTCGGTCCGGTCTGGCGCGGCGGCGCGAACGGGGAGCCGGAGCTTCTGGCGTCGTGTTACCGGCGCAGCCTCGAGCTGGCGATCGAGAACAACGTCCGCACGATCGCGTTTCCGGCAATCAGTTGCGGCGTTTACGGCTATCCCGTCGATGCTGCCGCGGACGTCGCCATCGGTGAGACGAAGCGCCTGCTGGCGGATGGCGATGATCTCGACCGCGTCCTCTTCGTGGCATTCGGCGGCGACGTCCGGAGTGCTCTGGAACACTCTTTGCGCAAGGGATGACACGGAGGGACCGAATGTCCGAAGAACCCTCTCCGACCCCCGACTCCCGACAAGCGACCCCCGAAACTGCTACCCTACATCCGTCATGCCCAAGTTCTTCTTCTACGCCGGCACCGGCTTCTGTCTTTTTGTTGCGCTTTGCGCGGCGGCCGGGCTGGTGTCGCAGGCGGAAGGGGGGCCTCTGGCGTTCGTGGCGGTGCATGGTGCGATCGTATCGACGCGGGGTGCGGCCGGGTGGGCGATCGTCGTCGCGCTCATCGCCGGGATTGCCACCTCGGCGATCCTGGTCCGGATGGCGGCGCTGCTGGCGGCGCGGAACGTCTTCGGCGCACTCTTCGCTCTGCTGTCGACCACGGCCGGCGTCGTTTCCCTCGTCTGGACGCTCCTGCTGCAGACGCGGATGCTGATGCTGGTCAGGAATGGTGCCGTCTACGGTGAGATCGCCCAGCTTCACTTCGCCGCGTTGATGATGCTCGGCTGCTTCGTTTCGCTCACGTTCCTGGCGCTGCGTCCGTACTTTTCCGTGCAGGCCAGCCGCGTGCTCTCCGCGCTGGTCTTCTTCCCGTTTCCGCTCTACTGCCTGATCCTGGCGCAGGAGCTCTTTGTCTCGACGCGGCTCTCCCCATTGCCCTCGGCATCGCCCGCCGCGCTGGTCTTCTTCGGTGTCGTGGCCTTGCTCTTCTTCGCCATCGCCGTGCATTGCATCCGGCACCGCCACATGTTCATCGAGACGACGAACCTCCGCGAGTTGCTCGACACCCGAGTCGACCGTTCGTCGCGTCCCATCGGCAGCGTGGCCTTCGACTCGTAGGGTAGAATCCCGCGTCCAATCCTGGAGAATCTCCTATGAACTTCCGTGCCCTTGCTGCGTTTGCAGCGTTGAGTGCTACGTCCGCATTCGGAGCGAATGCCTCTGACCTGCTGCGCGATTTGCGCACGCCGTCGCTCGGCGCGCCGGTCGCGGTTAATAACGTCACTCTGAGCGTCGGCCACCTGAAGCTGACACTCGCCAGCGGATCTGCTGCGAAGCTCACCGCGGCCGGGGAGCCGGTGGGCTTGTTCTTCAAAGGCGCCGGCCGCTTCGAATACACCGCCGAGGCGACGGAGATGCCGGTCGTGACGCGGAATGTGAAGACCGACTCGCACGCCGTTCTCGCCGGTGCCACCATCAGCGAAGACGTCACGGAAGCACTGGTGATGCTGGCTGGCACCGATGCGCCCGACCTCGGGTCAGCGGCCGGGGGAGCGCCGCTGGCAGACGATCTCAAAGCGCATCAGGCCGTGTTCGGCCGGGCGCAGATCGATCCAGGATGGCATCTGATCGCCGCACAGAAGCTGGGGCTGCCGGGGATGGATGCTTATATCGAGTTCGTGACACCAAAAGACAAACTGGTCTACGAGTACGACTCGGCTGACCAGCAGGAAGAGTCACTGATTTCTGTTCATCCCTGGAACAGCTACCTCTCCGACAAGATCCTTGGAACGTACCTCTTCCCCACGACGCTCTCGTCCCAACCGGTTGGTCGCGACGTGCGCGCATTCGCCAGGCCACCATATACGATCACGGCGCTCGATTACTCCCTGACTGCTGAAGGCGACAACGCCAAGCTGGAGATGACGGAGACGATCGCCCCGCGGCTCCCTGGTCAGAGGGCGTTTCGCTTCAATCTCGATACCGAGATCTTCGTTGTCAGTAACAAGCCGCCCCGGCGCGTCCATCTCGCCTCGGTCACCGACGAACAGGGGAAAACCCTCTCGTTTATGCACGACGTCGACAATCTCCTGATCGTGCTGCCTGCCGCCGCGACCCAGCCTTTCAAGCTGAAGTTTGTGATCGACGGCGACTTTTTGATCCGTGAGGAAGGCGACAACGCCTGGCAACTGGTCAACCTCTCGTGGTATCCGAAGTCACGGAACTGGGCCGGAAACTTCTTTACGGTCCACTCACTGATCAAGTTGAAGAAACCCTTCCTTCCCATCGCCCAGGGCACCACGGTCGTCCGCAAGGAAGAGGGGGACTACAACGTCGTCGAGAACGTCGTCGACAAGCCGATCGACTTTCCGATCGTCGAAGGGGGCAAGTACCACATCGTCGAGGAGAAGCGGAACGATCGGATCATCCGCGTGGCCAGCTACGGCATGCCGAACGACCGCGCCGCGAAGACGCTCACCGATCTCGCATTCGGATTCATCGACTACTACGAATACTTCCTCGGGCCATTCCCATGGAAAGAGTTCAATATCATCCAGGTCAACACCTACGGCTACGGACAGGCCCCTGACGGTACGATGTTCATCACCAACGAGGCCTTCAACCCCATCAAACCGCCTGCAGATGAGAATTTCCTTTCCGCCGAACAGGTCTACTCGCAGGGGATCAACGAGCGCTTCGCACACGAAATCGCTCATCAGTACTGGGGGTCGGCGGTGAAAATGCCGAGCCCGGAGGAACAGTGGCTGACCGAGTCCTTCGCCGAATACTCCGCGGCGCTGCTCCTGAAACACTTCAGGGGCGACGCGATCTATAACCGCATGGTCAACACTTGGCGCGCCCAGGCCAAACAGGCTGCCGCGATTGCGCCGATTCCGTACGCGAATCGGATCGGTGGAGACCAGAGTCTGGCCTCCGCGGCCAGGACGCAGCTCCTCTACAACAAGGGTCCTGTTCTGCTCGCCGCGATCCACAAGCAGCTCGGCGACGAGAAGTTCCTCACCTTCTTCAAGTCGTACACGAAATCCTTCCAGTGGAAGTTCGGAACCACGGCGGACGTAGGCGGCCTCCTCGGTTTCATGACCAAGCAGGACTGGAAGCCGTTCCTCGACCAGTATTACTGGGGTCTGGCCATGCCGCAGTAAGGTGATCGGGCTCTACCAGCGGTAGAAAGATCAGGTTTCCCGAGGAAGTGCACAGACCTTGTTGCCAATTGCGGCAGCGGTGCCGCTAAACTTCGGGTGGCGCCCTGATGTCGTTCGCTCACCTCCACCTTCACACCGAATACTCCCTCCTCGACGGGGCCAGCCGGCCCGAAGAGCTGGCCAAGCGTGTGGCCAAGCTCGGCATGCCGGCTTGCGCCATCACCGACCACGGCAACATGTTCGGCGCGGTCGAGTTTTACAACGCCATGAAGCAGGAGAAGGTGAAGCCGATCATCGGCTGCGAGATGTATGTCGCCTACGGCTCACGCTTCGACAAGGCCGGTGTCGAGGATGGGCAGGCCGACGCCGGGGCGAACAATCACCTCATCGTCCTTGCGGCGAACAACGAGGGGTACAAGAACCTCGTCAAGCTCGTCTCGGCCGGATACACCGAGGGCTTCTACTACAAGCCGAGGATCGACAAGACGCTGTTGCGGGAGCACCGCGAAGGGCTGATCGTTCTCTCCTCCTGTTTGAAGGGCGAAGTCTCGCAGGCGCTCGCCGGCGGCAATCCGACGAAGGCCAGAGAGGCCGCTCTCCAGTACAAGGACATCCTTGGCGCGGACAACTTCTTCCTCGAGATCCAGGACCACGGGATCCCCGACCAGCAGAAGATCGTCCCGATGATGGCGAAGCTCGGCGAGGACGTCGGCCTCCGCCTCGTCGCTACCAACGACTCGCATTATCTCTCCAAGGACGACGCCTTCGCGCACGAGGTCCTGCTCTGCATCGGCACCGGCAAGACGCTCGGCGACGAGAAGCGGATGAAGTTCTACAGCGACGATTTCTACGTCAAGAGTCCCGACGAGATGCGCCGCATTTTCAGCGGCTACGGCGAGGCGCTCGACAACACCGTGAAGATCGCCGAGCGGTGCAATGTCTCGCTCGCCGTCGAAGGCCATCACCTGCCGAATTTTCCGGTGCCCCCGGGGAAAGACCTGGCCGGCTACTTCGCCGAGGTGGCGCGGGCTGGGTTGGAACGCCGGCTCAAGGCATTCGCGCCGCTCTTCGCAGCGAAGAAGAAAAAGCACGAGCCCCAGGAGTACCACGACCGGCTGCAGACCGAGATCGACATCATCATGTCGATGGGATTTCCCGGCTACTTCCTGGTGGTCTGGGACTTCATCAAGTACGCCAGGGACAACGGCATCCCGGTCGGCCCCGGCCGCGGCTCCGGCGCGGGATCGCTCGTGGCCTATTCGATGGGGATCACCGACGTCGATCCGCTCGACTACGACCTCCTCTTCGAGCGCTTCCTGAATCCCGAGCGCATCTCGATGCCCGACATCGACATCGACTTCTGCATGAACCGGCGCGGCGAAGTGATCGAGTACGTCCGCCGCAAGTACGGTGCGGACAAAGTCGCGCAGATCATCACCTTCGGGACGATGGCGGCGAAGTCGGTCGTTCGTGACGTCGGCCGGGTGCTCGGGCTACCCTACAGCCTCGTCGACAAGGTGGCCAAGACCATTCCGGCGGGGCCGGACGTCACGTTGCTGTCGGCGGCCAAGGATTCGCCGGCGCTGATCGACGCCATGAAGAACGACCATGAGGTCGAGCGGATGATCGAGATCGGCTCGAAGCTCGAAGGACTCTCACGCCACGCCGGCATGCACGCCGCCGGTGTGGTGATCACGCCGGAGCCGGTCACGAACTACGTCCCGCTCTATCGCACCAACCGCGATGAAATCGTGACGCAGTACGACATGCGCATCGTCGAGAAGATGGGTCT
>JADGNY010000050.1 GCA_017883235.1 Thermoanaerobaculia bacterium | reverse complement strand
CGTCGCGGCGGTAATGGTCGGCGGGACGAGGTCCCTGGCAAATCGCGCCGCGGAGGCCACGCGCTTCGCGTCATTCGAATCGTGATGCAGGAAACCGGGTACGAGGGCTTCGATCTGGTCGATCAGTCCGATCACCTGTGCGGCAATGGCGGCATCGGATGTGTCGGCCGGCGCTGCGGCCGGTTTCGGGACGGGGTCGGTGCTGGTGCTGGCGGTTGTGGTGGTCGTCGTTTGGGTATTCTCGGTGGATTCGCTCATAAGAAACTCGCTCTCCTGGAATCCGCGCGAGGCCAGACTACGACCAGCCCCGCGCGGTTGACGGGTTGAGTTATTTCGAGCCAGCTCTCTGCCGCGGCCGCGACGCGCTGCCGGGCGAGGTAATCGATTAGCCTTCCATGCAGACGGATCAGGCCGGTCAAAAGTCACCAAAAATGCAAAAAGTTTTCAGTCGAACGCACGACTTACCATTTTCGCGTGGTTTCAAACCGCCAAATCGCACTTTTGACGCGATTTTGACTGCGTAGAATCGATTGCTGAATACCGAGTCACGATCTCTGACTGCGCAGTATCGGTCGTTGAATGCCGAGTCACGATGTCTGACTGCGCAGGATCGATCCTTGAATGCGGAGTCACGATCTCTGACTGCGGAGTATCGATTGCTGCATGCAGAGTGAACATTTCTGAATGCGGAGTAACCATTTCTGAATGCGGAGAGAGGATTCCTCTCTCCGTAGAATCGATCCCTGACTCCGCAGAATCGATTGCTGACTCCGCAGAATCGATTGCTGACTCCGCAGAATCGATTGCTGACTCCGCAGAATCGATCGTTCACTCCGCAGAATCGATCGTTCACTCCGAATCTTCGGCAAGGGGAGCACGCAGGGCCAGGCCTTCGTTTTCGTATTGGACGCAAGCATCTGAGTGGCCCGTGGTACCAGCGCCCGATTGCAGCTCCGCGTGGACGCGGACCCCCGTCAGGTATAGGCTGACCGCCCTACCGTTCCCGGGCTCGAATCAACCTAACGAAAGGCAACCTCCATGAAGATCTGCTTCGTCGTGCTGCTCGCCCTCGCTCTCTCTTCGCCGGCCGTCTCGGCGGCAGATCCGGGAACGGTTACCGGCCAGATGGTCGTCAACGGGAAGATCGTCAAACTGACGCACGTCTACGCCACCGCGATGCCGGGCCGGTCCGACAAGAAGAAGATCGAGATTCGCGTCATCCTCTCGGACGTGCCGATCAGCGCTGACGATCTTGCCAGTGCCAAAAACCGCGAGGCGCTGGCCACCGCCGGGAAACTGCATGCGATGGAGTTATTGCTCGGCGACGATCCGATGGGCCACCCGGGAAAGATCGCCCTCTACAACGAGATCTACGACGCCGCCTTCAACGGCTCCCAACAGCCGATGCGCCTCACCGGCGACGACCGGTTCGAGACGAAGACGGACGATGGCAAGACCATCGCCGGCCGCCACTCGATGGCCTCACCGCACAACTTCCGGGACATGGGCAACGGGGTGGTCTTTCAGGATGACGTCACGTTCAGCGCGCCGGTCGCGCGGTAGTTGTCCTCGTAGCTGAAAATGCTGGAGGCATAGGGCTCCTGAAGATCCTGGCGCCTCCTTGCAAGTGATACGGGGGAGGCATCACCGCGCTGGCCGGAGCACAGACAACGCGCTCCGCGCAAAAGAAAAAGGGCGCCGTTTTACGGGCGCCCTTCCGGGGTGGAGACCAGCCCTTACGAGCTAACCCCCTCAGGTTTACTAGGACAATCCATCGAAATTAGTACCTCCTCCCCCATGAATTTCCGGCGGACCCGCAACAAGCGCCGCTGCCATGGTTCAGCAGCCCACCTCGCCAGCGTCGCGGACCGGATCGACCGCTCCTACTCGCCCCGTGGTGGAAGGGAGGAGCGGGAACTTGATGTCTCGTCTTCAAGCTGCGTTCAAAGAACGATGCGGCCGGCAGCCACATCCAAAACGTATACTCGCAAGTAAACGCGTGGCGGGGCTGTTTCTTCCAGCTCACCCTCCCGTAACCGTTCGAGCATGCGGAAGATGATACATTTTTCGACTGTAATAGCAACACCCAATTTTCTGCGTTTGTCCGCGCGCGCCCGCCGGGCGGCCGCCCAACGCCCTGTGCTACCATCCCAGCTTTCCGGAGCTAATTGAGATGAAACGACTTCCGGCTTTTCTTGCGGTGTTCTTCGCGATCGCTGCGCTTCCCTTGGCAGCGGCTAACGTCACCGGGAAAATCGCCTTCGTGACGAAGCGCGGGCAGAACCCGGTGCCGGCCGAAACGCTGGTCTGGCTCGAGCCGCTCGGCGGCAAGGTTCCGCGCCGCACTCCCGGAACGTTTCAGATCGTCACCCGGAACAAGATCCTGATTCCGCACGTGCTGGCCATTCCCGTCGGGTCGACCGTCGGGTTTCCCAACGACGATCCTATTTCGCACAACCTTTTCTCGCTCTCGTCGAACAACGCCTTCGACCTCGGGCTCTACCGCAAGGGCACAGGCAAGACACAGAAATTCGATACGCCGGGCATCGTCAACATTTATTGCAACGTCCACCCGAACATGTCGGCGGTCATCCATGTCCTGTCGACGCCCTACTTCGGCTTCGCGGACGCGAACGGCGGTTTTTCCGTCGGCGATGTCCCGCCGGGCAAATACCGCCTCGTGGTCTGGAACGAACAGGGCGGGCAGAGCGAAGCACCAGTGATCGACGTCACGACCAGTGGGCTGAGCCAGGCGGTCACTCTCACGCTCGACAGCCGCAACTACCGCGCCACGGTGCACATGAACAAAGTCGGCAAGCCCTATCAGCCGTCGAGCACGAGGGAGTACTGAGTTGACCGCTGAGTCGAATGTCGCGCCGGCCGGGCAAACCACTACCGGCGAATTGCCGAAGCGAAAGGCGCCTGTCGTGGAGAAGGCAAAGTTTCCGCTGGTCTGGAAACTCTTCGGCCTGACCGCACTTCTCATCGTCATCGTCGTCGGCATCGCCATCGGAATCACCATCCAGCGGGCGAATGCGATCGCGAACACGACCGTCGATAAGTCCATTGCCAGCGCCGCAAAGCTTTTCAAGGAGCTCGAACGCCAGCGTCTCGGAAGGCTGGCGCTCAGTGCCAAGTTCCTTGGCCGCGATCCCTCGTTCGTGGCGTACATGCAGCACGCCATGACCGCGATGAGCGAGATTGCTCCCGGGCCAGTCGCCGGAGCCCCCGCCTCGCCGCAACCGCCGGCCGCGACGGAGGCCGTCACGCCGGCGTCACCTCAGCCTGCAGGCACGACCGCGATCGATTTCGCGGACATCCTCGATCAATTGACGGAGAAGAAGGACTTTCTCCGCAGCGATCTCATGATCGTCCTCGACGGTCAGGGACGCGTTCTGTCGCGCACGGATCGCCCGGAGCTGTCCGGCGACAAGATGGAAGACCTCTACACGACGATGCCAATGGTGAAGCACATCGTCGACGAGCCCACGGTCCCCGTCGACCAGGGAGTCATCACCACGGGGGACCATCTGTATCACGCCGCGATCGCGCCGATGAGTCTGGGCGCGAACAACGTCCGGGTCGGCTATCTCATCAACGCATACCTGATCGACGACGTCTTTGCGAACCGCATCGCCGAGTCGACCAATGCCGAGGTCATCTTCGCATCGGCGGACGCGACCAATCCGCCCGTCCGCTCGAAGGAAGCGCCGATTTTCAACATGGCCCAGATCACCGTGGTCGACCCGATTCTCAAGACCGGCAAGGACGTCAAGCCTTCGACCGTCGAGATCGAGCGCAGCAAGTACGTCATGACCGGCGGGCCGCTGCAGTCAGTCGTCGTTCTGGATGAAAAAAGCAGCTTCGGTAGCCAGACCGTTGGCGCGGCGGTGTTCCTTCGTTCGCTCGATAGCGAGTTGAAACCGTTCAAGGAGATCGAGAACGCGCTGCTGGCCGGCGGCGGCGCCGCGCTGCTGCTGGCCTTCGTCTTCTCGTGGCTCATCGCCAAACGGGTGACGCATCCGATCGAAGAGCTGGCCATGATCGCGCAGTCCGTGACGGGTGGCGATTACACCGTCCATCCGCCAATCGACCGCAGCGACGAAGTCGGAATCCTCGGGCGCTCCTTCGCCAAGATGATCACCGCCCTCCGCGACAAGGCCGAGATCGAGGAGCTGTACGAGCAGATGGCGGCCAAATCGCAGGAGCGCGAGGCCGTTGGTGCGCCGCGCCAGAGCGAGGCTGCCAAACTCGACGAAGGAACGGTGCTGGTCACCGATCTCCGCGACCTTCCCGCCACCGTCGGCGCAGGCGACGCCGGAAACGTGATTGCCGCCGTCAGCAAGGCCATGAAGCTGCAGGAAGCGGAAGTGGAGCGGCAGGATGGCTTCGTCCGCGAGATCCTTGGGCATCATCTGGTCAGTATCTTCCGCGGAGACCGCGGAATCCTTCACGCCATCCGCGCCGCCCGCGCCATCAACGAGGAGCTGGCCACGATGGGCGAGAGGCACATGACCATCGGCGCCGGCATCGCCACCGGCGAGTTCGTCACAGGATCGGTCGACCTTCAGGGCGATAACGGCATCGCCATCGTCGGCAACGCTCCTTTGCTGGCGATGCTTTTCGCCTGGCACGCACCGACCGGGTACGCCTACATCTCGTATGAAACGGCGCAAGCGGCGGGCGGCGAGATCATCTCTACGTCGTCGCGCGAGCAGGTGCAGCTCAAGTGGCTTCCGCAGCCGCTGCCGGTGGCGTCGATGCCGCTGGTGAGTCTGACCACGAACATGATGCGCGCGATCGGGCAGACGCCGAGCGCGATGGCCACCATGCGCATCGACGAGACGACCCCGGGACAGACCGCGCCCGGTGCCATCACCGCACAGGAACTGGTGCCGGGATCGGTTTTCGCGAACCGCTACCGTATCGATTCGATCATCGGCCGCGGCGGCATGGGGGTCGTTTACAAAGCGGTCGACGCGCAACTCGACGAGACGGTGGCCATCAAGACGCTGCCGGGAGATGTGATGTCGCGCTCGCCGGAGGATCTGGAGCGGTTCAAGCGCGAGATCCGTCTGGCCCGCAAGATCACGCATCGCAACGTCCTGCGCACGTACGACTACGGCGAGGCCGAAGGGGTCTACTTCATCTCGATGGAATTCGTGCGCGGCTACACGCTGGCGGAGTTGCTGGAGGAAGCGCCGGCGCATCAGATGGTCCCGCGCGTCGGCATGGGCATCGCCCGCCAGATCTGCCGGGGACTGGAAGCAGCGCACGAGCAGGGAATCATTCATCGCGACATCAAGCCGCAGAACGTCCTCATCGACCACAAGGGCGAGGTGAAGCTGATGGACTTCGGCATCGCGCGCATGGCCGAGGTGCATGAGGGGATGACGCAGGCGGGGCTCATCGTCGGAACGCCGCACTACATGAGTCCCGAGCAGGTGCAGGGCAAACAGCTCGACCCGCGCAGCGACGTCTATTCGATGGGCGTGATGCTGTACGAGATGCTGGCCGGACAGAAGCCGTTCGTCTCCTCGTCGCTGACCGGCGTCCTGACCGCGCACATCACCGAGAACGCCAGGCCGCCGATCGAGCTGCGTCCCGAGATCGGGCGCGAGGTGAACGCCATCGTCATGCGCTGTCTGGCCAAGGATCCGAAGGCGCGCTACGGAAACGCCGGCGAACTGCTGCACGACCTCGATACGGTGCAGATGCAGAAGCGGAAGCAGTCCGCGGCGGCGTAGGCTCTGTTGGGGGGATAACGTAGGTCGGACTCTAAAGCCCGATCGGCCGCGCGGTCCCACCGAGGTAGCCGCCCATTCACCTTGCGGTGATCGAGATCGGGACTTACACTGCTGATCTCATTAAAGAAAGCTGATCCATCCGAAAGGGGGATAGGTGATCAAGCTGCACGACCTCGGTCGGTTCACACTTCGTGTGCTGAGCGGATGTTGCCTTCTCGCGGCGACCACGTTCACCGTACACGCTCAGCAGCTAACCTTTACCACCTTCGCCGGACCGGCGGGCGGCCCGGGATCGGCGGACGGAACCGGCAGCGCCGCGCGCTTCGACTTTCCCGTTGGAGTGGCGACCGACAGCGGCGGGAACGTTTATGTTTCCGAATGGGGTAACAACACGATCCGAAAGATCACTCCGGCGGGAGTGGTGACCACCCTGGCCGGCTCGGCGGGCTTAAGCGGCAGCGCGGATGGAATCGGCAGCGCCGCGAGGTTTGCGCTGCCCGCGGGAGTGGCGACTGACAGCGGAGGGAACGTTTATGTTGCCGAATGGAGTAACCACACGATCCGCAAGATCACCCCGGCTGGGCTGGTGACGACCCTCGCCGGCTCTCCACGCGTCTCCGGCAGCGTGGATGGAACCGGCAGCGCCGCGCGCTTCAACTCTCCCACGGGAGTGGCCACCGACAGCGGCGGGAACGTCTTTGTGGCAGACTCGTCTAACAGCACCATTCGAAAAATCACCCCGGCCGGGGTGGTGACGACTCTCGCGGGCTCGGCGGGCCTCTCCGGCATCGCGGATGGAACCGGCAGCGCCGCGCGCTTCAGCGGTCCCCAGGGAGTGGCGACTGACAGCAGAGGGAACGTCTTTGTCGCCGACACATTCAACAACAAGATCCGTGTCGGCAGGCCGGCACTCGCCGACTCCGCCACCATCGACTTTTCTACCGGCACCGTTGGCACGACGCGTCGAATCAGCACCTCTGCGCAGACCGCCACGAGCTGGCAGTGGACTCTGATTCGCCGGCCTTCAGCCTCCACCGCCACGCTCTCCTCCACCTCGATCCGCAATCCAGTCTTCACCCCCGACGTGCCCGACCTCTACATCTTCCAGCTCACCGCCTCCAATGGGGTGAGAACGAGCATCACGACCATAAGTTTGACAGCAACGCCGGTCAGTAGCAGACCGACGCTCGGTAGGTCACTAAGCCGTGACCGGCAACACAGGCGATGGCCAACCAGCTTGGGCGCCGAGGGCGAAACTCGGCGAATGAGTAGAAGAAACAGTGAGTTAGTTGAGAAAGCCGGTTCTGATCAGCCATGGCGGAGCCGGATTGGCTGTTAGTGCATTGAGACAAGGGCGTCAAAAACAGGGGGACGATATGAGAATTCAGATGAACAGGAACCAGTCATGTCGCACAATGCTCGCACTCTTGGTCATTCTTGCGGCGACGAACTGTGCCAGTACCAGCAACGCGATTTTGCCGTTACCCGGAAACTTTGAGCACAGATTGGGAGTGAGCGACGTCCGCGTCGACACCGCCACCGGTGTGAATCAAACAATCACCAGCATCGCCGCGGCACAGTTGAACAGGGTGGAGGCAGTCGCAGCGACTGGCGTCTTAGAGAAAGACCAGCCGCTGACTGTCGAGCGCGTGCAGTTACTCTTTTCACAACGTGCCAGGAAGAATCTGACGTTCCTGGGAGATAACAAAGTCAAACTTGAACTGGTCGTGACGGAGATGAGTCTGCCGGTCCTCGGCAGAGCTTCAGGTCTGGTTGGGGGAGACAAGTCTACGATGGAAGTGATGCTGTCGCTGTACAATGAGTCTGATCAACTGATCGGCAAGTACGTATACCACGCAGAGTATTCACCCTTCGCGGGCAGCTCAAGAGGTTTCGGGAGGCTGGATACGATTCTGAAAGTCGCGACTGTCGTTTCATCAGCAATCAAGACAGACGACCAGTACATCGTGGCGATGATGGAAGACATCATCAACCAGATTCTCGTACAGCACGGTCCCAGGTGATCTCGGTCCATCCGGACAGGGGGAGAAATGATCAAGCTGAGCAACCTCAAGCGGTTCACGTTCCGCGTGCTGAGCTTATGCTGCGTTCTCGCGCTGTCAGCGTTCACTGTACACGCCCAGCCACTGACTTTCACCACCTTCGCCGGACCGTCGGGCGGCCCGGGGTCGGTGGATGGCACCGGCAGCGCTGCGCGCTTCACGAATCCCATGAGCGTGGCGATCGACGGCGCCGGGAACGCGTATGTGGCGGACTCCGATCGCCATACGATCCGGAAGATCACCGCGGCGGGGGTGGTGACGACCCTGGCCGGCTCGACGGGCCAGCCCGGTCGCGCGGATGGAACCGGTAGCGCCGCACGCTTTCACTTCCCGAGGGGCTTGGCGATCGACAGTGGAGGGAACGTCTATGTGGCCGACCTGTTGAACTCCACGATCCGAAAAATTACCCCGGCGGGGGTGGTGACGACGCTGGCCGGCTCGGCGACGGATTTCTCCGATAGCGCGGACGGAACCGGCAGCGCCGCTCGTTTCGACGGTCCCTTTGGAGTGGGGATCGACAGCAGCGGGAACGTCTATGTGGCCGACAGCTTCAGCGACATCATCCGGAAGATCACTCCGGCCGGAGTGGTGACGACTGTCGCGGGCTCGGCGGGCCACAGTGGTAGCGCGGACGGAACCGGCAGTGCCGCGCGCTTCAACGATCCTACGGGAGTGGCGACCGACAGCGGCGGGAACGTCTATGTGGTCGACAGGGGAAACAACACCATCCGGAAGATCACCCCGGCGGGAGTGGTGACAACTATGGCCGGCTCGGCCAGCGTCTACGGCAGTGCGGATGGAACCGGCAGCGCCGCCCGCTTCAACAATCCAGTTGGAGTGGCGACCGGCAGCGGCGGGAACGGTCTATGTGGCCGACTACGGGAACTCCACGATCCGGAAGATCACCGCGGGCGGCGTCGTGACGACTCTCGCGGGCTCGGCTAGCCTCTTTGGCAGCGCGGATGGAACCGGCAGCGCCGCGCGCTTTTTCTTTCCCGAGGGAGTGGCGACCGACAGCGGCTGGAACGTCTATGTGGCCGACGGTTACGCGATCCGGAAGATCACTCCGGCAGGCGTCGTGAACACGCTGGCCGGCTCGGCGGGCCCCTCTGGCAGCACGGATGGTACCGGCACTGCCGTGCGCTTCTCCACTCCTCGAGGTTTGGCGGCCGACAGCAGCGGAAACGTCTATGTGGCCGACTCGGACAACTCCACGATCCGGAAGATCACCCCGGCGGGGGTGGTGACGACACTGGCTGGCCTGGCGGGCGTTCCCGGCTTTGCCAATGGAACCGGAAGCGCTGCACGCTTTGGCTCTCCCGAGGGAGTGGCGACCGACAGCGCCGGGAACCTCTATGTGGCCGACGGCTACACGCTCCGGAAGGTCACCCCGGCGGGAGTGGTGACGACCCTGGCCGGCTCGGCGACGGATCCCTCCGGTAGCGCGGATGGGACTGGCAGCGCGGCCCGCTTCAACGTTCTCGCGGGGGTAGCGACCGACAGCGGCGGGAACGTCTATGTGGCCGATTCGCTCAACAAGACGATCCGGAAGATCACGTCGGCGGGGGTTGTGACGACCCTGGCCGGCTCGGCGGGTCTCTCCGGCAGTGTGGATGGAACAGGCAGTGTCGCACGCTTCGAAAATCCTACAGGAGTAGCGGCCGACGGCGGCGGAAACGTCTATGTATCCGACCAGTTCAAGATGCGAAAGGTCACGCCGGATGGCGTGGTAACCACCATGGCCGCCGCAGGCATCAGCTTTCCCGCTGGATTGGCGACTGACAGCGGCGGAAACCTCTATGTGGTGGACCTGTTTGGCGCAACGATTCGGAAGATCACGCCGGCTGGGGTGGTGACGACGCTGGCCGGCTCGTCGAGCGCGCTCTCGGGCAACGAGGATGGAACCGGCAGCGTCGCGCGCTTCTATTCACCCATGGCAGTGTCCGGTGGCGACTTTTTCGATGGAGTGGCGACCGACAGCCTTGGGAACGTCTATGTAGCCGACTCGTTCAACAACAAGATCCGCATCGGCAGACCAGCGCTCTCAGACACCGCCGTGATCGACTTTCCTACCGGAGCCATCGCCACGACGCGCCAGCTCAGCACATCTCCGCAGACCGCCACGAGCTGGCAATGGACTCTGATTCGTCAGCCCGCCGCCTCAGCGGTACAGCTCTCCTCCACCTCGATCCGCAATCCCGTCTTTACCCCCGACGTGGCCGACCTCTACATCTTCCAGCTCACCGCTTCCGACGGAGTGAAGACGAGCATCACGAACGTGGAGTTGACGGCAACTTCGGTCAAACCCGGTCCCAGACACCGCGCGGTAGGTCACTAGCCGTGACGGACAACGTTGCTCGCGCCGCCCTGGTTACCTTCCGCACGAAGTTCGGACCGGAGACGAGCGGGCAGCAGCGCGCCCGTGCCGATCATGCCTCGATTCTCGTTCCCGGCGGGCTCGAGGCTGCAGTGTGGAGGAACGGCATCGAAGGACCTCGACCTCGCGCCGAATCAGTTCCTGATCCACGGCCTCGCCGCGAGCATTCTCGGCCCCGATCGCGAGGGCCTCGGCGATCTTCGCGGCATCGAAGCGGATTCCAGTTCGTCGCCGGCCAGGGCGCGGTGAACCGGTCCAGCGGGCAACCGCCCGACGACATCATTCTGCGCACCGCGTAGCGCGGGTTGCCCCGAAAGCTTCGGCGTGCACCCGACAGCGCCCAAAGCCTTTGGTGGGTGCCGCGGAAGATGGGCCGTCTTTGCTCAGCACGCGTGCGCGTGGTGTGGCCGGCACAGTCCGGCTTGCGAAAAGGGAGTGCGGGAACTACGCTATTCAGTTCGCGAAAAATGCAGGTCCATCCATACAGGGGGAAGGACGATGATGTTACGCAACCTCGGGCGGTTCACATTCCGCGTTCTGAGCGGGTGCTGCGTTCTTGCGGCGACCACGTTCACGGTCCACGCCCAACCACTGACTTTCACCACGCTCGCAGGGCCGGCGGGCGGCCCGGCATCGGCGGACGGAGCCGGTAGTGACGCACGCTTCAACAATCCTCGAGGAGTGGCAACCGACAGCCGAGGCAACGTCTACGTCGCCGACCAGATCAACCACACGATTCGAATGATCACCCCGGCGGGAGTCGTAACGACTCTCGCTGGCTGCGCCAACCTCATGGGCAACGACGATGGAACCGGCAGCGCAGCGCGCTTCGTCGCTCCCTTTGGAGTGGCGACCGACAGCGGCGGGAATGTCTACGTCGCCGACACATCCAACAACACGATCCGAAAGATCACCCAGGGGAGGGTCGTGACGACGCTGGCTGGCTCGGCGTCGTCTCCCGCCGGTAGCGCGGATGGCACCGGCAGCGCCGCGCGCTTCCACTCTCCCACGGGAGTGACAACCGACAGCGACGGGAACATCTACGTGGCCGACCAGTTCAACAACACGATCCGCAAGGTCACCCCGGCAGGAATCGTGACCACTCTCGCGGGCTCGGCGGGCCTCGGGGGCTACGCCGATGCAACGGGCAGCACCGCCCGCTTCCACTCTCCCACAGGAATGGCGACCGACAGCGGCGGAAACGTCTATATCGCTGACAGCGAGAACCGCACCATCCGGAAGATCACGCAGGCCGGCGTGGTGACGACACTCGCCGGCTCGGCGACGGCTCCCGCAGGCAGCGACGATGGAACCGGCAGCGCAGCGCGCTTCCACTCTCCCACCGGGCTGGCGACCGACAGCGGCGGGAACGTCTACGTGGCCGACTCCGTGAGCGGCACGATTCGGAAGATCACGCCGGCGGGAGAGGTGACCACACTGGCCGGCTCAGCGAAGGCTCGTTCAGGCAGCAAAGATGGAACCGGCGATGCAGCGCGATTCAGGTCTCCCACTGCACTTGCGACCGACAGCGACGGGAGCATCTATGTCGCTGACAGCGACTACGACACCATCCGAAAAATCACGCCGGCCGGGGTAGTGACGACTCTCGCGGGTTCGCCGAGCCCCATAGGCAGCGCGGACGGAACCGGCAGCGCCGCGCGCTTCAATTCTCCTGTCGCGCTGGCCGCCGACAGCGCCGGGAACGTCTATGTGGCCGACCAACGCAATGACACGATCCGAAAGATCACCCCGGCCGGAGTGGTGACGACTCTCGCGGGTTCGCCGGGCAACGCTGGCGGAAGTGCGGATGGAACCGGCAGCGCCGCGCGCTTCTTCACTCCCGCGGGAGTGGCGACCGACAGCGACGGAAACGTCTACGTCGCCGACCAATTCAACAACAGTATCCGAAAGATCACTCCGGCGGGAGTCGTGACGACACTTCCCGGCTCGGCGACGACGGATCCCACCGGTAGCGCGCAGCGACCGGGCAGCGCGGCGCACTTCCAATATCCTACGGGTGTGGCAACCGACAGGGCTGGGGATGTGTATGTAGCCGACAGGGATAACTACACCATCCGAAAAATCACGCCGAAGGGTATGGTGACGACACTCGCGGGCTCAGCGGGCCTCGATGGCAGTGCGGACGGAACCCGCAGCGTAGCGCGCTTCAGCCGCCCCACGGCTGTGGCAACCGACAGCGGCGGCAACATCTATGTGGCCGAGGACTTCAACAGCACGATCCGAAAGATCACCCCGGCGGGGATCGTGACGACCCTGGCCGGTTCGGCACGTCTCCTCGATTACGTAGATGGAACCGGCAGCGCCGCGCGCTTCAACTTTCCGATGAGCGTAGCGACCGACGGCGGCGGAAACGTCTACGTGGCCGAAAGGGACAACGCCACGATCCGAAAGATCACTCCAGCTGGCGTCGTGACGACCCTGGCCTCTTCGCTGCGCCACGTTGGCAGCGAGGATGGCACAGGCAGCGTCGCGCGCTTCAACAGCCCCATGGGAGTGGCGACCGACCGCAGCGGAAATGTCTACGTCGCTGACACGGGTAACAACAAGATCCGCATCGGAAGGCCGGCACTTGCCGACGTCGCCACCATCGATATCGCCACCGGCGCGGTCGGCGGGATGCGACAGCTCGGCACCTATCCGCAAACCGCGACGAGCTGGCGATGGCGCATCGTCCGGCAGCCGGCGGGCTCGCGCAGTGCGCTTTCCTCCGCCTCGATGCGGAATCCTTCGTTCATCCCCGACGTCGCCGATCTCTACGTCTTCCAGCTCACCGCCTCCGACGGGGTGAAGACGAGCATCACCACCGTGAGCTTGACCGCGACGGAGGCATCTCCGGTCACGCCCGGTTCCCTGGAAGGCGCGAAGGCCAGTAGCCATGACGGGCTGCGAGTGACGGGGTTAGCCAAGACAAACTGACCGATCGCCCTGAGCGATATTGGAGGAAGCAACAGTGAAGCGTCGTGCAACTCTCACCATGCTGTTCCTCTTGTGTGCGTGGCCTGCAGCCTTGATGTCGTCCGACGATCCCGTCACGTTCTTTGTCGCCTTTACGAACGACAGCCGGCTCGTCGTCGCCTCGCATCGCGACGGCGTCAAGGTGCTAAGCGTCCCCGATATGAAAGAGGTCCACTCCTTTCCCATCGAACCCGGACGCCGCCTCAGAAGCGCGGCCGTCTCGCCGAGCGGCCGGTGGCTCGCCGCTGACGATGGAGCGGGAGACCTTCGGATCTGGGACCTGCAAAGCAGTGAAGCGCAAGCTTCCGTTCCCGTCGCCCACGACCCTGCTCTGGTCTACCTCTTCCGTCCCGGCACCGACACTCTCTTCATCTATCAAAAGAACCTGACCATCTGGGATGTGAAACAAGGTCGCGAGGTGGGCGTTGTCGAGGCCGTCAAGAACGTCGAGCGCATGGCCGCGTCACCCGACGGCCATGACCTCATCATCTTCGGCTCCTGCAGCTCAGGCTCCGTCAGCGGCGACGTCTGCTTCTACGCGATCGACGAGAAGAATGTAGTGGCCGCAGGATCCCGCGGGCAGATCTTCAATGAATCGAAAAACGGCCCTCCGGTCGATCTGGTCTACCTGGAGGACGCCCGGATCCTGGTGATGCTCGACGACCTCGCAAACCCGCCGGCCTATGACATTTGCTTTCTCAAGACAGGCGACCTGCATGTGGTGGGAAAGATGTTTGTCCAACAGCGCGGTCAGCAACGGTCGTACCCAGGCAGCCGCTCGGCCCCTGGAGACCAGCTCATGGCCGTCAGCCCGGACGGTCGATGGAAAACAAGCACTTCGACTTACCAGAAGCGACTCTATCTCTACCGGGTCACGCCGGACGGCCCCGCCCTGGAGAAGTTCATTCGCATTCCCTGAGTCATCGCGCGAACGGAGTTGCCAACATGCTCAGCAAGAAACAGTTGAAGCCCATCGCCCTGCTCGTAGCCCTCGGAATCTTAGCCATGACGGGAGCGGCTGAAGGGGCCGGGAAGAGACGGAAGATGGTCCTCTGGCGCGGCGGAAACGACCCCTATCTTTTTTTCGTCGTAGGGCAGCCCTTTCTGGTGGCGGCTGAGCGCGGCCGATCCGCGGTACTCCTGCGATACCCGGAGATGGAGGTCGTCCAGAAGCTCGAGGGCCCTGCCAAAGTGCCTGTTGAAACGATCAAGACATCGCCCAACGGCAAATTTCTCGCCGTCTTCTTTCACGCAGGTAGTTTCCACGTCGAAGGCTCAGTCCGCGTGTGGAATACCGTCACCGGAGAATCGCGGCTGATCCTCGACGACGCCTCGATGGCTTACGAGCTCCACCCAACCGAAGAGCGGCTGGTGGTCTGGCAGCCAAAGGGCGGCCTCACTCAATGGTCATTGGGCGAGGGCGGTGGGAAGCAGGTCGGTCCCGCCATCACGGCCGTGAAAAGCGTCGACCGCACCAACTTGTCGCTCTCGAGCGATGGCCGGTATGCGCTGATCAAAGGGTCCTGCCAGGACGATAAGCTCGGGTGGCAGTTCTGTGTCTGCGACCTCGATGATGGCTCGATCGTAGCCCGGACGAACTTTACGGACCGCGCGAGAATGGAGGGGCCGTACGCGCATGAGATCGAGGGCAATCTGGAGTTCGTGGAAATCCTGGAGGCAACAAAGCTCCCCAGTAAAATCAAGCGTTCGTTGCGCCTCGATGACACTTCGGAGGAGAGATCGGGCTTCGACGTCGAGTACCAGGGCGCTTGCTCAGAGTTTGGAAAGGGCCGGCGTCTCTGCTACAGCTCCTCGGGTGTCACGGGGTACTCGGATCGTGGCGTTCGCTGGGCGATCGGAGCCCGCGAAGACCTCGACGCTCGCATGATGACCTCGTTTGCTGCGAGCGCGGACGGAAGATGGGCCGCCCTCGGCATCGATGGCGTGAGCGTGCTGCTCTATGACACAGACCAGCTCGCGCCCAATGGCAAGCCAACGCTGGTCAAGCGGTTCGAAATGCCGTAGGCGGCCACTCATTGCGCGAAACGTGACTCGGCTCCGCCGATCGAAACTCCCCTCCGAACGTCCCGTGTATAGTCTCCTGAACGCATGACCGCCCTCTCTCCCGGTACGCGGCTCGGGCCGTATGAAGTCGTTTCGCTCATCGGAGCCGGCGGGATGGGGGAGGTTTACCGCGCGCGCGACACGCGCCTCGACCGCACCGTCGCTCTGAAGGTCCTGCCGCAGCACGTTTCCGCGACATCGAGCGGGCGCGAGCGCTTCGAGCGAGAGGCTCGCGCCATCTCCGCGCTCAACCACCCGAACATCTGCACGCTCTTCGACGTCGGTAGCGAGAACGGCACCGAGTACCTGGTGATGGAGCTCATCGACGGCGAGGCGCTCAGCGATCGTATCGGCAAAGGCCCGCTGCCGCTCGATGCCGTGCTGCGCATCGGCGCCGCCGTCGCCGGCGCGCTCGCGAAAGCGCACCACAGCGGCATCGTCCATCGCGACCTCAAGCCCGCCAACATCATGCTGACGAAGAGCGGCCCGAAGCTGCTCGATTTCGGCCTGGCGCGCAAGGCGGCCGAGGAGATGGGGACCACCTCGCCTGACGCGGAGACCAGGGTGGAGAAGGAGGCCCTTACAGCCGAGGGCACAATCCTCGGCACGCTGCCGTACATGGCGCCTGAACAGCTCGAAGGAGAAGCCACCGACGCCCGCACGGACATCTTCGCACTCGGCACTGTGCTGTACGAAATGACCACCGGCCGGCGCGCCTTCAGCGCCAAGAGCCAGGCCAGCCTGATCACCAAGATCATGTCCGAGCACCCCACGCCGATCGGAGAGTTGCAGCCGATAGCGCCGGCAGCCCTGCACCGGCTCATCATGAAGTGCCTTGCCAAGGATCCTGACGAGCGGTGGCAGTGCGCGGCGGATGTCGCCAGCGAACTGCGCTCGATCCCGGAGCGCGAAGAGCCGGCGGTGGTGACGACGACCTCTCGACGTCCGCTGGCCGCCTGGTCCGTCGCCGGCGTGAGCGTGCTCCTGGCCATCATCCTGGGAATGGCCCTGCTTCGCCGTCCCGCGCCCGTCATGCACGCGCTGCGATTCTCGATTCCCCCGCCGGCTGGGGGCGGCTTCGCCTTGCCGACCACGTCGGGGGCCATCGCCGTCTCACCCGACGGAACGAAGATCGCCTACACCGCGCGCGACGCAAAGAATGTGCGCCAGTTGTGGATCTACCATCTCGGGCGCGGCGTGGCCAAACCGCTCGAATCGACCACCCTCGTTTCGGGGCCGTTCTGGTCGCCCGACGGCCGATCCATCGGATTCCTGGATGGTTCGAAGCTGAAGACCGTTTCAATCGACGATGGGACGCCGCAGACGGTCTGCGACGCGACCACAGGCGGCCTTGGCGCGGCCTGGATGTCCGACGGCACGATCGTCTTCGCCCAGGTTCCCACCAGCCACGGCATGTTCGCCGTCCCGAGCGGCGGCGGCACGCCGCGCAAACTCTTCGCCATGAAAGAGGGCACCGACGTCGGCGGGCCGCAGGCGATCGGAGCCACGAATCATTTCTTTTTCAACACCATCGACCAGAGCGGCACGGCGCTTTGGATCGTCGATACCGCCGGCGGCGCTCCGCGCAAACTGATCGACGTTGCCGGACGCGCGCAATACGACGCCCCCTGGCTCACCTTCGTTCGCGACGGAACGCTCTTCGCGCAGCGCTTTGACGAGAAGGGCTTTCAGCTCGCCGGCAACGCCGTGCCGCTCGTCCACGGCGTCCTGTTCTACGCGCCCACCGGCGTCTCACAGCACGACGCCGGCGGCGACGAGTTGGTCTGGGCCGACGCGAAGCAGTCCACCGCCCTGACCTGGGTCGATCGAACCGGTCATGTCCTCGGCGAGGCTCTTCCGCCCGCCGCCTACGTGCAGGGACGCATCTCGCCCGATGGCAGTCGTCTCGTCACCGCCATCGTCGCCGCCGGCACGCTGACCGGCGACATCTACACCGCCGACCTGCTGCGAAAGTCGCTCACCCGCCTCACCTTCGCCGATCACGACCACGGCCGGCCGGTGTGGTCGCCCGACGGACGTTCCATCGCCTTCAACGCCAATCGCGACGGCCCGCCGAGCGTGTTCGTGAAACAGCTCGGCGGCGGTGAAGAGCGTCCGGTCACGAAGCCCGGCACTATTCAGCGCGTCGACGATTGGATGCGCGACGGTAGCATCCTCTACACGTCGGGCGAGCCGGCCAGCGGCTCCGACATTTACGTTACGAGCAGCGACGGCAGCAGCAAGCCGTGGCTGCAGACGCCGGCCGGCGAATCAGGCGCGCGGATCTCGCCCGATCAGCGCTGGGTGGCCTACGTCTCCGACGACTCCGGGCGGCAGGAGGTCTACGTCGCCCCCTTCGATCACCACGCCGACCGCATCCGCGTGTCAGTCGACAGCGGACGCGCGCCTGCATGGAGCCGCGACGGCCGCGAGCTCTACTTCGTCGCCGGCAGCGGTGTTTACGCCGCGGCCGTGAAGACGACCGGCGACTCCATCGATTTCGCTCCTCCGACCCGGATCTACTCCACCGATCAGGAGATCTCCTTCGTCGACGCCGCCCCCGACGGCCGCCTCCTCGTCGCCACCCGCCTCATCGCCCCCGCCACCCAGCCGCTGAACGTGTTCGTCGGATGGAAGGAGGAAGCGGAGCGGCTGCTGGCGAGGAAGTGAAAGCAGAAGGCGGAAGGATGAATGGAAGAACCTTGATGGCCCCGGTCTGGTGGTATCGTCATCCGATCCCAGTCACGCCCAAGGCACTCTGGCTCGTCGCGATCGTCCTCGGCGTGTTGAGCATCGCGATCGTGGCAAAGACCCTATGTCAACACGACGGCCATCGTATTCTAGCCTGAGCGCTTCGTGACGTCCGGCGGCGCGCCATGCTCGGATAGGTACTCCCGGAGCGCTTGGTTTACCGCTGCAGAATCGCGAAAGGCTAACGCCATATCAGGCTCGAGCAAGACTACATTGGTACTTCTCATGTACCGCTCGTAGTACTTGCCGCGAACACCCCCGGTAAGGTCCATCTCCGGGATGTCATCGTCCTCGGTCTGATCAGTTGTGTTGTTCATAGAATCGACGCTCTTTCGGCAGTGCTTCACGCGCAGTGATGATTCTGATCCGTTCAGCCCGATCGGTGTGGGCAACGATGAGAAGCCGGTGTGTAGAAGTGTAACCCGTTGTGAGATATCGGGATTCACCAACGGAGTATCTCGGGTCCACGACGGTCCGATGGAGGGGATCGCCGAAAACCGTGCGAGCCTCGGTGAATGAAACGCCGTGCTTCTCCTGGTTACTCCGATCCTTCACCGGATCCCACTCGAATTCCACCCCCAAAGTATAGCGAGCACTCGTGGGTCGAATCGATCGGGGCGCAGCTTGTCGATTCCGCGAGTAAAGAAAATCTTATCCGCGGCCAAGTGCGGTTGAGCCTTCGGGTCAAGTCAGCCTGGTTTCCGCCGCAAGGAAAAAAACGGTCCTTGTCCCTCTCCTTAAGTAATGAGCATCGGTAGGATCAAGCTGACCTACAGCGGAATCGTCGATGTGGGGGGCGTCATCGCGGCAGTCGCCATCATCGGCGGGTGGCGCCTATGGGGCATGCAGTTCATACCGAGGACGCGGTTCGCGCTGCTCGCTCTTCTGCCTGCCTCGATCGCACTCATCTACTACTTTGGGAGTGCGCTTCCGAGGTATCTCACCCATCAGGAAGGGATTACGGATTACATTCACTTCTGCCAATCGTACGACCGCTGGTGGCAGGAGACGGGATGGCCCCGGAAGATGGCGAGTCTGGGACTCCAATGTCAGCGAGATGTCATCCCTGCCTTCAAAAGCCCGTCATCCACGGCGCCGACGGTCGATCGGCCCTATTTCGCTTCCACTCTTTGGGCCTCGATCTGCCTGACATTCGTGTTCATGATCGCGGCATCGATGGCGGACGATCACAGCAAACTCTCGGGCCGCTTCCCGGAGTTAGTGGGACAGACAGTAACGATGTCGCTGTCATCGACCAGGACGGAGCGGACTGGACTCACTACCGGCACCACGGCAGACGCCGCGAAGAACGACAGTCTCGTCATCCAGACGAAAGCGATGAACGGCTTGATCTTTGCCGCGCTCGGCGCATTCGTTTCCGTCATGTGGCGGATGATCAAGCGAATCAATTCGAACGCGCTGACGGCTCGCTTTTTGTTCACGGCGGCACTCCGCAGCGCGATCGCGATGATGATTGGTCTGGCTGCCGGCCAATTCGATCTGTTCGGATTTCTCAATCCAAACGGGCCGCGCGAGACCGTCCTCTTTCTCACCGGTTTGTTTACCGACTGGGCTCTTGACGCGCTTCGCAATCGAGCAAGAACGGTGTTCGATCCGACAGCCAATCAGACCGCCGACCAGCTCCCGCTCGATATGGTGGATGGTCTCGACGACGGAGTGATCGACATCCTCGACGAGATTGGAATCTGGGACATCGAACATCTTGCCACGTGCGAACCGGGCGAGCTCACGCTGCGCACGCTCTACCCCTTCAATCGCGTCGCCGATTGGATCGATCAGGCCGTTCTCATCAACTACCTTCGGCGCAACATCCCCGCTGCCCGAGACCTTGGCATCCGGGGCGCCATTGATCTGATGCTTTTGTACAGCTTCATCGTGGAGGGCAACCGGCCCGGTACGCCGGAGCAAACACCTCTGCAGGAACAGCTCCCTGCCGCGTTGCCGGTTCCGCACGTGACGGCGGTTGCAGACACTCCGGAAATGGGCCAGGCGGACGCGGCGCGAGCGTCGCAGCAGCTCGCGGCACCGGCGCCTACAGACACAAGCTACGCGGCTCGTGCATGGAGGACTCTCGACGAACTGGCGACGCGAAGCAGGATTTCACGCGACGCATTGGAGATGATCTGCGTAAACCTCTGGCTCGACTACACGGTCGAGCAGTTGTACCGGTTCCGGCAACACTCCGCGCAACGCGAGCCGGATGGAAATGCGGCTGCTGCCGCATAGACGCGAGGTGTTCACACGTCGATCCTGCCCGGAGCCTTCTCAACCGGCTCCGCCCCCCGCCGAAACACTCGGGCCGTCTTTTCGCCGAGGAGTGTTGTCGTGCCGTCCTCGACGCGGAGGATCGATCCTTCGCGGAGGCCGACCACCGGCACGTCGTTTTCTTCGAGGAACTCGCGGATGCGTTCTTCGCGCGTTTCGCCTTTGTGCGTCGATTGCGGATCGGGATCGATGTAGTGGGCGTTGATCTGGAAGGTCATCAGGGATAGCGCGTTAAATGACGGAGGCTCGACGATGGGCATGTCGTTCGTCGTCCTCATCGTCGGAGCGGCGATGACTGTGCCGGCGCTGGCGCCGAGGTAGGGGAGGCCGGCGCGCACGCGGTCACGGATCGGCGCCAGCAGTTCGCGGTCGTACAACGTCTTTAGCAGGCGGAAGGTGTTGCCGCCGCCGACGAAGACCGCATCGGCGTGGTCCAGATCGTCGATCGGGATGACGTCGAGATCCATCCGCCCAAGGCGTTCGCGAACCTTGGCGGTGTACGCGGCGTGATCGTGCAAGGCGAACGGCACGAAGGCTACGCGCCGGCCGGCGCCGAGGAACTCTCGCATCGCCGGCTCGGGATGATCGAGGTAACCGTAGCCGTGTACGTTGGAGGAAGAGATCAGAAGAAGGCGCATGTTCTGCCAAGTCTAATGATGCTTGCTCTCTTTTTCGCTGCCGCCGTCACCATGAAGCCTGCTCCCGCCCCGCCGCCTGATCTCACCGCGCCTCCTGCCGACGCGCAGAAGAGCGCTGATGGGTTGGTCTCGAAACCGCTCGAGGCCGGGACCTCAGCCGAACACCCGGGCAAAGGCGACTACATCCACATCCGCTATGCGGTGTGGAAAGCCTCCGACGGCTCCGTGGTCGACTACACGCGCACCGAGGGGACGTCATTCGTCGAGGCGGCAAAGCTGCTGCCCGGCATGCGGGAGATGTTCGAGCAGATGACGCCGGGCGAGCGGCGCCGCGCCTGGATTCCGGCATCCCTCGGCGGCGGCAAGATCGCCGCGGGCGAGACATTCGTCGTCGATGGACAGCTCGTGGACATCGTGCATCCGCCGGCGGCGCCCGCGGATGTCGCCGCGCCACCTGCCGATGCGACGAAAACCCCCTCCGGCCTCGCGTACAAGGTTCTCCTCCCCGGATCCGGAACCGTGCATCCGAAGGGCCGCAGCACGGTAGTCGTTCATTACAGTGGCTGGACCACGGACGGGCAGATGTTCGACACCTCCGTCCTTCGCGGCGAGCCGGCGGAGTTTGGGCTCGACAAAGTGATTCCCGGCTGGACCGAGGGGATCCAGCTCATGACCGAAGGGGAGAAGGTCCGCTTCTGGATTCCGCAGAAGATCGCCTACAGAGGTCAGCCCGGGATGCCGGCAGGGATGCTGGTGTTCGACGTGGAGCTGATCAAGATCCGGTAGCGCCACGGAGCGCTGGCGTCTCGCCGGCTGGCCCGGCGTGCGTCTCGCCGCCGCGGTTACCAGCGAATGTGTGGAGTCTTGCAGCGCGGGGGCGAGACGCCCCCGAGCCAGCCGGCGAGACGCCAGCGCTCCTGGGCGTGCCGTGTGACGTTCCGCTCGTTCACCTCACTGCCTTCAAAAGTGAGGTGGTCCATGTTGGAAAAGCTTCTGATTTACGCGATTCTCGTATTGGTCCCGTTGATCCCGGCGGTGGTGTTGTTTGTGACGTTGAAATCGACGGCCACGATCAAGGGAACGATCGCCGGCATTCCGATGGAGCTTGGCGGTGCGATCGCCGGCTATTTCGCCGTGGCCGTACATGATGGAAGTCCGCTCTAAGCGGAAGACCATCACGCTGCCGGTTCGCGTGACGGCGGCGCCGTACACGGACGTTCCTCAAATCACGGTGGAGTGAGCAACTCGCCGATCTCCGCAATCACGGAATGCGATAGAGCCGGATCGATTTGCCGACGCGAACGGCCGGCTCGTACGCCCGCAGCCAGGCGAAGGCATCGCGCCGGTTCGTAGGCCAGCCGAATGCCAACTCGTTCTCACTGACGGCTACCCACCCGTGCACAGGCTTGAACTGCGGTAGTTCCTCCGCCGAGGGAACGAGACGGTGCCAGTCGGCCGTGCCGAAGTACGCGAGATAGAGATGATCGATGTGCTCGCGTCTGACGACGCTCGCCAGCCGCAACAGATCCTGGCCCCAATCGAGGTTGCTGTCGAGCGCGATCCGCTCCGGATGTCTTCCCGCCGCCTCATTGAAGTAGCTCATGTAGTCGGGATGGGCCAGGGCGGTCGCCAGGAAGTACCACGCCACGAGAACGATGACCACGACGCGCCAGCGGTGCCACAGCGCCACGACGGCGTACGCCGCACAGATCGTGAGCAACGGGTAAAGCGGGAGGACGTGCCGTACTCCGATATTGATGCCGGTTGTCAGCGCCGGCAGAAGCATGGCCGCCGGGGCCAGGGCGACACCGATGGCTTCGGCATTCCGCGAACGGATCATGGCCACAATCCCGGTTGACGCAAGGAGCAGGAAAGCCAACGGCGTCTTAAAAAAAAGGATGACCGGGAAGTAGTACCACCAGCCGTGATCGCGATATCTGCCCAGGAGAAACCCGGCGTGACCCGCGGACGAATGGCGCTGTACCAGCTCCAGCCCTGCGAAAAAGAGCGGCGCCGGGATCTGATGACGAACGGCAATTCCCTGCCACCCGGAACGGATCGGTTCGAGGAGGCGGTCCGCGATCGAGGGAGAAGGAAGCGGTGGCGCACCGGCCATCGTATCTCCGTGGCGGCCCGCCAGCGGCGAGGGGTAGCCGGCCGCCTTTGCCCAATCGACGAAGTCGACGCCATGGCCCACTCGTTTCGCGGCGTCCTCGGAGTAGTGGTAGTAGCGTTCCAGAAGGTCGAGGCGTACCCAGTCGTAGCCCGGTTTGGTTGCGTACTCGGCCGCCGCGTGCGGAGGCAGACTCGGCGTGAACTCTTTGAGACGTGCATCGTTGAGGGAGCCGACGGAGAACTTGTAGCCTGCCCAGACCATTACGAACGCGATGAAAAGGCTGGTGGCGATCTGAGGGAGGCGTCTGCGGGGCGCAATTAGCGCGGTCCGCGACACGATGCGGGCCAGGACGAGCACGGCCGCCCCCGCCGGGAAGAAGACGAGGAACGAAAACTTGGCCAACAGACCTAAGCCGCAGCCAGCGGCGACCATGAGAGCGTTCGGCCACGAGGGGACGTCGAGCCATCGGGCGAGAAGAAAGAGCGCCGCGGCCGTTGTCGCTGCGGCGGCCATGTCCGTCGTGGCCAGACCGGCGTGGCCCAGGATGGGAGGGAGCGCGCCGAAGAGTGCCAGTGACAGCAGCGCCGCACCGTCGCCGAACAGGCGGCGCGTCCACAGGCCAACGACCGCTGCCGCCAGGAGGAAGAACGGCAGATTGCCGGCGCGCGCCCCGAACAGGTTCCGGCGGTACTGATTGTTGCGCTCGAGAATGGCGTTGCCAATTGACAGAGCGTCGCCGCCGGCGGGCCTGGCTCGGCTGACCGCGGAATCGAGCGCCAGGGCTACGCGTGCCAGCGGCGGGTGCTCCGCATCGAGGTCGTACCGCGCCGTCGTTAACCACTGGAATCCCGCGGCTACATGAAAAGGCTCATCGGCGGTCTGGCTGAAGACACTGAATGTCGAGGCTATGCGGAGAAGCGGCAGGGCGATGAGCGCCAGAAGCAGAAGCCTCTTACTCCGCACCGATCACCCACTTCTCGTACGAATCGCCCGGCAGCTCGCGGATGAAGCGTGACGGTTCCATGAGCACATCCAGGCCGCCGCGGTCGCGGGCCATCACCGGGAAGACGAGATAGAGCTCCTGTTTGGCGCGGGTGACGGCGACGTAGAAGAGGCGGCGCTCTTCTTCTTCGCCCGGGATGACGATCTCGTGCTCGGCCGGCGCGGCGTCGTCGACGATCGCGGCCGGCATCTCCTCAATTGCCAATTCGGTGGCCAATTCGGCGGCCAGCTCGGTGGTCCCCCGAGCCAGCGCGTCCGTCAGCTCGAACGCCGCGTGTAGCTCGTTCGGCTTCACGCGAACGATGCCGCCAGGAACGCGAAGGGCGCGCTGGGAGGGGAAGCGGCCGTCGGCGAGCCAGATGACGAAGACGATGCGCCACTCCAGCCCTTTGGCCTGGTGCACGGACGACAGCACGATCTTCTCGTCCTCGGGGCCGACCACGGCGACATCCTCGCCGGCGATCGGATTGGCCAGCGCTACCTCGTCGAGGAAGGCGTTGGTGTCCTCGTAACGCAGCGCGTATTGGGACAGTTGCTCCAGATCGTCGAGCCGAGCCTGGACGTTGGCGAATTTCGAGCGCGCGTAGTCGGCGTAGCCGCGCTCGACGACGAGCCGGATCGATTCCGACGGGTTGTGCTGCATCGACTCGCTGCCGATGATGCCGAGGATCTCGCGTAGATTTTTCAGACGGGAGGCGGGAGTCGCGCGTCGGGAGTCGGAGGTTGTGCCGCGTTCTTTCTCCAACCCCCGACCCCCGGCTCCCGACCCCCCCAGGAACGCCTGCAACGGATCCTGCGCCGTCCCGATCCTTCCCCATACCTCGGCCGCCGTCTTTTCGCCCACTTTCGGATAGAGCTTCATCACGCGCTTCCACGAAAGCTCGTCGCGCGAGTTGGTGACGATCTTCAGATAGGCGATCACGTCTTTGATGTGCGCCTGCTCGAAGAAACGGATGCCCGAGCGGATCTCGTAGGGGATCAGGCGGCGGGAGAGCTCCATCTGCAGCTCGAGCGACTGGTAGTGCGAGCGATAGAGCACGGCGATCTCGCCGAGGCTCTCGCCCTCGTCGCGCAGCTCCAGGATGCGCTGGGCGATGAACGATGCCTGTTCGAATACGTCGTCGACGCCGACCACCGCCGGGTCGGGCCCGTCGCCTCGTACTGCCTGCAATTCTTTGCGGAACTGGAAGCGGTTCTGCGCGATCGAGGCGTTGGCCAGGCTGAGGATCTGGCGCGTCGAGCGGTAGTTAGTCTCCAGCTTGTAGATCTTCGCCTCGGGGAACCGGAGCGGAAAGGTGATGATGTTTTCGAACGACGCGCCGCGAAAGGAGTAGATCGATTGCGCGTCGTCGCCGACGACCATGAGGTTGCGCCGGACGGCGGCCATGGCATCGACGACCTCGGCCTGCAGTTTGTTCGTGTCCTGGTATTCGTCGACGAGGATGTATCGATAGCGCCGCTGCAACGCCGCGCCGGCGTCCGGATAGTCGTCCAGCAGCAGCTTCCAGTTCACCAGCAGGTCGTCGAAATCCATCGCATTCGCTTCGCGCTTCCGCTCTTTGTAGCGGCGGAACACGTTGATCATCTCGTCGCGATAGATGCCGAAGTGCGGATAGTTGTTCTCGAGGTGCAGCTCCAGCGGCGTGCGCGTGTTGATCAGGTATGAGTAGATGTCGATGAGGACGTCGCCCTTCGGGAAGCGCTTCTCCAGAGTGTTGATTCCGAGAGAGGAGATGGCCGATTCCATCATCTCCTTGGCGTCTTCGGCGTCGAGGATGGTGAAGCTCGACCGGTAGCCGATCGTGGCCGCATGCTGGCGCAGAAGACGGTTGCCGATGGAGTGGAACGTACCGCCCCAGATGCGCCGCGTGTCGATGGTGACGAGCTGCTCGACGCGGCTGAGCATCGCGCGCGCCGCCTTGTTCGTGAAGGTGAGGAGGAGGATGTCCGAGGGGTCGACGCCGTCTTCGATGAGGCGCGAGACGCGATAGGTCAACGCGCGCGTCTTGCCGCTGCCCGCGCCGGCGATGACCAGCATCGGCCCCTCGCCGGCCATGACCACGTCGAGCTGTTCCTGATTCAGCTCGTCTTCGTATCGGACGCGATACTGCTTCTGCGCTTTCGCGGGCTGTTTGAGCGTGTAACGGCGGATCTTCTCAGGCACGGGGAAAGGGTAGCAGGTGGGGTGGGTCGACAACTCCAAAGGCATGACACTTGTCACCTCCTTCTGCTGACGTTCCTCAGTGTTGCTTCCGCCGCCGCCAACCGATACTGCCGGCATGAAACGATTTCTATTCGCGATCCTCTTTCTTGCCGCTCCTCTTGCCGCGCAGAAGACTGCCATCACGAACGTCCGGCTCTTTGACGGGACGAGAGTCATTCCGCATGCGACCGTCGTAATCGACGGGGCGCGGATCGTCGCCGCGGGGGCGAAGGTGGCCGTTCCCGCGGGGGCGACGGTGGTCGACGGCAGCGGCAAGACGCTGCTGCCGGGTCTGATCGATTCGCATACGCATGTCTTTCCGGGGATCCTTGAGCGTGCGCTGCGCTTCGGGGTGACGACGGAGATGGACATGTTCACCTCTCCCCGGACGCTGGGACCGCTGCGCGCCGAGCAGGCCAAGGGTCCGGTGACAAGTCGGGCGGACATTTATTCAGCCGGAATCCTCGCCACGGTCGCCGGTGGGCACGGGAGCGAGTACTTCCCGATCCCGACGTTCAAGACAGGCGACGACCCGCAGGCCTTCATCGATGCGCGCATCGCCGAGGGGTCGGACTACATCAAGCTGATCGTCGAGACCGGGGAAGCGTACGGGATGAAGAGGCTCCCGACGCTCTCGAAGAGCGATCTGACGCTACTCATCGCCGCGGCGCACAAGCGCGGGAAGCTGGCGGTGGTGCACATCTCGACGCTCAGCGCGGCGCGCGATGCCATCGATGCCGGTGCCGACGCACTCGTACACATCTTTGCCGACAAGCCGCCGGACGCTGACTTCGGCGCGTTCGTGGCGGCGCATCACGCCTTTGTCGTGCCGACGCTGACGGTCAACGAGAGCACGACCGGCGTCGCCAGCGGGGCGTCGCTGATCACTGATGCGCATCTGGCCGCCTATCTCAATTCCGACGAGATGGACAACCTGAAGGCTTCCTTCCCGTTTCGAACGGGCGCGGGGGCGAAGATGGAGAACGCATTCGAGGCCGTGCGGCAGTTGAAGCGTGCGGGCGTTCCGATTCTGGCGGGGACCGATGCGCCGAACCCGGGGACGTCGCATGGCGCGAGCATGCATCGCGAGCTCGAGCTGCTGGTGAAGGCGGGACTGACGCCGGCCGAGGCGCTCGCGGCGGCGACATCGGTGCCGGCGAAACAGTTCAAGCTCGATGACCGCGGCCGCATCGCTCCGGGACTGCGCGCTGATCTGCTGCTCGTCGACGGCGATCCGACCACCAACATCCTGGCGTCGCGCAACATCGTCACGATCTGGAGAAACGGCGCGGCGCTCGATCGCAAGCCGGAGTCGAAGAAAGAGGCGCCCGCCGTGGCTGTAGTCCCGGCCATCGGCGACGGAATGCTCAGCAACTTCGATTCGGGCGACATGAAGCCGGCCTTCGGCAGCGGCTGGGAGATCTCGACTGACTCAATCATGGGTGGTACTTCGACGGCTGCGATGGACATTGTCGACGGCGGCGCGAACGGGACGGCCAAAGCGCTGCATATCCACGCCGATACGAAGCCGGGCTCGATGTATCCGTGGGCCGGCGCGATGCTGATGCTCGGCGCGACCCCAATGCAGCCGGTGGATGTCTCGTCGAAGGGCGGCCTCTCGTTCTTTGCGAAAGGCGACACCGACCTCCGCGTGATGCTGTTCGCCGCGAGTGCCGGACGGATTCCGCGTCTGACGACGGTTCACGCCGGCGCCGGCTGGACGGAGATCGCGCTGCCGTGGTCCGCGTTCAGCGTTGATGGGAAGGATGTGCAGGCGTTTCTGATCTGTGGCCCGGCGCAGGGTGCGGTTGATTTCGTGGTGGATGAGGTGCGATTGAAGTGAGGCAAGGCAAGACAAGAGTGTCTGTGCCACATAAACTACTCCTATGACTCCTGAGCACGATTACGCCGGCTGGACGAAGTACATCTGGCTGGTCTACATCATCCCGTTCGCTGCCTATCCGGTTCTGGCGGGTGCGAGCGGGCGGCGGATTGCGCTCACCTTGTTCGCCACGGCGGTCTTCACCGTCATCTATCTGGCCGGCTATCGGGTCAGCAGGAATCGCGTGCTCCTGGTCATCGGCGCGATCACGCTATTGGGCGTCGCCTTCATGCCGTCGAACCTCGGCGCGGGGGCGTTCTTCATCTTCGCGGCCTCGTTCGCCGGCGCAGCGGGCGGGGTGCGGCGCGCCGTCACGATCATCGGCATCATCCTTATGGTGTTGCTCATCGACGTGCTCATCATCGGCCTCAGTCCGATGTACTGGTGGTGGGCCGCGTTCTTCACCGTCGTCATCGGCGCGGTGAACGCGCATTTCGCGCAAGTGGCCCGCGCCAACAAACGCTTGCAGATGGCCCAGGATGAGATCGAGCATCTGGCCAAGGTGGCGGAGCGGGAGCGGATCGCGCGCGATCTTCACGACGTTCTCGGCCACACGCTGTCGCTGATCATCCTGAAGTCGGAGCTGGCCTCGAAGCTGGCCGACCGTGATCCGCAGCGTGCGCGCGAGGAGATCCGCGACGTGGAGCGCATCTCACGTGAGGCGTTGTCCGAGGTGCGGCAGGCGGTGCGCGGCTATCGCGCGGGACTGCAGCACGAGCTCGATGGGGCCACGGAGATGTTGCGCACGGCCTCGATCGTGCTGACGACGCAACTCGATCCGGTTCCGCTGTCGCCGGCGCAGGAGGCGATTCTCGCGCTCGCGCTGCGCGAGGCGGTGACGAATGTCGTCCGCCACGCCGAGGCGAAGCGGTGCACGATCGCCCTCGGGCGCAGCGGTGACGAGATTCGCCTGGTCGTTTCGGACGATGGCCGCGGCGGCACCCGTGAAGACGGTGCCGGCATCAGCGGCATGCGCGAACGGATCGCGGCGCTGGGCGGAAGCGTGACCTTCGACGGTTCGCGCGGCACGACCTTGACCGTGACGCTGCCTCTGGCCAGCGGCCCGCAGTCGGTCAGCGCCATCGAGCGCTCGGCATGATCCGCGTCGTCATCGCCGAGGATCAGGCCATGGTGCTCGGCGCTTTGTCGGCACTGCTGGAAATCGAATCCGATATCGAGGTCGTGGCCCGCGCCCGGAACGGTGACGAGGCGCTCGCTCTCGTCCGGACGCATCGGCCGGACGTGCTTCTGACGGACATCGAGATGCCGTCGAAGACAGGGTTGGAGGTCGCGGCGATGGTGCGGCAGGAAGGGTTGCCGACGCGGGTGGTGATCCTGACGACGTTTGCCCGCGCTGGCTACCTGCGCCGTGCGCTCGAAGCGGGGGCGTCGGGATATCTGTTGAAGGACTCGCCGGCCGAACAACTTGCCAATGCCATCCGTCGCGTGCACGCCGGCGGCCGGGCTGTCGATCCCGAGCTGGCCGCCGAGGCATGGAGCGAGCCCGATCCGCTGACCGACCGCGAGCGGCAGGTGCTGCGGCTGGCCGGTGAGGGGCAGGCAACGGGCGACATCGCCGAGTCGTTGCACCTTTCCGAGGGGACGGTGCGCAACTATCTATCCGAGGCCATCAGCAAGCTTGGTGCGCAAAACCGCGTCGAAGCGGCCCGGATTGCCAGGGAGAAAGGGTGGTTGTAGGGGGCGATCGGTTGCTTGGTTACTGAGTTGCTGGGTTGCTGGGTTCTTCGATTGCCCTCAGCCACCCGATCCACCTCAGCAACTTAGCAACCGAGCAACCCAGCAACCCAGCAACCTCCCAACGCCAGTCAACAGACTGCAACGAAGGCCCTTCTACGGCCCCTTCCGATCCAATCGGAGAATGCCCGCTTCTGATTTAGCATTCAACGGAGATGATCCACGTTTGTAACGGAGGTTGCATGAAACGACTCTTTGTCACAATTGCTCTGCTCGCCGCGGTTGGCTGCGCCTCATCGCCGCATCAGCAGAAGACTCCGCCGGCCCCGGCGCCGGCGTCGTATACGCCGTCGTATGGCTTCGAGATGGGAACCTCGCCGGTCGGCGTGATCCCGTCGGCGATGCTGCACGACGGGGCGCGCAACAAGAACCTCGAGATCTCGATCGAATATCCGACCCGAGGGACGGGACCGTTTCCTATCATTATCTTCTCGCCCGGATACGGCGGATCGAGCCACGGGTACGAAGGATTGATCTCGTACTGGACGAGCTACGGCTACGTCTGCATCCGGCCGTCCCACGCGGACGCCGGCGCTCTGAAGGATGCCATGGCCGATCTGCTGGCCATGCGGCGTGACGACAAGGTGAAGAACGACCGCCGGCGCGAACGCCGGCCGGCCAATGCCGAGTTACAGGGAAAGCCGCGTCCGACGCCGACGGAGATGATCTGGGAGAAGGAGCGCGAGCCGCAGTGGCGCGACCGCGCGCGCGACGTCGTGCTCATCCTCGACTCGCTCAACGATCTGGAGAAGGACTATCCCGAGCTGGCCGGGAAGATGGACCATGCCCGTATCGGCGTCGGCGGCCATTCGTACGGCGCGTTCACGTCGATGCTGGTCGGTGGGGCGAAGACCTTCAGCACGCCGCCGCTGGCGCTCGCCGACCCGCGCATCAAGGCGATGGTGGCCATGTCGCCGCAGGGGGTGGCCGAGAACCGCGGGCTGACCGCCGACTCCTGGCACGGCGTCAAGGTACCGGCGATGTTCATGACCGGCACGCGCGACTATGGCGCGACGGAAGCGGAGACTCCTGAGTGGCGCCGCACGGCGTTCGATCACTCACCAGAGGGCGACAAGTACTTCGTCCTGATCAAGAACGCCAACCACATGACCTTCACCGGCGTGGCCTCGGGGCTTGGCGAGCAATACGCGACGACGCGCGAGGCGCCGATCACCGATCCCCGCACCGGACAGGTTCTGAACCGCAGCTCGCTGGATGACCCGCGCGCTCCGCAGATCAGCGACCGAGGGACGTTCGCGTCGATCCGTTCGATCTCCCTGATGTTCTGGGACTCGTACCTGAAAGACAAGAAGAATGCGAAGGCGCTGCTCGATCCGACGAAATATGCGGGGAGCGTGGAGTTCGTGAGGAAGTAGGATTAGTAGGAACAAGAAGAAAAAACTGTCATCCTGAGCCGCCGACACCCCTGAGGGGTCGAGGACGGCGAAGGACCCCCAGCTCGTGACCCGGTTGGGCGGCGGTAGAGTCGACAGCCCCCCGCCCCAGCCGGGTTTCAGGCTGGGGGTCCTTCGACCGTCCTGCGCCGCGCAATCGCTTTCGCGATTACGCGGCTCCGGCGGCTCAGGATGACAGTGAAATGACAGGCTGGCGGCCCCGCTCGCGAGTTAGAATCCCCCCTACCTTACTTATGTCCGAAGAAGTCACCACCTCACTGCGAACCTCGTGGACCACGACGTCAATCGAGGAATCGACGTTGCTGCGGAAGCTGACGGAACAGCGCTTCGAGAGCGAGCAGCTTCGCGTGCTCGGGAGTGCGGTGCGCGTGGCGGGGGAGGGGATTGCCATCCTGACGCCCGCGGTCGAGGCGCTCGGGCCGCGGATCGCCTTCGTCAACGACGGCTTCTGCGCGATCTATAGCCGCCCGCGCGAGGAGATCATCGGCGAGACGCCGGTGGCGTTCGGGATCGTCGACCGCCATCACGCGATCTTCGATTCGATGCTGCATCACGTCTTCGCGCGGAAGGCGTTCGCCGCCGAGGTTACCGCGATCAGGAAGGATGGGCGGGAGTTCGAGCTCGATCTTCAGCTCGTTCCGGTCGAAGACGGCGGCGAGCTGACGCACTGGGTGGCTTTTCTGCGCGACGTGACCGACAGCCGCAACGAGATCGTCGCCCTGCGTCACCAGGCCATGCACGACGGGCTGACCGATCTGCCGAACCGGATGATGCTGTTCGACCGGCTGGCCGAGGCGCTGGAGATGGGGCGTAACGAAGACAGGCTCATCGCCCTGCTGCTCATGGACCTCGACCGTTTCAAGGACGTGAACGATACGTTCGGCCATCACTTCGGCGATGTGCTCCTCAAGCAGGTGGCCTTCCGCCTCCGCAACCAGCTTCACTTCGACGATACCGTTGCCCGCCTCGGCGGAGACGAATTCGCCATCGTGCTGACGTCGGCCCTCGACGCCAACGCCGTGGCCATGACCGCGCGCCGCATCCTGAACACGCTGCAGCAGCCGTTCGTCGTCGAAGGGCAGGTACTGGAAGTGGGGGCGTCGATCGGCATCGCTCTCTCCCCGCAGCACGGCAGCGACGCGCGCACGCTGATGCGCCGTGCGGACGTGGCCATGTACGCCACGAAGCAGTCGAATACCGGGTACACGTTTCACGAGCGCGATGATCAGGAGTCGCGCGATCCGGATCAACTCTCGCTCGTTGTGGAGATGCGCGGCGGCATCGAGCGCGAGGAGTTCGAGCTTTACTACCAGCCGAAGCAGCATCTGCGCAGCGGCCTGATGACGCGCGCCGAGGTGCTGCTGCGATGGAATCACCCGTCGCGCGGCCTGCTGCTTCCGGCGAGCTTCATCCCGATCGCGGAGCGGACGGGGCTCATCAAGGTGATGACCGACTGGATTCTCGACCGCGCCCTGCAGCAGTGCCGTGCATGGCAGGACGCCGGCGCGCCGGTGCACATCGCAGTCAACGTTTCGGCGAAGAGTCTGCTCGAGGTGACGCTGCCGTCGAAAGTGCAATCGGCGCTCGACAAGTGGAACGTCGATCCGCGCTTTCTCAAGATCGAGATCACCGAGAGCAGCATCATGGCCGACCCGGCGCATGCGCTGGCCATCATGTCGATGCTGCAGTCGATGGGTGTGCGGCTGTCGGTCGACGATTTCGGCACCGGCTACTCGTCGCTCACGCACCTCCGCGAGCTGCCGATCGATGAGATCAAGATCGACAAGTCGTTCGTGATGGGGATGATGACGAGCGATGCCGACGCCGCCATCGTCCGCACGGTGATCGATCTGGCCCACAACCTCGGCAAGCAGGTTTGCGCCGAGGGCGTCGAAGACGCCGTCACGCTCAAGTGTCTCGAGGAGATGGGCTGTGATCTCGCCCAGGGCTACTTCATCAGCCGGCCCGTACCTGCTGCCGCGCTGATGACGTGGCTCACGGATAACTTCTGGGGACTGAAGAAGCGTTGAGTTGGCATCGACATCGACTTAGGCAATTCTCGAATTGCCAAAGTCGATTGACGAATCGACTAAGTCGATTCGGAAGTTGCCAAAGTCGATTGGCGAATTGACCAAGTCGATTCGCGTATTGGCCCGGTCGATTCAGACGTTGCCAAAGTCGATTGGCGAGTTGACCAAGGTCGATTGGCGAGTTGACGAAGTCGATTGGCGAGTTGACGAAGTCGATTGGCGAGTTGACGAAGTCGATTGGCGAGTCGACGAAGTCGATTCACGCGTTGACTCGGTCGACTCGGATGTTGACTCAGTCGATATCGACGTGGACGTCGACAATAGCGAGGTTGCCTGAATCGAAGGGTACCGCCTACTCGGAGACGCTGAGATTCGCCTGCTTTTCGAGCTGCATCACGCGCTTGAGCTCTCGTTTCGCACCGGGGGAAAGGGAGACCTCGTCGGGCATGAACGGCATCGAGCGGGCGATGGGCGTGTTCGTCAGCGCGAAGGCGTTCGGGACCGTGGCGACGTCGGCAAGCCTTGTCCCGGCGAGCGGGGCAAGGAAGGGGAGGTAGTTGAAGGTGCCGTGAAGGCCGTACTTGTAGACGTTGATCGCGCCGAGGTTGCCGAGGTCGAAGTCACCGACCTCGGAATGCGGATGAAGGACGAAGTCGTGCGCGAAGCGGAAGATGGCCTCGGGCGAATAGTCCGGCTTCGGTGCGTCGGCGGCCGCGAGCGGCACGGCGACGCCGAGGATGATGAGCAGCAAGGCGGCGCGTTTCATCGGCATGCTCATTGTGACGCGGCTTCGCCGGAAAGGGTTACCAAAAATTCGTCAACGAATGTCCACCCGGGCCCGAGCGTCCTTGCGCGGCCTCTGCGGGATCGACGTTCCCGTCAACGCCAGCGCGTTCGGCATCTCGATCGAAGGGCGGAAGGCGGTGGACTGCAGCGGCGCCAGCAGCGGCAGATAGGCGAAAGTGTAGCGTCCGCTGTGGGTGTTCAGGCGGATCGCGCCGACCTCGACGTCGAGCCGGTTGGCGGATGCGTCATCCGGGATGATCTGCAGGACCGGCCGTGGCGGGGTCTGGTTTGGCGTAACCGTCGCCTGTTGTTGACCATACGCGGCGGTGCCGATGAGGGCGGTGACTGTGATGAGTGCGATTCCGAGTCTTCTCATGATGGGGGTACTAACGCATACGGCGTGCCGAGACAGCCGCGGAGGGCGTTACGGCACAGACAAGAGTGTCTGTGCCACATTTGCCTCCCAAGTGCCGCAAACCCGCCGCACGTGCCGCAAACCGGCTGCACGTGCCACAGGCTGAGCCGTATGTGGCACAGACACTCTTGTCTGTGCCGCGCGGTCGCAGACCGCGGGAGGGTTCACGGAACGGCAACTTTTGCCCTCGCGAACCCGGCGCTGTTGTTGGCCTGATCGACGACGGCAACCGAGAGGATGTTCTCCCCCGACGTCATCGTGATCGACGCCTTGTAGGTGATCTGTTTCTCGCGAAAGTCGTCTTCGGCCTCGGCGGGAACCTTTACCACATGCATATTCCTGGTCACCTTCGACGTCGACTCGCCGCTGCCGACGACGACGTAGATTGCAAAGTTGCCGACGAGGTTCTCGCCGTCGGGTTTGAGCGTGATCGTCGGCGCCAGCGTGACCTCGAACGGCACGCGGTATTCGTTTCCCTGTTTTTCGGGCGTTCCCGGTTTGAGATGGATCTCCCACTCGTTGCGGGCATCGGTCGCATAGAGGTTGGTGGTGACGCGGGCGCTCATTTCGTCCTGCGGCGCCGCCGGAGCCTTTGCGGCGTACGTCTCCCTGGCCCGGAACCGGTACTCGGGGTTCTTCATCTTGACGACGATCCTGCCCAGCGCGTCGGTTGCGGTACCGGAGGGCTTGAATCCGAGGGAGTAGTAGGAGTTGAGATCGGCGGCGAGCGTCTGGAAGGCGGAATCGAAATTGTCGGAGTTGGTGAGCGCCAACCCGCCGCTGATGCGGGCCAGCGTCTGGTAGGCCATGGCCGTGTTGGTGAAGGCGGTGAACTGCTCCATCTTGTCGACCTGAATATTGCTTTCGGCGCTGACGGCATCGCGCATATCGGCGGCGTCGATGAGGTAGAGCACGACATTGTTCGCGCTGGCTTGTTTGGCGGCCTCCTCGATCGAGTAGTACTGCATCGATCCGGTCTTGCCGCTGATGGTCTCCGATCCCAGTGTGAGATTGCCCATGTAGGGCGAAAAGGCGTTGTAGAGCCACTGATAGAGCTCCGCGCCGGGATGCTCGGGGAGATGAGCGCCTGCGAAGATGACGACGTTCTTGCCTTCCAGTCCTCCGAGCGCGGCGGTGGTCGCCCCGAGCCCGGCCAGCGTGTTCCTTGCGCTGAAAATATCCTCCTCGATGAGAGTCTCCACCAGTCCCAGCGCCTGGCCGTAGACATCCTTCCAGGGAAACTTTCCCTCCTTGCCGGTGTCGATGAGCTCACTGACCTGACGTTTGACCCGTTCGAGAGAGGAGGCCCGGTTGGAGCTGGCGCTGACGATCTTCTTGATCGACTCTACGCCATCCTCGATGGCCTTCTTATCGTTCGTGAACGGCGTGATTACCTTCACCTGTTGCGTGCAGAGAACGATCATCACGCGGTCCTGCGGCTGCAACTGACCGTCGATGAACTTCCGGAGCGATTGGAGGACCTTGTCGCGGCGAAACGGCTGGAGCGAGTAGTTGTCGACGAACATGACGATGTTGCGCGGACGAATCTCGACAGCCGCACCCTCGGCTGGAGCCGGAGCCGCATTCGCAGGCACCGGTGTCTTCGCCGATGGCGCGGCGGGGCTAGCCCCACGCACTTCGTAGAGGTTCGTGATCTCCCGCTTCTGGCCGTTCTCGTAGATCTCGAAGTCTGCTTTGGTCAGGCCGGGGACCGGCTTTCCGGCGCGGTCGCGCACGATGACGTCGACGTTGACGACGCGGACTTCGATCGATTCCGCCGCGGTCTGTGCAAGCGAAACGGCGGCGCTGAGGACGATGGCTGCGGCGATGACAATGGATTTCATGGTTTCACCTCATCACGATTTGGGTGCCTGGTGATGCGCCACGGGCGTTAGCCCGCAGCGCTCCGCCCCCTCGGCTTTTAGTGCCGTGAGCGGATCGGCGGCAACCCAGACGAGGCGTTGCCGCGTGAGTGCGTCATTGAGCCGCCCGACGGCGGCCTGGAGTCCGGCGGTCGTGGAGATGTCGTCGATCGTGCCCCAGGCGGCGGCCAGATCGGGCCGCGGTCCATCGGCGGACCAGACGAAGAGCGGCACGCCAACGTCTTCGAGATAGCGGCGCACGACCGGCGGAGAGTAGAGGCTGCGGTCGGGTGCTTTGCTCACGACGAGGATGACCGCGCGGCGCCGGCCTCGTTCCAGGGAGCTCATCGCCGCGACGGCGACGGCGTCGGTGAACTGGCGCGGCTCGGTGGCGGAGGGGGGCGGCGAGAGGCGTTCGCTCAGCAGCCACGACACCGACGACACGTTGCCGTGATTGACGGACTGCGGGAACGCGATCGCGGTCGGCTCGCCCGGCGCGTTGATGGGGCGCGGCACCGGCCAGAGGATTCGCAACGCCGTCCCCGAATCGAATCGCAACTCGGCGGAGCGAGGATGTGTAACCGGATCCTTCACCATGACCACGAACGCGTCGCCGTTTTCGATGGCCGTTGCGCGCAAGGGGGAGCCGCCGGCCGAAAAACAGCCGTCGAGCGAGTCGGGTTGCTTCTTCCCGTTCGTCATGACCAGCATCGGCGCCAGCTCAGATCCCGCGGAGCCCGAGAACCCCGCCTCGATGGCGACGTCGCGCTTAGCGATCTCGCCATCTTCAAACTCCATTTCGGCCGAGACGAGATGCGGATGAGACCAGTCGACCTTCGGTAGGCGCGCGCGGAAGTCGCGGCCCACGCGAACGGCGGTGTTGTCGACGACTAGTTTCGCGGTCGTTGGCTCTTTGTGCAGCCGATGCCGTCCGACCAGCTCTGCCTCGACCGGTTGCTGCCCCTCGCTTCGGATGATGATCTCCATCTCGGCGGGGGGGCGCGAGAGGTTGATCAATTGCGAGGTGCGGCCGACTTCGTGCCCTTCGCCATCGAACGCGACCGCCGTCAAGTCGCGCGGCGTCAGCTCACTCCCGAAGTCGACCCTGGCCGACCACGGCGCTTTGTCCAGCCGGGCAACTTCGCGGCCGCCAAGCTCGATGCGCACCGACCTGACCGCCGCATCGACCTGCAACTCGACAGACTGCGTTCCCGTGATCAAGCCGAGAAAGAGCGAGAGGAAGATCACCTGCGGCACGGCGGCATTCTATCGGGGTCAGCCCCCTGGGACCGCGGGCGTCCCGCCCGCGTTTGTCCGGCAGGATGTTGCGAAGAAGCGCGTGGGGGACGCACGCGGTCCCAGGGGGTTATCGCGACGGGCTCTCGATCACATAAAGATCGCTCAGCAGCCGCGTGTAGCTGTACACCGTCGTGGCGCCGTCGGGAGTGACGAAGATCGGGCCGACGTTGATGAGGCCGGAGGGATCGGCCGGCATCGCCTCGCGCGAGAGGGTGCGGGCGCCGCTCGTAAGGTCGACCTTGTAAAGCATGGCCGGTACTTTTCCGAACGAGGCCACAAAGAGCGAACGGCCGTCGGCGGTGAAGCGTGTGGGGACGTCGCCGAACTTCAGCGCCGGCACGGGTAGGCGTGCGCCGCCGCTGACGGGATAGAGATAGAACTTGCGGTCGCTGTCGCGGCCGAGAACGAAGCGGCCGTCGGGCGTGATCTGTGTTCCGGAAACATTCTCGGGAGTGATGGCGTGCGGCGCGCTGCCGTCGAGGGCCTGCATCCACAGCCGCGGCGGATGTCCGTTCTCATCGCCGAGAAAGAGGATGTGCGCGCCGCCCGGAAACCAGCGGGCGTTGCGATGGTTGATGCGGTCGTGCGTGATCTGGCGCGGCTGGCCGGTGCCGGTGGGAAGCATGACGATCGGAGCCGGCTTGCGGTTGCGGGGGATGGAGAGAACCCATTGCCCGTCAGGCGAGAGAGCTTCCGACGTGCCATCGCCAAGCCTGACTGCTGGCGAGCCGTCGATGCCGCGCAGATAGACGCCGAAGATCGAGCCGCCGGCTTCCCCCGACTCGGAGAAGATGATCGTCTTTCCATCGGCGGAGAGGTCGCGCACCACGGAGTAGTCGAACCACGACAGATCGTGGGGCGGCTCATTTCCCCGGATGCCGACGATTCCGGCGCGGACGATCTCGCGCGAGACGAGCACACGGCCGTCGGGGGCGACGTCGTGAAGCCAGAGCGGTCCAGCGCTCGCGGCGACGATCCGCTGTTTGCCGCCGACGGTGACGGCGGTGATCGCACGCGGCGTGTTGCCATCCTCGGCGGAGAAGATGATCTCTTTGCCATCCGGCGACCACGCCAGCCCCTCGACGCTCTGCGATTCCTTCGTCAGAGCACGATGCGTTTTTCCGGCGAGCGTGACCAGAACGACCGAGCCACGATCATCATTGAGAAACGGATGGTCGAGCAATCCGATGGACTTGCCGGCAGGGTCGAAACGTGGATGGCCGATCCATCCGTTTGTGTCGTAGACGACGTTGCCGATCGGGAACTCCAGCCGGCAACGGCCGCCGACAGTCCGGACCACGGCCAGCCGGCCGTCCGGCGACCAGTCGGCGAATTCGACGTCGTCGAGAATCGATCGTGGAGCACCGCCGGCGATCGGCACCTGGGCCAGCGTTCCGCTCTCGCGCAGGTAGCCGATGACATGGCGACGGAGCGAGATGGCGAGCTGTCCGTCGCGGGAGACCGCGAGAAGGTCGGTGTCTTCTCCGATCTGGAGGTCGCGCGATTCGGGTGAATCGGCGCGAACCGAGAAGATCGACATCGGCTTGCCGCCCCACCGCGCGCCGTAGAAGACGGTCTCGCCGTCGGGCGAGAATCGCGCGTTGAAGATCGTGCCGCTGCGGAAGGTGAGGCGCTTGTACTCCGGCGGCGGCCGCGTTCCGCGGCGCTGTCCGGCCAGATAGGCGATCACGGCCACGGCGAGAATCGCCAGGACGATCGCGGCCGGTTTCACGACGTCGCGTTTTCGGAAGTGCCAGTTGCGGTGGAAGGAGATGGCCTGACTGGTAAGGCCGGAGAGCGACCCGAGGTCGAAGGCGAGATCGCGGGCGGACTGGAAGCGCTCGTCGGGATTCTTCTCGAGACAGTGACGGACCACGCGATCGAGCGCGCCCGGCACCCGCACGTTGAGCTCGAAGAAATCGGGAGGATCGTCTTTCAGGATGGAGTTGAGCGTCTCGATGGGAGATTCGCCGCGGAAGGCCGGGACGCCGGCCAGCATCTCGTAGAGAATCACGCCGAAGGCGAAGATGTCGGAGCGGTTATCGCCGCTGCCGCCGCGCACCTGCTCCGGTGCCATGTAGCCCACCGTCCCCATGAGCCTCCCCGGCTCGGTGGGGGTGGTGGGGAGGGTGAGCTCGTTCTCGTCTCCCGGCGTCGCGTTCGGTAACCGCGGGCCGGCGAGCTTGGCCAGACCGAAGTCGAGGATCTTGACGTGGCCGTCGCGCGTGATGAAGAGGTTCTCCGGCTTGAGATCGCGATGGACGATGCTCCGCTCGTGCGCGGCGGCGAGCCCGCGGGCGATCTGCGCGGCGTAGTCGAGCGCCTTGCGCGGTGGAATGGGACTCTGCTTGATGCGAGCCCGTAGCGATTCCCCCTCCAGAAGCTCGGAGACGATGTAGCGGAGTCCGCCTTCATCGCCGATGTCGTAAATGGCCAGGATGTTGGGATGATTGAGCATCCCGGCCGCCCGCGCCTCCTGTTCGAACCGGCGTAGCGCGTCGGCGTCATTGGAGAGGTTGCGCGTCAGAACTTTCACGGCGACGTCGCGGCCCAGGCGCGTATCCTGCGCGCGGTACACCTCGCCCATGCCGCCCGCACCGATGGCCGTGAGGATTTTGTACGGACCGAGCATCCTGCCCGGAGCAAGCATGGGCGGGAATCATGTCATGGGATGGCAACGATTCGGCAGCGCGTTGAATAGAATCTGATGAGGGAGTCGGGAGTCGGGGGTCGGGTGTCGGAGAAAAGAATCGCCGTCAGTCCCGGCCGATTCTTCTCCGACCCCCGACTCCCGACCCCCGGCAAAGGACATCATGAAACCAGAACCCATCATCCACCTCACCCCCGGCAAGCGTGTCCTGTTTCTGACCAAGGACCCGGAGCTGATCCGCCGTCAGTTGCGCGGCGAGATCGATCTTCAGATGAAGAATCTGACGATCGATGACCTGCTCGACGACATCAACACCGACGCCATGACGCCTGCCTGGGTCTGTTTCAGCCACAAGCCGGAAGACATCGCCCGCGACGCGTACGCCGGCCTCATCGTCGACGGCAAGCGCCTCTTCGAGCACGACGCGCTCATCAACGGCAACTTCGAGGTCATCGTCAGCGGCTACCGCAAAGGCGTCGGCAGCTCGCGCGAGACGGCCACGCAGTGCGAGGTCTGGAGCGGCATTCGCATCGCCGTCGCGGCATCATTCGCGCCGATTCACGCCGGCAACAACATCAATCAGGGTCTGTTGATGGCCGGCCACGCAATACTGGAACGCCTCCAGGCCGGTGAGGGGATCGCCATCGAGGAGTTCTGCAAAGGCTACGACGCCATCACCCGGCTCATCATTCGTCAGGGAGGCCTCTTCCCGTTCGCAAAGACGGTCGCGCGCGGCGAGATCGACGTCCCGGTGCCGAATACGCCGAAACGGCCGATGACGATGGGAGAGAAGATCCTGGCGCGGCACGTTCTCTCCGGGAGCCGGGAGTCGGGAGTCGGGAGTCGGAAGGACCAGGCTAGCTCCGACCCCCGACCCCCGACCCCCGACTCCCAGGTGTACGTCAAACCCGGCGACGCCGTCGTCGTCGAAGTCGACGGCGGGTACACGCACGAGTTCACCACGGCGCAGGTGCATTACTTCCTCGAGCAGGAGTACGGCCCGGATTACGCGATCAAGAACCCGCAGAAGTTCGCGGTGTTCGAGGATCACCTCATCTACGCGGATGACGTGGCGCGGATGCGGCCGTTCATGGCCAAGATCGAGACGCTGCGCGATCTGCAGCGCGCGTTCCAGCAGCACACCGGCTGCCGCGATTTTTCGGCCGTCGATAACATCTCGCCCGGCATCTGTCACGAGGTGGCGCGCGAGTTCATCATCGATCCCGGCGATTTCATTCAGGCAACCGACAGCCATACCTGCATGGGCGGCGTGAACAATGCGCTGGCCTGGGGCGTCGGCGCGACCGAGTACGCCAATCTCGTGCACTCGGGGTTCACGCAGGTGGAGGTGTCGGCGTCGATCCGCTTCGAGCTGACCGGCACGCTGCGTGAGAACGTGACCGCCAAGGACGTGATGCTTTTCATCCTCCTGCAATACGCCAAGCCGCAGATGACGCTCGACCGGATCATGGAGTTCACCGGCCCCGGACTGCGGTCGCTGTCGATGGACGAACGGGCCACGCTGGCCAATATGGCCACCGAGTGCGCGGCCCGGACGGCGATCATCGAGGCGGACGAGAAGACGTTTGCCTGGATCGCGGCGATGCGGCCCGGTGTCGATGTTGACGCGCTGCGTGCGCGGGCGGTGTCTCCCGATCCCGGCGCCGAGTATGCCGGCGGCGTTCACACCATCGACCTGAGCACCATCCAGCCGATGGTGGCCCATCCGGGCGATCCCGATCACGGCATCCCATCCGATCCGACGAACGGAGCGTTCGTCGCGGACGTCGAGGATACGAAGATCGACATCGCCTACGCCGGCTCCTGTACGGCCGGCAAGATCGACGATTTTCTCTTCTACCACCAGGTGGCCAAGGAGGCAGTCGACGCCGGTTTGAAGGTCGCGGAGGGGGTGAAGTTCTACATCCAGTTCGGCTCGCACGCGGTCGAGACCTTCGCGCGCGAGAACGGACTCCTCGACACGTTCGAGCGCGCCGGCGCCGTCGTCCTCAATCCCGGTTGCGGCGCTTGCATCGGCTGCGGCCCCGGAGTGTCGGACGATTCCGAACAGGTGACCATCAGCGCTATCAACCGCAATTACAAAGGCCGCTCCGGCCCCGGCAAGCTATGGCTGGCCTCCCCCCTGACCGTCGCCGCCTCGGCGTTCACGGGACACGTGACCGCGTATACACCGGGGATGTTCGCGAAGGAGTTGGTGGGGGCGTAGTTACCAGATCGTTTCGACTCAGAGTATGAATGTCGGCGACGATCACTCGTACGTGTCCCACTCCACGTCGTCGATGGGTGAAACAATGTTACCGAAGATCTTGCCCGACCCACGGAGGTGCTCGATCGAACGCTCGCGTTCCGCCGCGGCTGGAATCATCCACCGGCCGTTGTAGAGCACCCTGCCATCTGCTCGAGGCTGATCCGCGGCTGGCACGTCCGGAACACTGTCAACGCGTATCATTTTCGCGACTGCCTTGCCGTGGCGCGTAATGCGGATCTCGCCGCCGTTTTCGGCGAGGTCATCAATCAGCGCTTCTCCCTTTGGTCCGAACTCGGCAACTTCGACATCGATCGTCATGGCATCATCCTAGCGAATTTCGATCACGATCACGTCGCAGCTTCTCACTCCACGTCGATTGGACTGATGATGTCACCTTCGTAGATCACGCTACCGGCCAAAGGCCCGTCGTCGACCGGAGAGACGATATCGCCGAGGATCTTCACGGACCCATGGAGGTGTTCGATCGAACGCTCGCGCTCCGCCGCGGCGGGGATCATCCATCGACCGTTGTAGAGCACATTGCCATCTGCGCGAGGCTGGTCGACGGTCGGTACGTCTGGAACGCTGTCAACTCGTATCAACTTCGCAACCGTCTTGCCGCCGCGCGTAAGGCAGATCTCGCCGCCGTTTTCGGCGAGGTCATCGACCAAGGCTTCCGACGTAGGCCCGAGCGAGGCAACTTCGATTTGGGTGATCATGGCGTAATGCTAGAACCGCTTCGATCTGCCTTCAACTTCCCTCACGCTCCCGCCGCCCGCCGTTTCGCGGGGCGTAGCGCCTCGGCGAGATCGTCTGCGAAGGAGGCCGCGTCGCTGACATCCAGCGAGCCGATTCAGACTTGGTGGACGCGTGGCTACCAGATCGTGGCGACGACGCCGCTCTTGCGGATGCGGTCGTCTTTCGTGACGAGCGATGCGTTGTGGGTGAGGGCGGTGGCGGTGATAAGGCAATCGATCGGATCGCGAAGGATGTCGTGTAACTCGGAAGCACGGACGGCAATATCAAGTGTGACCGGAAGGACCTCGAGACTATGTACCTCTGTCACCTCGCGTAGCCAGTCGTCGATGTCTAGATGAAGATCGATACGACCGCGACGCGC
>JADGNY010000225.1 GCA_017883235.1 Thermoanaerobaculia bacterium | reverse complement strand
GACGTCGAAGTCGGACAACTCGCTCACCGGGACGATCGGCAACGGCGCCTGCCACATGCAGCTCGAGACCGCGAACGGGGGGATCGAGATCCATTGACCCACCTGGGACCGCGTGCGTCTCGCACGCGTTACCGCGCGCTACGCGCGCGGGGCACAGACAAGAGTGTCTGTGCCACATTGGTCCGGCTTTGTGGCACAGGCACTTCTGGTTGAAGGGTGTGCAAGTCGCAAGCGCAGTCCAATGTGGCACAGACACTCTTGTCTGTGCCGCGCGGCGCAGCCGCGCATTGTCGCGTTAGCGGTGCCGCGTTGGCGCCACCTTGGCGGGCGTCTCGTCCGCGCTTGATGCTCGGCATCCTGCTGCTTGCAAGCGCGGGCGAGACGCCCGCGCTCCCAGGGCTCGGTATGATCCCCGCGTGCTGAAGCGACTCTATCGGCGCTTCTTCCCGCGGCGATCACACTCGCTGCTCGATCAGCCGCTCGCGTTTGCCGGGCAGGATGCCGCGTTTGCCGCCGCGTACGACCAGGCCATCGCCGGCGATTCCGACGCCGGCTCGCCGTTCATTCGCGAGCGGTACCGCGAAGGCATCCGCTGGCGGAACGTGCTCGATGCTCTGCTGCCGGAATCGACGTCGCCACGCCACGTCCTCGACGTCGGCTCCGGTAACGGGGCCATCGCGCTGGCCGTGACAGCCACGGGGCGGTACGTCTCCTGCGGCATCGATACGCTGTTGAGCGATACCGCGCGCCGCCTGCAGCACGGTACGTCCGCGCATTCGATCGCGGCCTCGGGGGAGGCGCTTCCGTTTGACACCGCCACGTTCGACGCCATCCTCTGCCTGGAGACGATCGAGCACATCCCACCGCGCGCGCTGCGACCTTTCGCCGACGAGTTGATGCGCGTGCTGCGGCCCGAGGGAGTCATTCTCGTTACCACGCCGGCACGGCTCCGCTTTCTGTTCCGGCCCGATCCGCACTTCGGCATCCGCGGGCTGCTGCTCTTTCCGCCCTCCTTGCAGCGCCGCATCGCGACGCGCCGCGGGTACGGCCAGCCGCATCACTACGTCGGCCGGATCTTTTCCTCCACCGGACAGATCGCCCGCCTCTTCCCAGGCTTCGCCACCGAGGTGCTGAGCCGCTCGCGCGCGCCGCGGCGGTGGATCTGGGACGCCATCGTCCTCAAACGAAAAGCGCCGCTGCGAGCAGCGGCGCTTTCGACATCATCGACGACCTGAAGGTCAGTCGAGCTTGATCGATTTCTTCGTCTTCGAGCGGCGCGCCTGATCCTTGGCCTTGTACTCGTCGAGGCAGGAATCCTTGTCCACCATCGCGCAGCCGAGGTAGTCGGAGATCTCCATGATGACGGCGCGGATGGCCTTGCCGGTCGGAGTCTTCTCGTAGTTGGAGAGGTGGCCGCCGAAACCGCCGCGGTAGATGCTCACGTTCATGCCGCCGCCGCTGGAGCGGGCTTCGACGGTGCGGGTGAACTCAACTTCTCCAGTCGTCGTGTCGATGACACGAAGGTCGACGGCGATGTACGCCTCTTCCTGCTTGCCACCGAGGCCGATGCCGTGGAAGCTGATCCCGCCGCCGCTGTCGCGCGTCTTGTTATCGAAGGCGCTGACGGTTGCCACGACGACATACTGAGCGCCGGTCATCTGACCGAGCTTCGCGCCGGTCGACTTCTTGACGCGGCCGGATGAGGCCAGATCCTGCTCGTCGAGGACAGCTCCGAGCTTATGACGCTCGACGAGCTTGAACTTCTCCGTACCGGCGAGCTCGTTGGTCAGCATCGACGCCAAGTCGCTTCCGACATCGGATGACCACCAGCCGGCCGAGGTGTCGTTGCGGAATTCGGCGACGGCCAGCACTGGCTTTGCGGCGAAAGCCGAAGAGACAAACAACGTGAGCGAAGCGATGAGAAACAGTACTTTGCGCATTCTTTCTCCTGTGGGTTGGTGATGCGAACTTTACCGCAATTCGGGCCCACCGGCGTGACGGCGCTCACGCCGAGGCCGGCACGGCCGGCAGCGTTGGTTGCCCAAGGCTCCGCCAACGGTAGCGCAAGAACATTTCTACCGCGCAGACTCCGCATTTCTCACAGCCTTCTTGAAGCACTTGCGACTCCCTTAATCGAGAGTCCTTCTCCCCCAGCGCTTTTCAGCTGGGGGAGAAGGTGGCGAAGCCGGATGAGGGGGCGTTGGTACTTACCAAGTAGTAGACTATTTTCAGGAACGGGCGTGGGAAACGTATGAAAACAATCAACTTCAGCGCGAGAACAGCCCCCTCATCCGCCTTCGGCACCTTCTCCCCCCGCAAGAAACCGCGGGGGGAGAAGGGCTCTCGACGAAAGGGCGTTGCAAGCTTTCAGACAGAGTGTGAGAAATGCCGGCCCGGCGTAAATCACTCACCGCGGTAGACGCGCCGGACCCGTGCCGCCTCCTCCTTGCTGAGAGCATCGCCGCCGGCGGCGACTGCCGCGTCCACCTGCTTCGGATTCCGCTGGCCGAGAAGGACCGTGGCGGTCGGGTTGCCGGTGAGGAGCGCGCCGGTCAGCGCATGGATCACCGGCTCGTGCTGATCGGGGAAACGGCGCGTCATCTCGTCGCGCGCGTAGCGCATCCTGGCCAGGAATTGGGGGTCGCGAAACTCGGGGATGCCGCTGCGGAAGTCACCCTCGGCAAAGATTTGCGGCTCGTCGTACTTCCCGAGGAGCAGGCCGTGTTTCAGCGGAGAGAAAAACGCCACGCCGAGGTCGTGCGCCTCGACCCACGCCTTCAGTCCGCTCGATTCGTAATCGTCGTCGATCGCGTTGCGGTACGGCTGCACGGCGTCGGGATCGGTGCGCTCGATGAACTTCATGATCTTTCGCGCGTCCCAGTCCGAGAGCCCGATGAACCGGATCTTCCCTTCGTCGCGAAAGCGCCGCATCGCCGCGAGCGCATCGTCGAAGTACTCGCCGTTCGGTCCGAAGTCGCAGTGGTGAAAGTAGTAGAGATCGATGACGTCCGTCTGCAGGTTGCGCAGCGATGCTTCGCACTGCGAGCGCATGAAATCGGGGTCGTACCAGTGATCGGAGGGCCCGGTCTGGTAGCCGAATTTCGACGCCAGGAAGATTTCCTTCCTCGGCACGCCCTCGGCGAAGGCCTCGCCGATGAGTTGCTCGGCGTGGCCGCTGCCGTATGCGTCGGCCGTGTCCCAGTGCGTGATCCCCTGCCGGTGCGCCTCGACAAGCGCCGCTTTCGCCAACCCGTCGTCATGACCGCTCCAGCCGACCGGCGCGCTCCCGGCCATGTTCGGACCGCCGTGTCCCCATGTTCCAAGACTGATGGCCGGGACCTGGGCGTTGGTGCGTCCGAAACGGAGGGTTCGCATGGGTGAATAGTAGATTAGTAGATCAGTGGATTAGTAGATTAGTGGATTCGGTCGGCTCGACGACCCCGCGGATCGGGGCTGCAGACCTGCCCGCATCTAATCCACCAATCTACTAATCCACTAATCTACTAATCCACTAATCTACTCACCCATGACCTGCCTCTTCTGCAACGAACCGCGTACCGCCGGCGAGGTGCTCTTCGAGGATGCGCGCGTGCTCGTGGTCCTGCACGAGGACTGGGCAGTGCGCGGACACGCCATGGTGGTCTGGAAGGGGCACGTGGAGAATGTCGCCAGCCTGACCATCGACGACGCCCTCCACTTCGCCGCGGTCCACCATCGCGCCGAGCGGGCGCTGCTGGCCGTGACACGGGCCGATCGGGCCATCCTGTTGAAGCTCGGCATCGCCACGCCGCACCTGCATCTGCACATCTATCCCGTGAGCGCGGCGCTGGACCGCGCCGCCGTGATGGAAATCATCGAGGCGCGGGTTCGCGATGCCATGGACGAACGAGGCCGGCAGGCCTTCGTCAACGAGTTGCGTGAGCGACTCACTTGACAAGCCGGCCCCCACTGAATGAGCATTCATTCAGATGGCCCGGCAAGCATCGACGATCCCACCTCCCACCGAGACCGCCCGCGGCACGACCAAACGGGAGCGCATCCTCCGCGCCGCCATCGAAGTCTTCGCACTGAATGGCTACTTCAACGCCAAAGTCTCGGAGATCGCCAAGTCCGCCGGCGTCGCGGACGGGACGATCTATTTGTACTTCGACGGCAAGGAAGATCTGCTGGTCACGATCTTCCGGGAACACACGCGCAACTACCTGCAGTCGCTGGAGCGCGAGCTGGCCCACATCCGCCGTCCCGAGGAGCGCATTCGCATCGCCATCCGCCACCACCTGGAAACGCTCGGCCGCGACCGGTCGCTGGCGATCGTGGCGCAGGTGGAGCTGCGGCACAGTCTCAAGTTCATGAGC
>JADGNY010000049.1 GCA_017883235.1 Thermoanaerobaculia bacterium | reverse complement strand
CCGATCGCGCAAGACCGTCGCCGCCGCAAGGTTATGAACCGTGAGCGGCTATGACGCACTCGAGACGCTCTACAATCATCTGCGCAGGAGAAACCACTGACGCCGCCTCACCGCTGAATCAAGGAATCGAGGAGCCCGTCTGCGCACCATGTCCATGCCGAGCCAGCAAGACCGCGTCATCCGCGTCTTCATCTCGTCCACGTTCCGCGACATGCACGCGGAGCGGGATTACCTGGTGAAGTTCGTCTTCCCACAGCTCCGCCGGCTCTGCGAAGCGCGTGGGGTCACCTGGGGCGAGGTGGACCTGCGCTGGGGCGTGACCGACGAAGAGGCGGCCGAGGGCAAGGTCCTGCCCATCTGCCTGGAAGAGATCAACCGCTGCCGGCCCTATTTCATCGGCCTGCTCGGCGAACGCTATGGCTCGGTGCCGCAGAGCATCCCCGCCGAGTTGCTTGAAAAGGAGGACTGGCTCCGCGAACAGTTCGGCGAGCGCAAGTCCGTCACCGAGCTGGAGATCCTCCACGGCGTTCTGCGCAATCCGGCGATGGCCGGCCACGCTTATTTCTACTTCCGCGACCCGGTTTGGCTCGACCGCCTGCCGCCCGGCGCGCGGCGCGAAGATTTCCTCAGCGAGGACGCCGCCAGCGCCGGCAAGCTCCGCCAGCTCAAGCAACTCATCGGGGCCAGCGGGCTTCCGGTGCGGGAGAATTACCCCACACCGGAAGCGCTCGGCGCGCTGGTCCTGGCGGACCTCACGGCGGTGATCGACCGCCTCTTCCCCGAGGGCTCCCAGCCCGACCCGCTCACACGCGAGGCGCTCGATCACGCGGCCTACGCCCGGAGCCGCGAACGGGTCTATGTCGGCCGGCCGGAATCCTTTGCCCGGCTCGACGCCCATGCCGATGGCGGCGGCGACCAGCCGCTGGTGATCCTCGGCGAGTCCGGCTCTGGCAAGTCCGCGCTATTGGCCAACTGGGCCGCCCGTTACCGGCAGGTGCATCCCGGCGCCTTCGTGCTCGAACACTACATCGGCGCCACGCCCGGGAGCGCCGATTGGGCGGCCATGCTCCGGCGCATCCTCGGCGAGCTCAAACAGCGGCTCGGCCTCGCGCAGGAGATCCCCGAAAAACCCGACGCCCTGCGCAGCGCGTTCCCCAACTGGCTGCACATGGCCGCCGCCAAAGGCCGCGTCATCCTCGTCCTCGACGCCCTCAACCAGCTCGAAGACCGCGACGGCGCGCCCGACCTGCTCTGGCTGCCGCCGGTCCTGCCGGAAAACGTGCGCCTGATCGTCTCCACCCTTCCGGGCCGCGCGCTGGACGAAACCACGAAACGCCGCTGGCCCGCGTTCAAGGTCGAGCCGCTCTCGGTGGACGAGCGCAAGGAGCTCATTCGCCTCTTTCTGCACGACTACGGCCGCAGCCTCAGCCCCGCGCGGGTGGACCGCCTCGCCGCCGCGCCGCAGTCGGGCAACCCGCTCTATTTGCGCGTGCTGCTGGATGAACTGCGTCTCTTCGGCCAGCACGAACGCCTCGAGGAACGCCTTGATTACTACCTGCAAGCCGCCTCGCCCTACGAGCTCTACGAAAAGGTGATCGTCCGCTGGGAGGAGGACTACGGTAAAGACGCCAACGGCAAGCCCACCCAGGTTGTCGGCGACACGCTCTCGCTCTTGTGGGCGGCCCGGCGCGGCCTGACCGAGTCCGAGCTGCTCGACGCCCTGGGCCGCGATGGCCAGCCGCTGCCGCGCGCCGCGTGGTCGCCGCTCTTCCTCGCCATGGCCGACGCACTGGTCAGCCGCGGCGGGCTGCTGAGCTTCGCCCAGGACTTCCTGCGCACGGCTGCCCGCGACGCTTACCTGCCCACCGAGTCGCACCAGCGGCCGGCCCACACCCGGCTTGCCGACTACTTCGAGCGCCAGCCCGCTGGCCCTCGCCGGACCGACGAACTGCCCTGGCAACTCGCTGAAGCCCACGCCTGGCAACGCCTGTACGACTTGCTGGCCGACCGCGCCTTCTTCACGGATGCATGGGACCGTAATCAATTCGAGGTCAAAACCTATTGGACGCAGATCGAGGCCGGGTCGCCTCTGCGCATGGTCGGGGCCCACCGCTCGCTGATTGAGCACCCCGAGGCCGAAGCCGACAAAAACTACCTATGGCGGTTCAGCCTCCTGCTGGCCGACACCGGCCATCCTGAGGATGATCTCCGCCTTCGCTCGTCACTGGTCGACCATTTCAGGGTGATCGGTGACCTGAACAACCTGCAAGCGACCCTCGGGAACCAGGCGTTGATCTTGTATGCGCGCGGGGACCTGGACGGGGCGATGGCGCTGCACAAGGAACAGGAGCGGATTTGCCGGCAGTTGGGCAATCTGGACGGGCTGCAAGCGACCCTAGGAAACCAGGCGTTGATCTTGGAGGATCGCGGGGACCTGGACGGGGCGATGGCGCTGCACAAGGAGGAAGAGCGGATTTGCCGGCAGTTGGGCAATCTGGACGGGCTGCAAGCGACCCTCGGGAACCAGGCGAACATCTTGAAGGCGCGCGGGGACCTGGACGGGGCGATGGCGCTGTACAAGGAACAGGAGCGGATTTGCCGGCAGTTGGGCAACGTCGAGGGTCTGGCGTACTCGCTGGCGAATCAGGCATTGGCGCTCGGACAAATGGGACGAGCTCGGGAAGGTTTGCCGTTGGCCGAGGAGGCCCATCGGCTCGCCGTTAGCCACGGCTACGCGGCCCTGGCCGGACAGATCGCACCGATCCTGAACGCCCTGCGCTAAACCGCCAAATCCAGGAAACCATGATGGAGGGTCTGGTAATCCCACGAGCATGCGCGACAGAATCCTATACGTCGATCGGGAGGACAGCGCGGACAGCGACTGCCGCCGCCGCATCCTCAGAGACCTGCAGACCGACTACGACGTCGATGGGGTGATCGGCTTGACGAGGGACGTGGTCGACCTCGTCCGGCAGGCCGGAGCCAGCCGACCCTATGAAGCCATCATCACCCATGTTCCGCCGGGTGGGGGCGGGTATCGTGACAGCCTGGATATCATCGCCGAGATCATCCGCTCGACCGATGCCCCGGTGATCGCATTTACGAGTGCTTTGGGTGGCGACTTTTTCCAGATTTCGCAATACGTGGATATCGCGGTGCAGAAGTCGAATGTCCTGCAAGATCTGATTTTGCTCCGGGAGGCCCTTGGTCGGAGTGTTGGCCGACCGGTGTCTACCTCCACGGACTCTCTCCGGCGAGGGTGGCGCCGGCGTCGCCGAGCTCGCGCAACCCGGCGTTGATTTTCGGCATCCACTCCTCGGTGCAGGCTTGATGCGATCGCGCGCGGAGAAGCGCTTCGCGGGCACCGGAGAGGTCGCCCTCCCTTCGAAGCAGTGTGCCCAGCTTCACCAGCGACGACACCGCCCGAGGTCCGTTCGCATCGACCGAGGTCAATCGTCGATAGAGGGTCACCGCCCACCGCCGGTCACCCCACTTCTCCACAAGCATGGCCGCCGGCGCCAGGAACAGCGGCAGCGGTCGATCGCTGCCCACTCCCGCCAGGTCATGAATCAGGTTCCTCGCTTCCTCTTCCTGCTTTTCCTCGACCAGCCGGCCGAGCAGCCGCGCCGCGAGCGAATCGAGTGCGCGATCATCCTTTTCTTCGAATGCCAGATCGACCGCCACGCGCAGCGCTTCGGTGTTGGCCGGCTGCTTCCTCAAGAGATCTGTGACCGCTCCTCGGGCGCGTGCGTTGTTCCCGTCAGCCCTGGCTGCCAGCGCTGCCGCGATCCGTGGATCGGCGAGCGACGAGGTCTGCTTTTCAGTAAGAAGGATCTCGTTGTTGGGCGTTGTGGATCGGACAGAGCTTTCGGCGACGGCGACGGTAACGAGGATGTGTTATAGGGCTCTGCCCCCACCCGCCAAGGCTAGTGCGAGTGCCCTGTTGGTCTGCGGCGAGACCCGGCGACGTGGGTGAAGGCGTTGCCAAGGGTGCTCGTTCCGGCGCCGGTGGTAACGGCGACGTCGACGATTCCGTTGGGATGTGCGCCGGTCGTCGCGGCTAGAACAAACGGGGAGAGCACCTGGACCGACGATGCGTTCGCGCCGCCGATCTTGACGGTCGTACCGTTGCCGAACCCTGAGCCGGTGATGGTGACGACGGTGTTGCCGGCCGTGGGTCCGGCTACGGGGCTTATGGTCGTTGCGACGGGCGAGAATGCGCCGCGAGAGATCGAGATGGTCATGGGGCCAAGGTCGCGGCTGAAATAGTTCGTCAACATCAGCCGGTAGGTCGTGTCGGCGGTGAGCGTCGTCGCTGCATTCGGCGCTGTCGCGCAATTGTTCGCGATCGTGGTTTGTGTAACACAGAGACCGGCTACGAAGGTATAGGGACCCCAGGAATTTCCTGTGTAGCCCTCGAGCGCGGCCGAGGTTCGCGAACCGCACAGGGAAAACTGGTATGTGTCCGTAGCGGCGGGAGTGAACGCCAACCAGGCCGAAGTCTGAGGTCTGAAGGGATAACACGTGCCCGTGCCGATCGGGTCCGTGCTCTCGGGCGTCGTCCCCTCGAGGTTGAGGCGGTTCAAGCGTTCGGGGGTCAGAGCCTCTCTTCTCGTTGCGATGAACTGGCTCGCGCGAGAGGAGGAGCTCTGACGCTACTGATTGTTCTGACCTGCTGGTTGTGCGTGGCGACTATCCCGACTTCCCAGGCGTCGGCGGCAACGAAGATCGTCTTTTCCGACAGCCCGGCGAGCAAGGGTCAAGCGGCTCCCGGCGCCGATCGCGCAAACCGTTGGCGCCGCAGGTGTGAACCGTGAGCGGCTACGACGCACTCGAGGCGCTCTACAATCATCTGCGCAGGGGAAACCACTGACGCCGCCTCACCGCTGAATCAAGGAATCGAGGAGCCCGTCTGCGCACCATGTCCATGCCGAGCCAGCAAGACCGTGTCATCCGCGTCTTCATTTCGTCCACCTTCCGCGACATGCACGCGGAGCGGGATTACCTGGTGAAGTTCGTCTTCCCACAACTCCGCCGGCTCTGCGAAGCGCGCGGGGTCACCTGGGGCGAGGTGGACCTGCGCTGGGGCGTGACGGACGAAGAGGCGGCCGAGGGCAAGGTCCTGCCCATCTGCATCGAAGAGGCTGAGAGAACTTGCTATGGCGGTGGTGAGGCGTGAAGGGTCAAGGTGAAGGCACTCATCCAATCGCGTTTGAGGTTCGAGGGTTGGGGAGGTGGGCGGGGCGGCAGGCGAGGAAGTGACGGGGCCTCGAGGGCCAACGGAGCTGTTGTGACATAAGGCCGGTTCGCCCACAATGGAGTCAGTCAGGAGGTGACAGATCCTCGTTTTGGCGACCAAGGACCGATGCCGAGACTCATGGAAGGCGCTCAAGCCTCTCCTGCTCCAAGACCCTCGCCTCTATCGACTGGGGAAGGAGCATCTGCTGCTTTCTTCTGCGGCCACGACAGACTGGCTCATCGATTGCGCCCACGGTGTCTATCGGCAGCATCGTCTTGGGTGTCCCAAGACGATGCTGCCGGCGAGAATCGACGGAGACATTCTGATCGACTTGGCGAAAGACTACATTTCTTACCGGCACCGGCAATGGGAGCTGTACGAGCAGATTGGCCAGGTCGGCCTTTTCATCGAAGTCTCGGCTCTGGAGCATGCGATTGGTGAGGTCAGAAACGATGCCTATGACAGAGACGATGTCACTGACTTGTTCGCATTCATCAACGGCCATGGCGTGCCGGTCAGCTACTCGATCGAGGTGATCATCCAAGCTCTTCTTGCTTCGGAACCGAGGATTCGCGATGACGGAGCCGTCGCCCTCGGATACCTGATCCGACACCGCGGCCACGGGTGCTACAGCCAGGCCGAGAACAGCGCCCTGGAGGCAGCCCGCAAGGTACTCGACGAAGTGAGCGAAGAGCTGAAGGACAATAGGCTTCTCGGAGTCTTCAACGAACGCCTGAATCCGCCCGACACGAGACACTGACGAAGCGCGACCATTGCTGTTGCGCTTCCTACCGGTCAGCAATCAGGGCAGCGAGACATGCGTGCTCTTCAGCGAAGGGGCGGGCGGCTTCGGGTTGGCCCATTTGTTCGAAGTGCGCGGCGAGGGCGGCTAGGTGGGCCAGAGTCTCCTCGTGCTCGGGTCCTTTCTCGCGGCGGGAGTGGTCCAAGCCGCGACGGAGCACCTCCGCATAGTCGTCCGCAGCGGCGAAGAACGGGTTGAACTGGAGCGGGTGCCGGCAATGCGGGCAGTGGGAAAGCAAGCCCGGAGCGTCAGCGTCACGAATGGCCGTCACGACGGCGGGCGGCGGCGCAAATTCCTGACCGCACATGGGACAGCGCGCCTGTTCGGGATTGGCTGCGGTGAGGATGGCGGAACTGAGCGAGAGATTCCACATTTCCGCGAACACCACGTCACCGGTGCTGAGTCCGGCTACCAGCGTTCCGGAATGACTTGCGATCGCGCCCACGGACGCGGCCGCAAGAAAGACACCCAGGCAGGCCCCGCTCTCCAGGTCCCACACCCGCAGCGTATAGTCCTCACTCCCTAAGATTGCGCGCTGCCCGTCCGGCGTCACAGTCACGCTGTTGACATAGCCGCCATGTCCCTCCAGCGTGTGCAGGCAGGCCCCGCTCTCCACGTTCCACACTCGCACCGTGTTGTGGCTCGTCATGAAGTTCTGATCCACGGAGACCGCGCGGCGTCCGTCCGGCGTCACATCCACGCAGTTGACATAACCGAAATGTCCTTCCAGCGTTCGTAGACAGGCTCCACTCTCCAGGTCCCAGACCCGCAGCGTGTGGTCCCCACTCCCCGAGACCGCGCGCCGTCCATCCGGTGTCACATTCACGCTTGTGACAGTGTCGGTATGTCCTACCAGCGTACGTAGGCAGGCCCCACTCTCCAGGTCCCACACCCGAAGCGTCCGGTCCAAACTGCCCGAGATCGCGCGCCGCCCGTCCGGCATCGCACTCACGCACCAAACGTCGCGGATGTGTCCTACCAGCGCGCGCAGGCAGGCCCCTGTCTCCAGATTCCACACCCGCACCGTCTTGTCCGACACATCGTAGTCCACACCCACACCCCCGGACACCGCGCGCCGCCCGTCCGGCGTTACGCTCGCGCACTGGACCCTGCCGCGATGTCCTTCCAGCGTGCGCAGGCAGGCCCCACTCGCCAGGTCCCACACGCGAAGCGTCCGGTCCAGACTCCCCGAGATCGCGCGCCGCCCGTCCGGCGTTACACTCAAGCACGAGATGTCGCGGCTGTGCCCTTCCAGCGTGCGCACGCAGACCTCGCTCTCCAGGTCCCACACCCGAAGCGTCCGGTCCAAACTGCCCGAGATCGCCCACCGCCCGTCCGGCGTCACACTCACGTTCATGACAGAGTCGCTGTGGCCTTCCCTGCGCAGACAGATCCCGCTTTCCAGGTCCCACACCCGAAGCGTACGGTCACTCCCAGCGATCGCGCGCCGCCCGTCGGGCGTCACACTCATGCAGTTAACGCTGCCATTTCCTTCCAGCGTGCGCAGGCAGACCCCGCTCTCCAGGTCCCACACCCGAAGCGAATCGTCATCACTGCCCGAGACCGCGCGCCGCCCATCAGGAGTCACAGTCACGCAATTGACTGTTTTGCTATGCCCTTCCAGTGTGCGCAGGCAGGCCCCGCTCTCCAGGTCCCATACCCGAAGCGTGTTGTCCTTCCCATCGTATTGTCCACTCCCGGAGACCGCGCGCTGCCCGTCCGGTGTCAAGCTCACGCTTCTGACGCTATCAGAATGCCCTCCCAAGACCCGCAGACAGCTTCCGCTCTCCAGGTCCCATACCCGCAACGTATTGTCAGCGCTTCCCGAGACTGCGCGTCGCCCATCGGGCGTCACACTCACGCTGTTGACCGCATTGCTGTGTCCTTCCAGCTCGCGCATCGGGGCCCTGCTCTCCAGGTCCCACACCCGCACCAAATTGTCAGCGCTCCCCAAGACCGCGCGCCGCCCGTCCGGCGTCACACTCCCGCTTATGACATTGTCGCCATACACTCCCAGAAAGCGCAGGCAGGCCCCGCTCTCCAGGTCCCAAACATGAAGCGTCTTGACCCTACTCCACGACACCGCGCGCAGCACGTCCGGCGTCACACTCACGCCCCAGACATACGTCCCTTGGTCCTCCAGCGTGCGCAGGCAGGCCCCGCTCTCCAGATCCCACACCCGCAGCGTATGGTCCGCACTCCCCGAGGCCGCGCGGCGCCCATCCGGAGTAACACTCACGTCATTGACGCAGTCGCTGTGGCCTTCCAGCGTGCGCAGGCAGGCGGCTTTGGGGTTGAATGTTGCGCCGGCTGCCCAGCGGCGAAGCACATAGGCGATGGGCGGGGCGGGCAACCGGGACATCGCTGCCTCGTGTACCGGACCGGCGGGCGCCTGATTGAACGCGTGCTGCGCCACGAAACCGGGGCGCTTGCCAAACTCCAGCAGCGGATAGCATTGCCCACTAACGAATCCGGCGAATGCCTCCAGGCGATCCCGCCGCGTGGGCGTCAGGGTGGTCCGCTCGCACTCCGCCTGAATCCTCTCCTCGCTCCACATCTCGCAAGTTGGCACCGTCTCCGGCAGCCTCGGCTCCGATTCCGTCACGGCTGCTCCTCTTGCCAACCGGTCACGACGGTCGCTCCACTGTCGGGCATACCCGACAATCTCCGCCGTCCACCGCCTCGCGCGTTCCTCGCGGGCGCGTTCCTCGCGCAAGTCCACCTGCGTCTCCGGGAGGCTCTCCTGCGCCAGCCGGTAGTCAGCGACCAACTCGAAGACCTGGCCCACCACGCACCGCGCCTCGATGAACCCGAGGTCGCACAGAGTCCGGCACAATTCATCCATGCGTTGAGCACCGGCCAGATGGAAAGCCACTTCGAGAAACGGCCGCGGGTTGTCGCCTTTCCAGCTCTGGTCTCCCGCCGGGTCGGCGAGGACGCGGAAGTAGGTGGCGATGTCCGCGTGCACATTGGCCGCCCCTGCCTGCGGGCCGTATTGCTCGAACACGGCTTGGCGGAGTTGGCCGTGGAAGAAGTCGAGTTGCCGGCCGCGGCGCTGGAGGTAGCGGCGCAGGCCGCGCTCGATGCGTAGCGCGGCGCGCACAGCGTCCGCGCCGAGCTTGCGGCCGAGCAGGTCGGCCAGTTCGTGGCTGGCCATACCGATGCGGCCATGGGCCAGATACAGGCACCACCACCGGACCGCCTCCGGACCGAAGACTTCCAGCCGCTGCAACACCCACCGGAACAGGCTTACGGTGTCAGGGTGATCCTGAGGCATCGAGGTGATCAGCGCGGGTACGATGCGGTTCAGATCATTGCCGCCGAGCGTACGGAGCTCGTTCAGCATCACCAGCAGGTAGAGTGGGTTGCGCGCTTGGGTGATCGCGCACAGCGTGTCCAGATGCTCGCCGTCGAGCTCATGGCAGTATTCCTTGAGATACGCGACGACGATCGTGCGCACGTCGTCCTCCGTCAGCGGCCCAAGCGCCACTCGGAGTGGCGAGGGTTGGCGCGAGGCGAGCGCGTGCAGCACGCGTTGTTCGGGACTGTCCGGCTTCGCTGCGGCATCCTCGACGCAACTGACGATCACGCGCACACTCGGCCCGAGCCGGGTGGGCAGCCATTGCAGGTCGTGCCTGTCGGTAAGCTGGTTGAGCGCGTCGAGCAGGATCACGATGCGGCGTTCGCCCGCGTAGCCGCCGAGCCGCTGCGCGAGCCGGAGGCAGAGGCTGTTGAAGTCCCGTTTCGGTTCCTGCCCTTCTTCCTGCTGCTCCGACGGCCACGTGATTCCGCTACGGTCAAGCTCGCCCAGCAGCCGCTCAACGAGCGCGTGGGCCGTCGCTGAACGTTCCGTAGCCCCGACGAAATGCGTGATGACAAAGTGCGGTGAGGACTTGAGTTGTTTGTGCAGGTACGCCAAGAGCGCAGATTTGCCCTGGCCGGGCACAGAGGCGGCGACAGCAAGACGGGGTGCGTTCTCATCGGTGGAGCGGAGAAAAACTGTGAGCGTTTCCAGCTCGCGGTCTCGCCCCTGAAACCATTTCAGGCGTGAGGTGCCAAACGCCTCCATCTGTTGCAGCTCCTCGTCCAGGGGCGACGCCGGCGCGGGCCGGGCAAGGGCGACGATCTTTCCGCCAAGCTCCTGCGGTACCGGATGCGATTCGTCGGTGTAGCGCGGATCGGTGTCGGGATCGGCGCCAAGCGCCTGCCGCCACACCTCCTTGCTCACATAGCGCGAGTCGCGCAGCACGCCGGACCAGAAATCGTCAAGCACAAGCCGCCCAAAGGAATCGAGGTCATTGAAGCTCTGACCGGTCCACCGGCATGCGTAGCTACGCACGGGCCGTCCGCACTGCCCGATCTCGGTCTTTAGCGCCTTGAGTTGCTCGAGTAGCCCCGGCGGATCGACGAAGTCCTCATGGGCTTTCCGTTCTTCGGCCGTCGCATCGGGCGATAAGGCGGGCACAGGCGTCTTGCGCAGGTAGAAATAGCTGCGCTGTTTCCGGCGATCTTTGAGCACGGCGTGCCGCACCTCCAGATCGGTAATGGAGCGGGGCGCCGACGCCTGCCGTGCTCTGTCCGCCTTGTCCTTGAAATCCTCCATCTTCGGAACCCAGCCGTAGCGCTGTCCGAGGATGCACACGAACAGCGGCTCCACTCGGTCGATCCACTGCCGGCAGTATTCCCAGGAGTTGGCGGTCTCGCCGTTGACGTCTTTCTCCGGCACGCCCCAGCGCAGGTCCACGTCGAAGAACTCCAGCCCCAGCATCTCGATGCGTTCGCGCAGCTCGGGGAAGACGACCGTGACGAGATGATCCCGCTCGGCGTGCATGTCGCGGAAGGTGGACGACACGAAGACGCGAACCTGTTTCTCCGGCGTCGGCATGGGTCACTCCTTCACGGCGGGGCGAGCACGACCTGCGGCGCGTCATTGTATCGGAGCATGACATCGGAAGACCACCGGGCCGGGCCGACAGGCGTGACGCGCAGCCTGCCGTCCGTGCTGCTGGCGGCAGTCTGCATTGCTGAGAAGCGCGGCGTGGGATTCGAGGGCGGCGGAATCCTCGCCGTCCGAAGCGTCGCGTTTTATGGAGCTGGCGCGCCACGCAATCATACGTTCAGGTGCGCATCACCACTTAGCGCTCCGACATCGACCCTGACGGCGTAGACGTACTTCCTCCTTTCGTTGATACCGTCATCCCAGGTGGCGTCATCACAGTAGTACTCATTGATGCTCAACATGTGCACGTAAACTGGGGCCACGTCGCGCCGGACACGCAGCTCCCACGTCGAGGACCTCGTGTCCTTCGGATCGCGGCGACACCTGAGCACGGCGCCCTCGTAGGTCGTCTCCCACTCGCTCGAGGTCGGGACGTTGGGAAAGCACCTGCCCTCCTTGTCTTCGATCACATGAACCCACTCCTCTTCACGGCGGTGATCGTTCGACCCGTCGTACCGGAACAAGGTTGTGAAGATCCTGGCCTCGAGCGGATCCCCTTCGGAGAGGATCACCCTGTCGATAGGGACACTGGATGGTGTGTGCGGCTTGTCCATAGGTCAGCTCCTTAGCCGATTCGTCGCCGCGCCACTTTGCGCAACAGTGGAGCGATATCGAAGACCAGGATCTCATGCCTGGCTGGTGGAACGGAGGCAGCTCACGCTTCGGCTGACGGCGCCTAACGGCTTCACATTCTCTTGGTCTCGAACTGCGACACCTGCTGCAACAACCAGGCGGGCGATTGCTCGAAGACTTCGGCGACTCTCCCGATCGTGCCTTCCATGACAAGAAATTCGGCCAACCGCTCCAGTTTCTCCCGGATCAACCAATGGCCACGCACTCTCAAATGATGCGCATCCTGACGCGCTTTCTCCGCGGCCAGGGCGAGACGGTGAATTCCTTTCAGATTCGGGTCGAACGGGAAGAACTCCACAGAGGTATCGGCAAAACGTTTTTCGGGCGATACGAGAGTCGGCCGGCCGGCCTCCACAAGGCGCAGGATCTCCACCACAACGGCAAGGACGGCCGTGCACCCGCACAGGTCGATCTCGGCGATTGGGGTGACCTTGTAAGAATAGGCGTGGCTTTCAAGGTGTCCATGGAAGCTCACACAATCAGCGGTTCTCAAGGGTGCGTCGTTCTGCAGATCCCTGGCTGCGCCAAGCGCCTCGATCAAATTGTCGTTTCCACTCGCCTCCTCCACAAGCCGGTTCAGAGACCTGGTGCAGCGGCTGCTTTCCGTCTCGCCGAGCTCCATCTGCGCCGCACGGATCTGACTGTAATACGGCTCCACAATCTTCCGTTGCGCCAGAACCTCCTCCAACAGGCCTTCCGTGACCTTGTGGATATCGAATCCCAAGCCGATAAAGGCATTCAACCTTATATAGCTCATCAGCCAGGCCGCGGCCCTGGCTCGCCGGAGGTCGAAACTTCTGCAAGCGTCCAGATAGTCGGCAACTGCCAGTTCCCTTTCCTGCTGCAGAGTTTCAAGGTCTGCCAACGTCATCTGTCGCAACCGCCAGCGCCACTGGAACAAGTCCCGGAACAAAACCCGGTGAGTATTTCGATGGATCTCGTTCTTGATCGGCGACCGAAGCTTTCTGCTCATCCAGAGGTGGGATTCCAAATAGACTGACTGCATGAACCGGCAGATCGGATATTCCGGTTTGCAGATCCAGCGCCGGCCGGCGGAATCCGTTTCCGTCCGTCCCGGAAGGGATGCGGCCTCCTTCCAGGATTCTTCCTCTGATTGGCAGTCCGCCGTACCGTAAGCCGGTGTCACGGTTTCCAACCGATGCACCATTCCGGCAGCTTCTCGACCGGCAAAGACGATTCTCTGGGTGGCATCCAACGTCACCGGCAAATCCGCATACTCCTCGAGGGACCGCATCGACTCTCCTGCACCCACCAGCGCCGGTTTGCCGATCTCTCGCATGACCACGGCCGTATGGCTGCCGGTACCGCCGATCTCCGTCACTATGCCGCCGATCCTGGCGAAGACCCTTTCCCAGATGTTGGTGGTGTTGGGAGCAACGAGGATATCTCCGGCTCGAGCAGCGGCCTCCGCCTCTTCAATGCTGCTTACCACTCGCAGGAAGCCGCATGCCACTCCCGGGCTCCCGGTCATTCCTCCCTGGAAGATCCGGAGCAGATGCGTTGCCTTGCCCAGATCGACCGCAGTGAGGCTTGCCCTCCCTTTGCTCCAGGCTGTCTCCGGCCGAACCTGGGTGAAGAAGAGCCGTCCACCGTGATCGCACGCAAACTCCGCTTCCAGAAACGGAATCCTCAATCTGTCACGGAAAAACGAGCTGATGCGCTCAGCCTGCCCGGCCAGCTCCAGTAGTGCACCGCGATCGGTGGGAAAGCGGGCCCGTTCCAGTCCCCTTCGCCTTTTGATGATCGTCATCGTGCGGGGATCGACAATCCACGACGTCGGTGTCATTTCTCCTGAGACTTCCGCAACCCCCAGGCCGGGTACGACGTTGATGCAGATCATCGACGCGCCTGTTTCCGGGTCGACGGTATAGATCGTACCTGCCGACTGCGCATCGACCATTCTCTGGATGATGACGGCCATCCTGGTCGCTCCCAGCGGGTAGTTGTTTCGCTTCCGATAGAGGACGGCCCGGGGGGAGAAAGTGGATGCCCAGACCCGACGAACGGCCTCCATCAGAGAGGACTCGCCGCGGATGTTCAAGAGAGTGGCATACTGCCCGGCGAACGATGCATCGGCGCCATCTTCCGCAGTGGCGGAGCTGCGAACGGACACCAGGGCGCTCTCCCCGCCCTCTTGCCGACTGAACTCCCTGTAGGCGCCTGCTATCTCCTCAACGAGTTCAATAGGCAGCTCGCCCATTATGATTTCGTTTCGGATATCCTCCCCTAATCGAGAGATATTCGCACTCTCGGCGGAAAGACTCTCGAGCTGTTTGAGCCTCTCCCCGTTGCGTTCGTTGGCTCGGTCAAATGCTGTCGTAGATACAACAAAATAGCGTGGGATGCGGATGCCAGGCACAAAAGACAGAAGTGCCAGATTGGCTGCCTTGGAGCCTACGATGGTGGCATCACTGTTTGTTTCGAATGTGCAGGACATCACTGCTGACCAAGATCGTCCGGCGAGCCCGGCTCGGTGAGCAAGAACAGCGGCTCTGAGAGGGCGGTTGTGCGAGATATTCCCATGGTCACCCAGAGCATACTCCTCGAACAGGCCCCGTCCGCCGATGAACATCGGCGTAGGCGAGCGTCGACCGCTTCGGAGAGTCGCTCACACCGAGGTGCGAGAGCTTTCCCATGCAGCACGCCAAGCCGTTGCAGATATCCGGCTGAGACTCGGCCCGAGCCAGCCGCGAGAAGAGCCGCGGTCTTGGCGCCACGTGGCTCGGGATCCATGCCGCCGGTCGCGAGGAGCCGGAATGGAAGTGAGAAGCGTAGGCGCCAGGAGAGTCACGCGGAATGTTGGGGGCAAGAACCACGAGTCAGGCGAGCGATTCGAAGTGATCCTTCCGCGTGACCGGGAAGCTCATGGCCGCGGTCTCCGAGTGGGCCAGCCTCAACACGGAACTGCGGCGTGTTCAGCCTTGCTGGTCATCGCCGGCGAGGTCCCCGGAATTCATCGTGGTAACAGCGTATTCAGACGGTTGAGCGCGTCGGCCAGCGCATGGGCGGCGCCGTCGTCGTTAAAGGGGCCGAGATTGAAATACTCCTTGGCCTTCACACCCACGATGCAATCCACCGCCCAGAACTTGTGAGGCCCCGGCATACTGAAGACTTGAGAGCCTTGCAGTTTGCCGTCGAGGAAGACGCTCAACGTGACCTTCACGCTGTCCGGTTGACGTGCGAGGTCCAAATCGAGGTCCATGCAGCATTGGACGGTATCTTCCCCGCCATCGCTGGTATATTCCTGATCAGAGCATCCAGCTTTCCCTTGCAGGGGATTGCTCTGACCGCAGGAAGGACATGTTTTCCCGGTGGACTGTTCGTTGGCGGACCCCTTCGTCCCGGACATTCTTCGAAGGAAGGTCATCACACGATTCTCCATTTGATACTCGACTCATCCCGTCTCCGTCAGCAGTTCAGACAGCGACGCGCCCTGGTTGAGGCAGTCGATCGCTTTTGCGAAGTACTTACTGATATCGACGAACAGGAGCCAGGGCTGCCCGGTGGTCGCCTTCGGGTGCGCGATGCTGTTCGTGACGACGAGGTCGCGCAGCATGCCCTCTTTCACTGCCCTGCCGAGGCGCTCGATCGCGGGGGGGCTAAGGATCGCATGGCTCGCGATCGCCGTCACGTGCTCGACGCCCTTGCTGTGCAGGAATGTGGCCGCCTCGATCAGCGTCCCGCCTGTGTCGATCATGTCATCGACGATCACGACGTCCTTGCCGCGCAGGTCCTTGGCGTTGCCGCCAAAGCCCATCACGCCCCGCAGGACATTGGGCTGATTCTGGTCGCGGTACTTGTAGAGGAAGCTCACCGGCACGCCGAGCTCTTCTGCATAGATGCGGTTGCGCTTGAACGCCCCGGCATCAGGGGCGACGATGTACGTGTTGGCAAGGTCGCGCGTCCTGCGCAAGTGATTGATGATCGTGTGGGCGGAGAAGAGCGAGTCGAACCCAGTGTGCACCCCGAACGCCAGCTCGGTCGATTCGTTATGGATGTCGAGGGTGAGGACGTGGTCGCACCCGCACGCCTCGATCATCATGACGCGACGCTTCAGGTCGAGGCTTCTCCTGCCCCCTCTGCGGTCCTGCCTGCTGCTCGGGAAGAACGGCAGCACGGCGGTGATGCGCCCGGCCTCTTTCACCGCGTTTCTGGCGGCCTCGATCGTCGAGAGGAGGATGTCGAAGTGGCGTGCCAGGCTGACCTTGCGCGGCTTGAGCGCGAGCGGCTTGCCGTCGTGCGTCACGTTGTACTTCTTGATCCCGAGATGAATCTTGTGGCTCTGATGCGCTTGGTCCGCGAAGCGCGGCAGCGGGGTGGCGCTGCTCTCGACGTCGCAGATGATGTAGACGTCCGCGCCGCGGATGTGCTCCTTGATCTCGACCATGCAGTCCGTGTCCGCGAAGATCGTGACGTCCGTCGTCGCCCAGAGCTCCCCCGGTGCTGCAGTGATGCCGCGCTTGGGGAGGTAGTTCTCGCGCAGATGCTTCTCGAGCAGGCGCGCCAGCTCGTATCCTGAGGGCGTCGGGATGATGATAGGGAGCCGTTCCATGTTCTCTCCTGAGATTGCCGATTGTGGCGCGCTGCATTCTGTGCTGCGAATTGAGGGTATTGCTCGTCATCTCGTTCATCTGCCGAATCCTTCTCCAGGGATATCGAAGAACAGGGCATGGTTGTTCAAACTGGAGAGCCCAACTCGGTGCCGTGCAGCTCCAGGAAGATGACTTCTCCGGTAGTCGTTCCGCAGATAACCGAAGTCGTGGATGGAGACAGGGCAACAGACTGAATCGCTGCAGAAGCGAGGAAGAGGGCCACGCAGGTTCCGCTCTCCAGGTCCCACACCCGAACAGTCGCATCGTCGCCGGTCGAGACCGCGCGCCGACTGTCAGGCGTCACGCTCAGGCAACTGACTCTGCTACCGTGGCCTTCGAGGGTAGACATGCAAGCACCACTCTCCAGGTCCCAGACTCGCAGGCTCTTGTCCTCGCTCCCCGAAACCGCATAACGGCCATCGGGTGTCACACCCATGCACCAGACCGTGTCAAGATGGCCTTCCAGAGTGTGTAGACAAGCGCCAGTTTCGAGGTCCCAGACCCTCAGGGTCTTGTCGAAGCCTCCTGAGACTACACGTCGACCGTCGGAGCTCATGCCCACGCTCTTGACGCCGGTTCTGTGGCCTTCAAGGCTGCGGATGCAGGCCCCGCTCTCCAGATTCCAGACCCGCAGTGGCTGACCATAGCCTCCTGCCGACACCACCCGCCCGCCGTCGGGCGTCACACTCAAGTACTCAACATAGTTATGGCTGCCCTCGAGGGTGCGGAGGCAGGTTCCGCTCTCCAGGTCCCAGACCCGCAGGCTGCATCCCCCGCCACCGGAAACCGCGCGCCTGCCGTCTGGCGTCACACAGACGCACCTCGCCCCGTCGCCCTCCCCAGGGACAGGGAGAGTCCGGACACAGGCGCCGCTCTCCAGGTCCCAGAGCCGAATATCCCACCCATCACTCGAAACCGCGCGCAGGCCGTCGGGCAACATACTCACGCAACTGATTGAGGAATTGCTGCTGATTGTCTTGAGCGTGCGCAGGCAGGCGCCGCTCTCCAAATCCCAGACCCGCAGTTTCTCATGGTGCCCCGAGATAGCACGTAGCCCGTCAGGTGTCACACTCAGACAGGGCAGCCGCGCGCTCACCGATTCGGAACGGGGTCGGCCCGCGCCCCTCTCCAGATCCCACACCCGTAACGTCTGGTCGTCACTCGCCGACACCGCGCGCCGCCCGTCCGGCGTCACGCTCACACTCCTGACGTCATCGCTGTGCCCTTCCAAGGTGCGTAGGCAGGTCCCGCTCTCCAGGTCCCAGACGCGAAGAGTATGGTCGAGACTCCCCGACACCGCGCGCTGTCCGTCCGGCGTCACGGTCACGCTCTCGACCCCGCTGGTGTGCCCTTCCAAGGTGCGCAGGCAGGTCCCGTTCTCCAGGTCCCAGACCCGCAGCACGGCGCCACTCCCCGAGACCGCGCGCCGGCCATCCGACGTCACTCTCACGCAACGGACAGGGTCATTGGGATTCTCGATCGTGCGCAGGCAGACCCCGCTCTCCAGGTCCCAGACCCGCAAAACGTTGTCACCACGCTGGTAGTCCCCGCTCCCCGAGACTGCGCGCCGGCCATCGGGCGTCAGACTTACGCACTTGACCGGAGTGTTGTGGCCTTCGAGGATTCGCAGACAGGTTCCGTTCTCCAGATCCCACACCCGCATCGTCTTGTCGCTACTCGCCGACACCGATCGCCGCCCGTCCGGTGTCACGCTTACGCTCTCGACAAAAACGCTGTGCCCTTTCAAGGTGCGGAGGCACGCGCCGGTCTCCAGATCCCACACCCGCAGGCTGAAGTCGTGACTCGCCGATACCGCCCGCCGCCCATCCGGTGTCATGCTCACGCTATTGCTGTGCTCTTCCAAAGTGCGCAGGCACGCACCCGTCTCCAGATCCCACACCCGCAGCGTCAAGTCCCACCCCCCCGCCGACACCGCCCGCCGCCCGTCCGGTGTCACGCTCACGCTCTTGACAGAATCGCTGTGCCCCTTCAAGGTGCGCAGCAGGGCCGGTATGGGATTCGGACGCGCCTCGGCCGGCCAGCGGCGGAGCAGCAGCGGGCAGTGGAGAGCGGCAATCTCCTCAGCGGCTGCGGCATGGACAGGGCCACCTGGCATGTGGTTGAAGGCGTGCTGGATCACAAAGTCTTCCCGCTGGCCAAACTCGAGCAGCACATGGCACTCGGAAGTCGCAAACCCGGCGAAGGCGCGCAGGCGGTCGAGCCGAGTGGGCTGTTCGCTGAGCCGCCGGCATTCGGCCTCAATCTCCTCTTCGGTCCACATACGAACGGCGGAAACCGGCTCAGGCAATGCCGGCTCGGGTTCGGGGACCGGCTCGCCTCGCGTCAAGCGATCACGGCGTTCGCTCCACATTCGAGCATAGGCAATGATGTCAGCGGTCCACCGCCTAATCCGCGCTTCGCCTTCCTGCCGCTCGTTCACCTCCGTCCCCATTTCCGGCAGTGCATCCAGCGCCAAGCGGTAGTCCTCCTGCAGCTCAAGTACCAGCCCTGAACGGACCTTGGCTTCCACGAGCAAGATGTCGCAGAGCGCGTCGGCGATGGGCTGCCAGACAGCTTCCTGATTGCGTTCCGGGTCGGATTCGTCGGCGGTCTTGTATAGCTGCCAGGGAAATTCGCTGGCTTTGCGGGCGTTGGGCGGATCCTCGATCCTGGCTTCCCGAGGTGGCAGACCGGGATCTTCGCTCGCCGGAGCGAGGGACCAGGCCTGCTTCCCGAACCAGTCGGCCAGATGCTGATGCCGCAACCGGCGATCTTCACGAGCGGCCAGGCAATGCGCCGTCACTGCCTCCAGGAAGCTCCGGTGGTAGAACCCGAGCAGGCTGGCCTCCTGGGCCTGGTGTTCGGCGAAGTAGAAGGCGAGGTCGCCGTGCAGCCGCACCCACACCGATAACGGAAGGCTGTTCGTCTTGGGCGAGTTGGGTGAGCGTCGCCGGAAGTCTTCCATGACTTCGAGATCGGCGCTCAAGATGTCAAGAATCTCGTCCTCGGCCAGGCCGTGCCGAGCGCAGGCCAGGTAACTCAGCGTGCGGGACACGAGTCTGCCACCATGCTCTTCTTCCCGCGACAGGCGGTCCAGCACCTGTCCCAGAAGTCCCGGTGGGGTGGATAGGAGCGAGGGCACGGGTCGCCATGAGGCCAGGCGCGCCCCTTCTTCCGCGGCCGTGCGGAGCCAGAGGGGACTGCCTTCGACTTGGAAGGTTTCGAGAATGGCGTTGCGCTGTGCCGGCTGAAGCATGCGGTTGGCGTCAGCCAGCCAATTCGTGAGCATCTGCTCGCCGTCGGCGGCGGTCAGCGGAGCAAGCATGACGCGCTGCCCGGCGTCCAGCCGCGACGTGAGCGCGGCCATGATCGCAGGGCGAGGGTCGGAAGAGTCCGGAGCGCGACCCCCCACCTGCGGCAACGCGGCCGACACGACGAGGCGGACGTGCTCGGAGAGCTTCGCTGGCAGCCAGTTCAGAGTGTGGGCCTGATGGCTTCCCGTCAACTGATCGAGGGCATCGAGGAAGATCCACAGCGGCTGGCCGGCCGCCGGCCGCTGCAAGGCTTCGTGAAACGCGTTGAGCAGCGGGTTGAATTCGAAGGGGATTTCGGCATCGCCGGGCTTCGCTTTGCCACCCTCACCGGACTGGGGTTCCGTTGCCACCGGCGCCGGATAGCGCCGGCGGATTTCCCCAACCACGTTGCGGAGCAATTGAATGAGGTCAGACGAGGCCGGTGTTGCGCCGATGTAACGGGCGATGATCTGGGTTTTGGACCTCTCCTCCCCAGCCGCTTCCACGGCCCTGGCCATCAAGGCGGACTTGCCGGAACCGGACGGGCCGATCACAGCCAATGGTTCGCCCGACCCCTGGTGCAGGTAAGCGGCAATGCGCTCCAACGGTTCGCGGCGTCCTACAAAACGACGGCAGCGTTCCTCGCCGAAGTGATGGTGCGCCTGTTCTTCCAATTCGTCGGCCGGAACCTTCGAAAGCGTGGCGATCTGTTGTTCCACGACCTCGCTCAACTGTTTCCAGGCTTGCTCGCAGAACTCCTTCAGATCGCCGGCGTCGATTCCGTTACCGCGCCAGGGAACTCGGTAACGGCACACGCTCTTCTCGCCGATGTGGCCTTGGATGCGATCCTTCAACGCCACAAGGCGTGGCTTGGCCTGTGGGTCACCGAGGTCCACGTAATCCTTGGGTGGCGGGTCGTTCGGCAGACCGTCGATCGTGCGGAAGAAGGCGCGGACATGGCCGGCGGCGTCGGGGACTTTCAGTGCGCCCTCGATGATCTCCTGCTCGGTCGCCGAAACGCCGATGGTCACGCCTTCCTTTTCCACGTCCAGCCCGAGGGTCTGCACGGCCTGTTCGAGTGCCGCGAGGAGCGGCTTCTCGACTTTCTCCGGCCAGCTTTCGTCGTCGCCCCGGGGTTGAAGTTCAGCGACGGGCGGCACCGCGTTTTCGTCGAGGCGATAGCACTGCTGGAGGAGTTGGGCCGCGTCGGGATGGGCGGATTGGAGTTTAGCAGCCAGTTTCCCGAACAGCGCCGCGGGGATGATCTCCGGCAAGGGCCGCCAGCCGTAGCGGTCGCCGAGCAGGATGAGGAAGTTGGGCTTGGGACGGTCCTGCTGGCAGCGGCGCAGCTCACGCAGGCAGATGCGCATGGTCTTGTTGTCGCGCCCGGCTTCCTCACTGATACCCCAGCGCAGATCAATAGCCTGAAAACGGAAACCTCTGGTTAGGCAAAGCTGCTTGAGCAGAGGGAAGACCTTTTCCTGCAAGGCGTTGCGCTCGGCCTTGAGATCGCTGAAGGTCGAGCTGACGAAGAGACGAATGGTGCGGTTGAAGCTCACGAGTGCAACTCTCCCGCTCATCTTAGTCCCAAGGTGAATGGGGCCGCCCATTGGGCGCTCGTGTCAACAAAGAGGATCGTGTTGACGCGAGTGAACAGACTTCTATCCGGCGCGAGAGAGGATCCGACCTCGTGCAGTTCCCGTCGTTTTCTTTGAGCGGTGCCGGAGAGTCGATCCGCACCAGCCACCCAATCAGTTGGGAACAGAATACGTCTTCCCTCCGCCAGTCGGTTGTTGCCCTCTCACGGCGCTAACAGAGTCCACCGCCTGGGGGTCCGGCGGGCGGCGCGCGGCTCCGCTTACGCCGCCCCCGATGTGATCCCTCACACATCCCCTCGTGATGGGTGCGCGCGGACACGCCTCTCTGTTCGCATAGAGTCGCCGGAAACGCGAGGTATTGATGGGCCTTCGTCCTGATGAGCGAGGAGCCGTTGCGCGGCGCGCGGCGGACATTCCGTCACTGCTGCTCTTCGGGGGCGCCGGGCTTTCAGCGTTCTTCGGCGGGTACCAGTTACTGGAAACGTACGTCCTCATTCCGCGGTTGGGGACGCAATCGCTCTACCTGCTGCACATGCTTCGCGGAATCAGCGCATCGCTGCTGCTGGCGAGCTTCGCGGTGTGGTACCTGATCCAGCACCCCACAATCGTGCAGCGGCTGGACGGCGCGGGCGGCTTTCTCGAGAGCCGGCAGTGGAAGGCCGAACATCTGAGGTGGTTCATCCGGATGCGATGGGTGGCGGCGGGATTCGCCCTGGCCCTCATCGTCATCGCCGTGCCGCTGACCGGGATCATCTCGGCCGCGCACCTGCCGCAACTGCTGATCTGCTGGGGCGTGCTGGTGGTGGCGAACTTCCTCTTTCTGCACGCCCTGCAGCGCGGCTTCGACTTCGACCGCCAGGTCATCGCCCAGTCGGTGGTCGACCTCGGCGTGCTGACCGGAATGCTCAACGCCTCGGGCGGGATCGAGAACCCTCTGTCGATCGCCTACCTCTTCCACGTGATCATCGCCAGCATTCTCCTGCCGAAGCGGAAGGCGATTGCCGTGGCGGTGTTCGGCAGCGCCATCTTCTCCTTCCTCGCTCTCGGCGAGATGTTCGAGATCCTTCCGCACTCCACGATCCTGCTGTTCCCGCACAGCATGGCCATGAGCGGCGGGCACATGCACATCAATCACGCCGCACACGACCCTGTGTTCGTGGCCGGGCGCGTGCTGTCGTTTCTGGGCGTGATGCTGCTGACGGCGTACTTCACGACGCTGGTCACCGAGCGGCTGCGCGAGAGCGAGGCGGACCTCGAAGCGAGCGCGCGGAAGGCAATCCTCGAACAGAGGCGGCTGGAAGGGGTGCTCGACGCGGCGGGCCTCGGCATCGCCATCGTCGGAGCGGATGGCGAGGTGGCATGGGTCAACCTGCGCCTGGCGGGATGGATGGGGTGGCCCGCGCCGGCGGTGGGGGCGATGTACCCGCACGATCACAGCGAGCCGCGCAACTGCATCGCCTGCGCCGCCGCGCAGACCCTGGCGCGGGCGGAACAGTCGGAGATCGAGATCACCGTGCCGGCACCGGGGGGCCACCTGCGGTATTTCCGTAGCGTCGCCTCGCCGGTTCATGACGCGGACGGGCGCGTGGTGCAGGCGGTTGCGGTGGTGGAGGAGGTGACCGCGCGCAAGGCGCTGGAGGCGGAAGCGCTGCACGCCGGGCGGCTGGCGGTGCTCGGTCAGTTGGCGGCGGGCATCGCCCACGAGATCGGCAACCCGCTCTCGTCGCTCCACGCCCGGCTGCAGTTGATGAAACGGCGAAACGATCCCGAGTTTCACCGCCAGAGCCTGGACGTCCTGCAGAGTCAGATCGATCGGATCGGGCGCATCGTCCGGAACGTGTCGCACCTGGCGCACGGCGCGCGCGACGGGTGGATGACCATCGACGTGAACAGCGTGGCCAGCGAGGCGGTCTCGCTGGTCAAGCTCGACGGACGGGCGGCCAACGTCCGCTTCAGCGAGCGGCTGCAGCAGACGCTCGCGCCGGTCCGCGGTGTGCGCGACCAATTGCTCCAGGTGACCTTGAACCTGCTTCTCAACGCCATCGAGGCCATGCCCGGCGGCGGTACGCTCGAAGTGGCCACCTCGGTCGACGAACAACTGGTCAGGATCGCGGTGACCGACACCGGCAGCGGGATCGACGAGAGCGTGCGCGCGCGGCTCTTCGAGCCGTTCTTCACCACCAAGGCCGAGGGGACCGGCCTGGGGCTGTCGATCTGCTACAGCCTGGTACACGCGCACGGCGGGTCGATCGATGTTTCCAGCCGGCCCGGAGAAGGATCGCGCTTCATCGTCAATCTTCCTGTTGCCGCCGCCGTCCCCTCCACCCGGAGCGCTCACCCATGACGGCAACCGTTCTTCTGATCGACGACGAGGCGGTCTTTCGCGAGGACATGGCCGCCATCCTGCGCGAGGAGGGCTATGCCTGCGATACGGCGGCCGATGGCGAGGAGGCTCTCCGGCGCGCCAGCGCGGAAGCGGCCGACGTGATCCTCTGCGATCTCATCATGCCCGGCCTCTGCGGCGTCGACCTCATTACGCGTCTGGCCAACCTCTGCCCCGACACGCCGCTGCTCATCATCACGGCCAACGCAACCATGGAAACGGCCGTCGACGCCTTCCGCGCCGGCGCGGCCGACTACATCCTCAAGCCGGTCCTGCCGGAAGATCTCTTTCAGAAAATCGGGCGCTGCGTGGAGCAGCGGCGGCTCCAGCGCGAGCTGCGATACCTGCGGAGGCATGTCTCCGAGCAAGTCACCGGCACCACCATCGTCGGCGAGAGCCGCGGCATCCGGGCCGTGCGCGAGCTGATCGAGCGCGTCGGGCCGTCCGGCAGCAGCATCCTCGTCACCGGCGAGAGCGGCACGGGGAAAGAGCTGGTGGCACGGGCCCTTCATCACGCCCGCAGCGACGATCACGCGCCGTTCATCGCCGTCAATTGCGCGGCGTTGCCCCGCGAGCTGATGGAAAGCGAGTTGTTCGGCCACGTGCGCGGCGCCTTCACCGGCGCGCATCGCGACAAGCCGGGCTACTTCGAGCTGGCCGGCGGCGGCACGCTGTTCCTCGACGAGATCTGCGAGTTGCCGGCCGAGCTGCAGCCGAAGCTGTTGCGGGCCATCGACCAGCAGGAGTTCTACCGCGTCGGCGCCACGCGCCCGACGCGCACCAGCGTCCGTCTCATCGCCGCCACCAACCGCGACCCGCTGCGGGAGATCGAGGAGAAGCGCTTCCGCGAGGACCTTTTCTTCCGCATCTCGGTGGTGCAGATCGAGCTGCCGCCGCTGCGCGACCGGCGCGACGACATCCCACTCCTGGTCGAGCACCTTCTCGGCCGGCTGGTCACCCGGTTGAACCGCCGCATCACCGGCGTGACCAACGCAGCCATGCGCGCGCTGATGAGCGCGCGGTGGCGCGGCAACGTCCGCGAGCTGGTCAACGTGCTCGAACGGGCCGTGCTGCTCGCCGAGAGCGAACAGATCGACGTCGGAGATCTCCCGCGGGAGATTTCAGGAGAAGCCTTCACCGCGCAGACCTCGGATGATCTCCGCAGCGCCGTTCGCGCCTACGAGCGGGAGCACATCCGGCACGTGCTTCTCGTCGCCGGCGGCAACCGCGAACAGGCCGCACGCCGTCTCGGCATCGACGCCTCGACGCTCTATCGGCGGATGAAAGAGCTGGAGATGTAGCCGCCGCAGCACTGGCGGAAGTGCACGAATCTCCCGCCCGGAGGTCTTGCAATCCTGCAAGACTCCAATCACTAAAGTATTGAAACGATTGAGCCGGCACCGCGGCACTGCCCTTGCGCAAGTAGAGTGGCGAGATCGTTTCATGACACAACCAACCAAGGCACTGGACGCGATGGCGCGCCGGTTGATCCGGGCGGCCGAAGAAGACCTCCGCGGCTGGATCGGCGTCCGCCAGCTCGACAACGACCTGCTCGGCGCCCTTTATCTGCGCGTGCGCGAGGTGCTCGAGAACGGCGAATCGGCTGGCGACCAGGCCAAGGTCGACGACGTCGCGCTGACGATCTATCTCACCGCCTCGGCCTGGCAATCAGCGGGCAAGCCGCCGCTGGCGCTTCTCTCATCCCTCCATCAGGTGATTGCGAAAACACTGGCACACGAATCGTCCGCGACGTCGCCCGCCGAGGGCGAAAGGAGAACTCCATGAAGACTCGTTCGTTCACCACCCTGTTCATCGCCCTGTTGCTCCTCGTCTCCCTCCCCGCGCTCTGCCTGGCTGACGATGCCGCGGCCATCTTCAAGAGCCGCTGCGCTCCGTGCCACGGCGCCGACGGCAGCGGCAACACGCCGATGGGCAAGAAGATCGGCGCGAAGGCGCTCGGCTCGGCCGAGGTTCAGAAGCTGAGCGATGCCGACCTCTTGAAAACCGTGACGGCCGGCAAGGGAAAGATGCCGGAATTCGGCACGAAGCTCTCGGCGGCGCAGGTCGGCGAGCTGATCAAGCTCGTGCGCGGCTTCGCCACGAAGTGACCTATGACCTCCCCTGACCGAGACGGCGCACCTGACCGGCGGCTGGCCATCGCGGCATTCGCGGTGATGTTCTGCGCGGCGGCAGCCATCGGATTCGTCACGGGCGGCCTTCGCTCTCCGTCGGTCGATCAGCCGATCGCGTTCAATCATCGAAAGCACGTGGTGGAGAACCAGCTCGGTTGCTCGACCTGCCACCAGTTCTATGAGACCGAAACGTTCTCCGGGCTGCCCGCTGCGGACGTCTGCTCGACATGCCACTCCGAGCCGCAGGGAAAGAGCTCCGAGGAGGCAAAACTGGTGCGGCTTCTCAAAGAGGGGCGCCCTCTGGTCTGGAACAGCCTCTTCCGCCAGCCGTCGCACATCTTCTACTCGCACCGGCGGCACGTCATGAAGGCGCACATTCGCTGTGAGACCTGCCACGGCAGCATCGCCCTGACCACCTCGCCGCCCAGGAGCGTGAAGCGGCTGAAGATGGCGGACTGCATCGCGTGCCACGAACAGAGGAACGTGTCGGTCGATTGCACGACATGTCATCGATAAAGGAGACGATGCCGTGAAAATCGCCCGACGTAAATTCATCGGTCTGATGGCGGGAGCGGCCGCCGGCGCGGCAGTGGGCGGAACCGGGGGCCGCATCTTTGCCGACGCCCTGGCCACGTCGAACCAGCCGCTCTATCCGCCGCGCGGGCCGGAACAGTTCGTTCTGTCGGTCTGCACCGCCTGCCCGGGGGGATGCGGCGTCCGTGCGCGGCGCATCGGCGACCGCATCGTCAAAGTCGAAGGAAATCCGCTCCATCCCATCAGCGGCGGCCGCCTCTGTCCGAAGGGGCAGGCCGCGCTTCAGGCGCTTTACCACCCCGACCGGCTCCGCGTACCGCTGCGGCGTGTGGGGCCGCGCGGCTCGCTGCGCTCGTTCCGTCCGGCCACGTGGGAAGCCGCTCTGGCGGAGATTGCCAGCCGGCTGCGCTCGATTCGCGACGAGCAACGCCCCGAGTCCGTGGTCCTGCTTCGCGGCGGCGACCGCGACATCGGCACGCGCGCGGCACGGCAATTCCTGGCCGCGTTCGGATCGCCGAACGACATCGCCTTCGACCGCGGCAACGAGGCCGGCGCGATGGCGCTGTTCCTGACGCAGGGCGTGCGCGCGACGCCCGCGCCCGACATCCGCGGCGCCGACTACATCCTCTCCCTCGGCTCGGAGTTTCTGGAGGCGTCTCCCGCTCCGGTCTACTCCATGCGCGCCTACGGCGATTTCCGCCAGACCCACACCGCGCAGCGCGGCAAACTCATTCATGTCGATCCGCGGCTCTCCATCACAGCCGCGTCGGCCGACGAGTGGATCCCGATCCGGCCGCTCACCCACGCCACCTTTGCGCTCGGCATCGCCGCCGCCATCGTCCAGGAGGGCCTCTACGACCGCGAGTTCGTGGCCGAGCGGGGCACCGGCTTCGAGGACGGCCCCGGCGGCGGGCTGCGCGCCATCCTCGGGAACCATTTCTCGCTCGAGCGAGTGGCCGCGGAAAGCGGCGTCTCGGTCAACGTCATCCTGCGGGTGGCGCGCGAGCTGGCCGGCGCGCGGAAAGGGCTGGTGCTTCCCCCGCATAAGGGCCCGCTACTCGGCGGACGTCTGGCCGACCACCTGGCCGTGCATCTCCTCAACGCGCTGATCGGCAACATCGACCGCGCCGGAGGGGTGCTCATCGCCGACGAGGTGGCCATCGACGCCTGGCCCGCCGATGCTCCCGACCCCGTGGCCGCGGCAGGCCGCCGCCAGCCGCGCCTCGACGGCGCCGGCAGCGAGTCGCTGCTCAGCGGCGACCCCGAGCAGCTCGCGCGCGCGTTGAGCAGCAGGGAGCCGTATCCCGCCGAGGTGCTCTTCATCCTCGGAACCGACCCACTCTATGCCACCGCGTCGCACGATGCGTTCACCGCGGCGCTCGATCGCGTACCGCTGGTGGTGACCTTCGCCACCATCGCCAACGACACCGCCCTTCGCTCGGACTGGATACTCCCCGAGCCTCACTTCCTCGAGACCTGGAACGTCCAGACCTCTCCTCCGTCGGTGGCCTTTGCCAGCGTCAGCGTGGCATCGCCGGCAGTGTCGAAGCCGCTCTACGACACGCGCGCGCCGGCTGACGTCTTCCTTGACCTCGCCCGCCGCACCGGACTGCAACGCGCGCTGCCGTGGCAGGACGTGGCCGCCCTGAGCCGCGCCGAGATCGACCGTCTGTTCGAAGCACGGCGCGGCGCCATCGTTGGCACACCGTTCGACGCCGCATGGGTGCGGATGATGGAAGGATCGGGGTGGTGGGCGCCCGGCTACACCAGCGCTGACGAGCTGTGGAAACGGACCGGCGAGACGGGGGGATGGTGGGATCCGTTCTACGATCACGGCGACTGGAGCCGCGTCCTGCGTACTCCCTCCGGCCGCTTCGATTTCCGTCCCGACCTGGTGCAGCAGATTGCCGGCGCCTCCCCGGCCGTCACCGGCGGAGCAGCGCTGATCCTCTTCGAGCCGCTCCCCATCGCCGGCGGAACGGGAGCTGAGCTGCCCTTCCTGCAGGCGCTGCTCGATCCGGGGCTCGAGGAGCGTTGGGAGACGTGGGGCGAGGTTCATCCCGACACCGCGTCGGCGCTGCACCTGCGCAACGGCAGTTGGATGCGCGTCGCCTCGGCGCACGAGGCGATCGTGGTGCGCGCGCGCGTCACGGAGCGCGTCGTTGCCGGAGCGGTAGCCATTCCGGTCGGTCTCGGTAAACGCGGCGGCGGCCGCTGGGCCGAGGGCGTCGGGGAAAATCCGCTGCGGCTTCTCGACGGCGTGCGCGAGCCGATCTCGTCGCTCCCCGACTTCGCCGCGGCGACGGTCCTGGTCAGCGAGGCCTCGCCCACCGGTGACCGCCCAGGGAAGAGGAGCTGAGCCATGACGCGCTGGGGCATGGTGATCGATCTCGACCGCTGCACCGCTTGCCAGGCCTGCGTCGTGGCTTGCCAGGTGGAGAACAACATCCCGCCCGTGGACCAGGCCGATTCCGAGCGTGGCCGCGGCATCTCCTGGATCCGTCTCGCTCCCTTCCGCGAGGGTGAGCACGGCACCCGCCCTTCCCTCCGCCTCGTCCCCATTCCCTGCATGCATTGCGAGCGGCCCCCGTGCGTGAAGGTCTGTCCCGCCACGGCCACCGTCATCGGCCATGAGGGACTGGTCGGGCAGATCTATGCGCGCTGCATCGGCTGCCGCTACTGCACGACCGCCTGTCCGTACACCGTCCGGCAATTCAACTGGAAAAAACCGGAGTGGCCGCAGCCGATGCAGGACGGTCTCAGCCCCGACGTCTCGGTGCGGCCGCGCGGCGTGGTGGAGAAATGCTCGTTCTGCCATCACCGCCTGCAGCGTGCGCGCGATCAGGCGCGGATGGAGGATCGGACGCTCCGCGACGGCGACTACCTGCCGGCCTGCGTGGAGAGCTGTCCGGCCGAGGCCATGTTCTTCGGCGATCTCGACGACCCCCGAAGCGTGGTGGCGCGGCTGGCCGCCGGCCCGCGTGCATTCCGGCTCCTCGAAGAGCTGGGAACCAAACCGAAAGTGATCTACCTCTCGAAAGGAGAATCCGGTGGAGACGTTTGAGGGCAACGACGACAGCCGGCTTCTCGCCCCGATCGAGACCACGCAGCCGCGCTTCTGGATCTTCATCGGAACGCTCCTGGCGATCGGCCTCTGGGGAGCGTTCGCCTGGTGGACGCAGCTTCGCCGCGGCCTGAGCGTGACCGGCCTGAACTCGCCGGTCTTCTGGGGCCTCTACATCACCAACTTCGTCTTCTTCATCGGCATCAGCCACGCCGGCACGCTCATCTCGGCCATCCTCCGTCTGGCGCACGCGGAGTGGCGGCGGTCCATCACCCGCGCCGCCGAGGTGATCACCGTGCTGGTGCTCTTCTTCGGCATGGCCTGCGTAATCCTCGACCTCGGGCGCCCGGACCGCGTGTTCAACGTTCTCCGCTTCGGCAATTTCACCTCCCCGCTGCTGTGGGACGTGACCTCGGTGGCCACCTATCTCACCGCCAGCACGATCTATCTCTTTCTGCCGCTGATCCCCGATATCGCCATCCTGCGCGACCGCATGCCGTCGCGGCGATGGTTGTATCGCCCTCTGGCGCTCGGGTGGACCGGATCGGACCGGCAGCGCCGCCTTCTCGACCGCTCCATCGCCATCATGGCGGTCATCGTCATCCCCATCGCAGTGAGCGTGCACACGGTGGTCTCGTGGGTCTTCGCCATGACCGTTCAGCCGATGTGGCACTCGACCATCTTCGGTCCGTACTTCGTGGTGGGGGCCATCTTCTCCGGCATCGCCGCCATCATCATCGCCATGGCCATCATCCGGAAGGCCTACCACCTCGAGGAGTACCTCAAGCCGATTCACTTCAACAACCTTGGCCTGCTCCTCCTGGTGATGAGCCTGCTCTGGTTCTACTTCACCTTCGCCGAGTTCCTGACCACGTACTATGGCGGCGAGCCGATGCACATGGTGGTCTTCCTCTCCAAGACGCAGGGGAAGTTCTCGCCGCTCTTCTGGACGATGGTGGTGACCTGCTTCATCGTACCGTTCTCGCTGCTGGCAAACCGGCGGACGCGCACGCGGGTCTGGGGGACGGTGGCGGCATCGGTTTCCGTGCAGATCGGCATGTGGCTGGAGCGATTCCTCATCGTGGTTCCCAGCCTCTCCAGTCCGCGCATCCCCATGGCCGCCCCCTCCTACGTCCCCTCGTGGGTGGAATGGTCGCTCTTCGCGGCCTTCGTCAGCATGTTCATCCTCCTGTACGCCACCTTCACCAAGTTCTTCCCCATCGTGTCGATCTGGGAGATCCGCGAAGGACGCGAGCACTCGGTGAGTGAGGTGACCTCGCGGGTGCTCAGCTATCTGCCGGAGGCAACCCATGAGTAGTGCACCACGAGAGCGAGGGGCGCTGGCCGTCATCCTCACCGCCCTCCTTCTGGCCGCCGCCACGGCCCACGCCGCGGGGATCATCGGCGATCCGGCGCGCGGGCAGTTGCTGTTCGTCTCGAAGAAGTGCGTCGAGTGTCACGCCGTCCGCGGCGCCGGCGGAAGGATCGGCCCCGATCTGGGACGCAGCTCGGTCAAAGGCTCCTTCTACGAAATCGTCGCGGCGATGTGGAACCACGCCCAGACCATGGACGAGAAGATGAAGGAGTTGCGCCTGATCCGCCCTCAGTTCGAAGGGACGGAGCTGTCAGACCTTCTGGCCTTCCTCTACTTCCTCAATTACTTCGACGAGCCGGGCGATGCCAAGAGCGGCAAGTCGCTGTTTGCCGAGAAGCATTGCATCGAGTGTCACGCCATCGGCAAGGAGGGGGGACGGACCGGGCCGCGCCTCGACGCCTTCCCGCGCGGCACGCCGCCGCTGCAGCTGGCGCAGCGCCTCTGGAATCACGGCCCGGCCATGGTGGCCATGATGCACACGCGCAATCTGGAAGTGCCGACCTTCCGCGGCAACGAGATTCTCGATCTCTTCGCCTACGTGCGTGGGCAGGGACAACGGCGCGCCCCGCGCACGTTCAAATCGGCCGGCGATCCGATCAAAGGAAAACAGACCTTCGTAAGCAAAGGATGCTCACGCTGCCACGCCGTCTTCGGCCGCGGCGGCTCGATCGGCCCGGACCTCGGCCGCGCCGAGCTCCAGGGCAGCGTGACCCAGCTCGCCGGCCGCATGTGGAACCACTGGCCGGCCATGTCCGGCGCGATGCAGTCGATGGGAATGTCCACGCCGGTCTTCCACGACGAAGAACTGGCCGACGTGTTCGCCTACCTCTTCGTCTCGCGCTACGACGCCGACAATGCCTCGGCCGATCAAGGCCTGACCGTCTATCGCGAGAAGCGCTGCTCGTCGTGCCACGGCCCGCGCGGCGAGGGGGGCATCGGCCCTCCCCTGTCGCGCATCACCGCCGGACAATCGAAAGAAGAGATCGCCCGCCGCATGTGGAACCACGCCTCCGCGATGTCGGTCCGAATGAACGACCGGCAGATCCCCTGGCCGCGATTCTCCGCCGACGAGCTGGCCGCTCTGATCCGCTTCGTGAGCAATGAGTGGCAGCAGCCTGCCGCGAGGCCGGCCGCGAAAACCAAACCCTGACACTGATGGAGGTACGCTATGCAATTCAGATTACGCATGCTCATCATTCTCGCCGCGGCCGGAACACTGGCCCTGCCGCTTGCGGCCGGCGATAGCGCCCGCCATCGCGCCGCCGCGCCGCCTGCCCCGTCGAAAGCGCCGGCCTTCCAGCCGAATCAGATCGAGGCCTATCTGAGCGACGCCAGCATCGCCTACCTCCGTCCGGGGGTGAAGCTCACGCTGCTGGCGGTGACCAACGTCGCCCCCGGCCAGAAGCCGGTCGTCGAGATCAATCTCACCGATCAATTCGATCAGCCTCTCGACCGCCTGGGGAGTGTGACCCCCGGTCCGATCGCCCCGGCCTTCGTCCTCGGGCAGTGGAACGCCGATACGCGCTACTACCACTCGTTCACCACGCGGACCAGCAACGGCGTGACCACACCGTGGGTCGACACCGGCGGCACATGGACCAACCTCGAGGTCGGCCACTACAAGTACACCTTCGCCACGGCCATGCCGGCCAGCCTCGACGTCACCAAGACGCTGACCCTCGGCGGATACGCGAAGCGGACGCTTCTGGATGTCATCGGCAAGGACTACTTCGCCGACAACGTCTTCAAGGACTTTCGGCCGGACGGCGGCACGCCCGCGCCGGTGTGGAGCATGACCAACGTCGCGGTGGCCTGCAATCGCTGCCATGACCCTCTCGCCGAGCACGGCGGCAACCGCCGCGAAGTCAAACTCTGCATGATGTGTCACACGGTCGAGAACACGGTCGACGCCACCAGCGGCAACACGTTCAACGGCAAGGTCTTCTTCCACAAAATTCACATGGGTAGCTCCCTTCCCAGCGTCAAGGCCGGCAAACCATACGTGGCCGGCAGCGACTGGTCGACGGTCGCCTTTCCCCAGGACATCCGCAACTGCACCACCTGCCACGACCCGAAAGCTGCCGAGGCCGACGTCTGGTACACGCGGCCGACCCGCGACGTCTGCGGCTCGTGCCACGACGACGTGAATTTCACCACCGGCGCAAACCATCCGGCCGGCGCGCAGGCCGACGACAAGGCGTGCGCGAGCTGCCACGCCGCCACGGGCGGCGAATTCGACGCCTCCGTCCAGGGAGCGCATATCAATCCGTTGAAATCGAAACAGCTCACGGGCCTGACGGCCACGATCACGAGCGTCACAAATGCCGGCGCAGGCAAGAAGCCGACCGCGGTTTTCGCGATCAAGAACGGCGACGGCACGCCCGTCGATGGCACCAAGCTGGCCACGTTCGCGCCCATCCTCGGCGGACCAACGAAGAGCTACTCGACGTTCTCGCGCGAGAGCGGCCTGGCCAGCGGAACGACTCCCGGCGTGTACAACGCCACGGCGGGGACGACGAGCTACACGTTCTCGGCCGGTCTTCCGGCCGACGCGACCGGCACATGGACGATCGGCGCCGACGTCTCCCGCAACGTCAATCTGAAGCGCGGCGACGGCAAGGCCGATATCGTTGTGCGCGAGGCGGCCTTCAACCCGATCCAATATGTCGCCGTCACCGGTCCGGTGGCGCCGCGCCGGACGGCCGTGGTGGTGACGAATTGCAACCAGTGCCACGAGACGCTCGCCCTTCACGGTGGAAACCGCAGGAACACCGAGGAATGCGTGATCTGCCACAACCCGACGAACAACGACTCGGCGGGACGCCCGGCATCGGCTGGCGCGCCGGAGGCGATTTCCTTCCAGCGCCACATCCATCGCATTCATACCGGCGAGAATCTGACGCAGGACTGGACGATCTACGGCGGCAGCGGCAGCGCGAGCAATTTCAATTGGGTCCGCTTCCCGGGTGATCGCCGCAACTGCCAGAAGTGTCACGCGGCCGGCGCCTACACGCTGCCGTTGCAGACCGGCATCGCGTCGGTCAACACTCCGCGCGACTACTTCTCACCGCACGGTCCCGCCACCGCCGCCTGCCTCGGCTGCCACGACAACAGCGACGCCGCCGCCCACGCCTGGCTCAACACCACCACCTTCGGCGGAACGACGCTATCCGAAGCCTGCGCCACCTGCCACGGCACCGGAAAGGATTGGGATGTAGAGAAGATGCACGCGCGGTGACGAGGGAGGAAGCAGCGGGAACAGGCGGGCGCGATCAGCGGGGAGGAAGCCATCCCTCCGCCTTCATTCCGCTGTGCTGCAGAAACCCGAGGGACAACGTGGTTGGATCAGTCCCGAACTGCTCGGCGAATTCGGATGCCGTGCCGCGCCAGCCCGGTGGTACCGCTCACGCTCGTCGTCGATGGTTCTGATTTCCCGTCGGTCGCGCATTCTTCGTCCCTCCATTGGTGAGACGAGGGCGGTGACAAAAAGGTCACGGGAGGGGGGGACGGAAGGCGGGAGGCAGAGGGCAGAAGGCAGAAGGCGGAAAACTAGAACCGCTCAATTTGTCATCCTGAGCCTGCCCCTTCGGCTGCGCTCAGGGCAGGCTCCGCCGCTGAGCGAGCGTAGCGAGCGAGGAGCGGCGCAGGACGGCGAAGGATCTCCAGTGGCAGCACCTGGGGCAGGAGCGAAACTGTGGTTTGAGGAAGATCAACGACAAACCCCATCTGCGCTTCTGCCCCATGCCGCGCATCTTGAGATCCTTCGCCGTCCTCCGCCGCACTTCGCTCGCTACGCTCGCTCAGCGGCTCCGGATGACAATTGTTCGGTTGTGGGACCGAATTCTTTCACAACCTCTCAGGATGACAATTGGGCCGTTGGGCAACAGAGGTTTTTCACAACCTCTCACGATGACAGTGAAGTGGAGCTCAGCGCAGCATCCTCCACTCCTGATTTCTATGCTGACAGGACCAAAAACCAGAAGATACCTTCTGCCTTCCGCCTTCTGCCTTCCGCCTTCCGCCTTCTGCCTTCTCCCCTCCGCCTTCTCCCTTCCGCCTTCTCCCTTCCGCCTTCTGCCTTCTGCCTTCTGCCTTCTGCCTTCCGCCTTCTGCCTTCTGCCTTCAATTCACCTTCACCACCACGAACGTAATGTCATCGCCCTGCGGATGTGCGCCGCGGTAGTGGGACGCTTCCGCGAGAAGACGCTCGATCACCTCGCTCGCGGTTGGCGCCTGAGCGCAGCGGCGGAAGGCCGCGGTGGCGCCGTCGTAGCCGAGCTGCCGGCCGGCGGCGTTGCTCAACTCGGCGAATCCGTCGCTGGCGAACAGCACCGTGTCTCCGTCCGCGAGCGTGGCCGACTGTTCCTGCGGCGGCGACGGCATCCGGGTGCCCAGCGGCAGTCCTCCGGCGCCGATCTCTTCGATCTCTCCGGTCGCGGCGCGGAAAACGAGCAGCGGCGGCATCGCTGCCGAGGCCACGGTGATGGAGCGCGTCGAAACGACGGCTAGAGAAAGGCACATGCGAAGTGTTTGGAGATGCATCCCGGCCATGGCCCGGTCACACTGCGCCAGCAGGATTCCGGGCGATTCCAACGGCGTGAGTGAGGTGAACAGCGCCTTGGCCGCGGTGACGACGATCCCGGATGCCAATCCATGTCCGGTGGCGTCGCCGAAAGCGAACAGGAGCGAGTCCTCCCCCGCCGGCCGGACGTCGTAATAGTCGCCTCCGACCTCGGCGGCCGGCTGCGTCGCGGCGGCGATATCGAGGCCGGCCATGACGGGCATCTCGCGGGGAAGCATCGAAAGCTGCAGGTCGCGCGCTTGCGTGAGCTCCTCCGTCTTCCTCCGGCTCTCGGCTTCGTGAATGCGCGACTGGCCGAGCGTGCGCGCAAGGAAGAGCGACATGCCGATGGCCGAGGCCAGGATCCCGAAGACGTAGACCTCGCGTACCCCGGCCACGGATTCCAGCACGCCGAAGTTGACCAGGATCTGGAGCACGACGGTGATGCCGAAGATGGCGAAACTGATGAGATAGAAACGCGTTCCCTCACGCTTGACGATGGTCTTGCCGCGCTCGAGACGAATGATCTCGACGATCAGCGCGAAGAAGTAGACCATCCAGCCGTAGTCGAGGAGGCGGCTGTCGAAGTGCGAGGCGCCGTACAGAACGAGCCCCGCGGCGACGAAGGCGCGCCACGATTTCGGCCAGGGACGGGTGCGCAGTTCGTAGTACGTCAACGCTCCGAAGAGGATGGCCATGACCGGCAAGGCGTTGCTGGCGCGCTCGGCGATGGCGCGCTGGGCCGCGGTGGGGAGCAGGACGTCGCGATATTCGCGCAGGACGATGCCAGCGAAGGTGAGCATCTCCAGCGCGTAGAAGAGGTTTTCCCGCGCCCGGGGATTGAACCCGAACAGCGTCAGATGCAGCAGGGCCAGAAAGATCGGCAGCGCGATCACGGCGCCGCGCACCGCCACCGGCCACTCGGGATGCGCGACTTCGTTCGCGGCAGGCCGGTCCGCGAGCGAAAGAACAAACCCGATCCCCTGGGCCGCGCGGGGCGTTCCGCGCGGATAGACGTAGCGCACGGCCAGCAGATGAGACGATCCGTTGAGGCGGATCATCGCCGCGTCCCTGCGCAAGCTCTGGATCTCCGGCGGCGCGTTGTCCGCCTGGCCGATGGTCATTACCAGCCGTCCGTCGAGGTAGACGCGCGCGGACCCGGGCGCCGCCAGCCGCAACGCCAGCGTCTTCGATTGCAGATCGGGACTGACGAGCACGTGCCTGCGAAACCAGCCGACGCCGCTCCAGTTGCCGGGCGAGAGGTCCCCGGAAGCGAGAGCCGGCTTGACGGGAATCCAGCGCGAGTCGTCGTACGCGATCGATTCGCGTCCCGGCCCGTCTCCCGGCCCGTACCGCCACGCATAGTCGAGAGCGACCTGACCGGAACGATCGAAGGTCGCCGCGGACAATCGCAAGGGACGCGGCTCCTGCGCGATGACGTGCAGAGCAAGCACGCACCACAGCAAGCCGGCGACGACAGATCGGACGCGCACGGGGCAATGGTAGTGCGGTGGGGGGGGGGCGGAGCCCTGTCATTCAACCTGTCATTCTGAGCGACCGAAGAATCCCCAACCCGGAATCCGCGGCATGTTTGTTCGCGCGATCCGGCCGAGGGCGGGCGGTCACGCGCTGCCTGAACGTTTTCGCGCATTAACGGCTGCTCTTTAATGAAGGTAGCCTGGTTCGAGAGCAGCGGGGAGAGCGCGGCGCGGGCCTGGACATACTCCTATTGCGCGCGCGCGGCAAAGGCGAGCAGTTGTTCTTTGCAACCCGTCGTGCGTCTTCACGGCCACGATTCTATCGAACGAACGCGCGACACTGCTAAGGTACGGGCCGGCATGCAGCGCGAACGGGCCCGCGCGCTCCTCAGTCGGATGCCGCCGCACCCGACGAGGAGCCCGCCCCCCCTGGCTGGTGCAGGCCCGTAAGAAATGCCAGGAAGATGGAGCGGATCTCGGCGACTGAAAAGGGATCGGCTTTGCCGGCACGTTGGGCCATGAGGCGGTCGCGGATCATTCCTTCGGTGGCGCCCAGGATGGCAGAGGCCATCGCTTCGTCGCTCAGCTCCACGCGGAAGGTGCCGTCTTTCTTGCCTCTCTGAATCAGCAGGCGGATCAGGTTCGCGAATTCGATGAAGCCCTGCGACAGGACGATCTCCGAGGACTCGCCGCGCACGCGACGTCCTTCGAAGAGAAGAAGGAAGGCCAGATCGGGATCGCGACCGAAGCTGTCCGTGACCGTTTCCAGCACGCCCCAAGATTCTCCACTTGCTGATCCTGTTAGATCGGAAGACCTCTGAAAAGCCGCGGAGCGGCGTCATCTACGTAGCCCAATGCGTAAGCATTGGGATCTCGAGCCGCATGATGGTCAGCCGCGTGCGGCGACATTCCCAGATGTCACCATTCGCGTAAAGCTCGACATAGGCGCGGAACCTTTCCCGCCGAGATGCCGCCGCTCCGCGGCTCTTGAATATGCAATCCACTAATCCAGTGCTCACGCACTGGGCTACGTAGATATCGCCGCTCCGCGGCGGCTAACGACAGCGGCCTCTTACATTCCGCTGGCCTCATCCACCCTCGAATTCAATCCCGACAGGACATTGGCCGTTCGTTGGTTGCTTTGGATCGCTGTTTCGTGTCCCGAAGTTCTTTCAATGGCGTGCCGCGCGCCGGCGGCCCGGGGCCGCTGGGCCGATCGTGAACGTCGAGCGCATGAGGATGACCGTGTAGGGGTTCCACGTCGACATGACGTAGTAGATCGTCAGCGTGGCCCCATCGGTCTTCGTGAAGCGTTCCAGGACGTACGGCGCGTAGTCTCCACCCTCAGTCGTATGCGGGTCGGCGCTTCCGATGGTGGGCCCGTCGAGACCATCGTCAGGGACGATGTTCGGGTCGTGGATGAAGTGTCCGAGACCGCCGTCACGTTTGGGGTCGAAGATTACCGTTGGGTCGCTCCACGGGCCCCATGGCGCGGATGCGTAGCGGAAGACGATCCCTTTCGTCGACGGCGCGCGGCTGTCGTAGGTCATGAGCCAGAGTCCGACGCCTGAGGCATAGGTCACGGAGACGTTGCCGACCGTGCCGTCGAGCGCCACGGGCACGGCGGCTTGCTCCTGGTCGGTCCACACCGGCTGGCCCGCCGTGAGACCCGCGAAGTACCGCGTTCCAGTCCCGGTCTCGAAGGCGTTCGCCGGGACGGTGGCAAGGTAGACATCACTCTTCCGATAGATGCCCGCCCCCCACATGACGATCGCCGGCTGAGTGCCAACGAAACCGGCCGGCACTTCATGGAGCGCCATCTCGGTGAACTTCCCGCCGGGGAGCCGCGATATCGTGCGCAGGACGGTGAACGTATTTGCGACATCGTCGAAGCGCGTGAGGATCGAGGTATCGGTCGGGTTGTTGTCGTCGGCTGAATGGTTGGTCTTGCAGACGACGTATGCCTTGTCTGCGATGCTGATCCCGGAGTCGGGGACCTCGAACGCTCCCATGGCCACGCCGGGCGGCTGAACGAGGAGCGTCGAGTGGTCGCTCTTTGTGAAGAAGTTGAGGGTGAGACCGCTCTCCGGCTCCCCGCTCGTGATCGAGGCCATCGTGTCGCCGGCGCCGAAGCCGACGGTGTCGCCGAAGAGGAAGACGAGCTGGTTCCTGTGCTCGAACGAGTAGCCGAGGTCGGTCCCAACAACCTTATAGCGGGTGTTCGTCAGGCTGAGTGTCGGCGCCTTGGTCTGATAGTCCGTGTCGCCGATGAACTGTTCGAGCTTGACGGTCGAGCCGGGAACCCAGGTCAGCGAGGCTGGAGTGCTCGCCAAACTGGGCTTCTGCAGCAGGATCAGATCCACGAACGCAGCCATCGCCGCATATCCGGCGGCATTGGGGTGGACGCCGTCGAAGCACCTCCACGCCGGGTTGATGGTCACGGCACCTGTTGTCGAATTGACCGGCCCCTGCATCAGCGCATCGAAGTCGACGAGAGCATCGAAGCTCGACTGGTGGCGGATCCAGTCGTTCAGCGCCAGACGCTCCTGTTCCATGGCGTTGGTCCAGAAACCATCGCCGCCGCGTGGAATGATCGTCGCGCCGGCGATCTGCAGGCCCGCTGCATGAACGCTGGTGATGATCTGCTGGTCCCCGGCGATGACCGTCGCGGCGGACGCGCCGTTCGCTATGTCGTTTGTTCCTTCGAAGAGGATGACCAGCGTCGCACCCGACCGGCCAAGCACGTCACGATTCAGCCGGGAGAGCGCCGTTGGACCGGTGCCGCCGCTGACGACCCTGTTGCCGGCGATTCCCTCATCGGCGACCGCCTTCGATTGACCTGGCGGCAGGACGGCCAGACGCGCCGCAATCAGGTCTGTCCAGCGATTGTAGACATCCGGCGTCACGACGCCGCTCCCGGCACCGTTGTTCGATCGCGTGCTGCACTCGCCGTCGGAGATCGAATCGCCGAGAATCACGATGGTACCAACGGTTGACGAAGACTGCACATCGAGAGCGGCCACCCAGTAGAACGGGAACGTGGGACCTTCACCGGTGCCGTGATCATTGTTCGGAACGGGCGAAAAGGCATTCGCGCTGGGGTCGGCGGCATGCGCGCCCGTAGCCATGTAATTGGTCGTGAGTCCGAGCGCGTGGGCGCTGATGTCCGACGCCAACGTCACGTCGAGAGTGATGGCATACAGCGCGAATGTCTGCATCGCGAACGCGACCGGATCACTGTACGCCCCAGCCCCAGGCGCAAGGGTGAGGCCGGCCTGTCCGTTGAAGCTGAGTCGCGTGTTGGACCCGGGCACCTCGGCCGCACCGGACTGCACCTGACCGATTGAGGCGGCCGAAAACACGACCGGGGATTGACCGAACGTGTTCTCGATCTTGATCCGTACCGCGTTGCCGGAAACCGTCGGCCTGACGATCATCCGGACGCTGGTACCACTCATCGCAGGAGTCGTTAGCCGATCGCTATGAGCGACGGTCCACGCCGAAACCCACTGTGCCGCTCCCGCCTGCGTTGCGGCAAGCGTCATCACTACAAACGCCAGCAAGCTGAACCTGCGCAACCATCGGCCCTGGCTGGCTCCGACGTTTCGCTGATGGGCACGCACATCCATCTGAAGGTTCAACGAGGTCCTCCCGCTCTTTGCTCGAAGAAGGAAAGTATCCCGCGCTGATATTCCGTTTTATGAAAGTGCCACGAATTGGGGCAGGATGTAAGCGCGATGGAGAGGCGCTTCGTCACGCCGTCAGAACTGAATACGGGAGCAAAAGGAACGGCGGCCGGGGGCGGCCGCCGCTCCACTGAAAAGCGTTAGAACCGCAACAGCGCGGTGATCCTGTAGTTGCGCGGGTTCTGGAAGGCGTTGCGCGAGGTGCCGATGCCGTATTGCTGCTGCAGCGAGGTGCAGCCGGCCGCCGCGCACCAGCCAACCGAGTTCGCCTGGATCTGCTTTTGCGTGTTCGTGACATTGAACACTTCGGCCTTCAACCCCATCTCGAACCTCGACACCGGGAACGTCGCCTCGGTGGCGAAGTCGAGTTCATAGATCGTCGGCAAACGGCTCGATCCGGCACCGCTGTAGTAGTACGTCACCGTGCTGCCGTTCGCCGCGCCGGACGGCGCCAGAACGCTGAGCGACCCCTGCTTCTGGTAGGTGTCGCCCGATTCGACGAGCAGCGCCGGTGACACGGTCAGGTTCACGGCCTTGACCGGCAACTTGTACGACGCAAGGGCATGGAAAACACTCGGCCGATCGAACGGCGCGAAACCGTTGCGATTGGTGTTGACCGCTACGCCGCAGTTGATCACCCCATTGTTGCCGATCGACGTGTCATTGGAGGACTTGCAGTTCTCGTTCGCGTAGTTGCCGAGGTCGGAGTTGATTGTCGCGAATTGATTGCCTTTGGTCTGCGACCACACGTACGACACATTCGCGGCCCAGTCGGAGCTGAACCGTTTGTCGAACGTGGCCTCGAGGGCCGTGTACGTCCGCTTGGCATTCGGCAGATTGACGAACGTGCGGATCGGAGTGCTGCCTTGGTACTCGAAAACGTCGTCGATGAGGTCGTTCCACTTGCGATGGATGCCTCGGAGGCCGACGCCCAGCGTGCGCCCGATCTGCTGCTCCACGCCGAGCGTCACTTCGTCGATGTACGTCGGCTTGAGGTTGTCGACGCGAGTGGCGTTGCCGCCGAACTGCACGCGTCCGGTCTGCGTAAACTGGCCGGTGGCTGGGTCGAAGGTGAAGAGGTTGTAGTTCGTCTTCTGGGGCACGCCGGCGAACGCATCGTCGAAGCTCTGCAGGACGTCCTGATAGAAGCGGCCATACGACGCCACCGCGAGGGTCTTGCTGTCGCCGCGCAGGTCGTATGTTCCGGACAACCGCGGCGAGATGGTGTTGGTATCGACGACGTTTGTGCCGAGGTCGCTCTTGCCGGTCTGCTTCTCGGCCCGGAAGCCGAGGTCGAGGTTCAGATGGGCGCCAACGCTGAACTTGTCGAGTGCATAGATGGCGCTGTTCTTGCCGTGCGACGTCGATTCCACCGGCGGATCGTAGTCGCGGCGCTGGAACGGAACGCCGGTACCGGTGGTGATGTCGTACGACTTGTCGACGAAGAGCTGGTTTCCGCCAAATCGCTGATCGACCGACGATCGCAGGTTCTGGTAGTCGATGCCGGCCTTGAAGTTGTGCGTCTGACCGCCTAACGTGCGGTAATACGTGCTCGCGACATTTGCCTGCTCACGCGCTCGCTCGAGGAAGCCGACGATCGACGGACCGTTGTAGAACAAGCCGTTGCGAAGGTCCTGATGGACCGGCGTGTCGGCGACGAACGGCCGGAACCCGATGTGGATGAGCGACGTGGCCAAGCCGCCTTCGAGGGCGACGTCGTTCGCGGGCACGCCCGAATACTGGAGCGCCTTCGAGCGGCTGGCCTGGTCCTGTATGTTCATGGCGCCGAGGTCGCCGGCGAAACGTGGGATGGCGTTGATGCCGCCGTTGTGCCGGTCGACGGCGATGTTGTTCGTCGGCGAGGAATTGGCCTTGAGCACGAGCAGGTTCGACGGCGTGATCTGCCAGGTTCCCTTGGCGTCGTAGAACTTGTCTTCCGGAACCGAAACGAAGTTCTGCGGATGATTCGGGTCGACCGTCTGCCGCTGTGCCGAGGTGGTCTTGTCGGTCTCGTAAGCACCGAAGAACCAGGCGTGGTCACGCCAGATCGGTCCGCCGAAGGTCGCGGAGTAGACCGGGATGATTGTGTCGAGCTTCGTGCGCGCGAACGTGGCGCCGGAAACCGGGTTCGCGCCCTTGTTCTGATCGTTCCAGTTGTCGTTCGTCAGAATGTCCTTGACCGACCCCTTGAACTCGTTCGTGCCGCTCTTGGTGACGACATTGATGATGCCGCCGATGGCCCGGCCGTAGTCGGCGGACGCGGCAGACGTCGTCACCTGCACTTCCTGGATGGCCTCGAACGTGAAGTTCTGTCCGAAGCCGCCCGTCGTCGGATCGGTGGTATCGATGCCGTCGAACAGGAACTGGTTGTCGGAGAGCAGGCCGCCGTGGAAGTTCGGGTTCGCGTTCGCGCCGCCCGGAAGAACGGCGCCGGGAGTTGCAAGCGCGAGATTCTGATAGTTACGAGGCGTCGGAAGCTGTTGCGTCAGCGCGCTCTCGAGTGTCGTCGTCTGCGAGGCGTTGGTCTTGTCGATGACGGGCACACTGCCCTGGACCGTGATCGTCTCTGCAGCGCGGCTTAGCTTCAGCGTCACATCGACCGTGGTGGTCTTGTTGACCTGCACGACCGTGTTCTGCGCGACGAATCGATCGAAGCCTTCGAGTGACACCGTGACCCGGTATGGACCGGGCTGGAGCAGGGCAATGTTGTAGAGCCCCAGCGAGTCGGAGACGTCGGTGCGCGTCGTCCCCTTCTCCGTATTCGTCACTTCGATCGTCGCACCGGGGAGCACCGCGCCGGTCTGGTCGACGACCTTGCCGGTGATCGTCCCGAGTTGCGAACCGTCGGCGAAAACGATGGCGGGCAGAAAAAGGAAGAGGCATGCGAGGGAGAGAGCGCGGCGGTAACCGAACATGAGAAGTCTCCTTAATCGATGGTTGCGCGTTAGTTTTCCAAGGGGCGGGTAGTATATCGCTGGACGTAAGGCGGTCAGTCACATTTTTCGGCGGAAAGTCGCGTGTGTACCGAAGGGTGCGGCAGCGTTTCGGCGATCTGGGGCTCAGCGACGTCCCACCTGACGATCCAGTAGTGCTCGACGAACGGCGCCAGATCGTCCGAGGGCCAGAATCGCGTCACTCGCTGCTCCGCCGCTGTGTCGAGGGGTCCCGCTGGCCTTGTCGAGCGTTGGAGACCCGGCGGCACAGGAGAAAGGTGGACACATGTCGCATCGCGCAACCGGAACATTCGAGGTGAAGGTGGAACCCATCCCGGATGAGAGCAAGGGGGATCGTCCTTCCTTTCCGCGCTTCACCCTCGACAAACAGTACCGCGGCGATCTCGAAGGGACGAGTCAGGGCGAGATGATGACCGTGAATGGCACGATGGAAGGATCAGCGGCCGCGGTCGCCATCGAGCGCTTCAGCGGTTCGCTGAACGGCAGGAAAGGATCATTCTCCCTCGTCCACAGCGGCACCATGAGGCGGGGTGGCGAGCTCTCGATGATCATCCGCGTAGTGCCCGATTCCGGGACCGGGCAGCTCGCCGGTCTGACCGGCACACTGGAGATCGTCATCGAAGGCAATGAGCATCACTACAACTTCGACTTCAGCCTTCCGGAATCGCAGTGAGGACGTAAGCTTGGTGCTGTCACGACATGACGCGTTAACGCGTCACGCGCGGCTTCGCCGCACGGCACAGACAAGAGTGTCTGTGCCACATTGCCCGTCGGTATTTGCTGAAGTGTGGAGTCTTCGCCGGATCCAATGTGGCACAGACACTCTTGTCTGTGC
>JADGNY010000005.1 GCA_017883235.1 Thermoanaerobaculia bacterium | reverse complement strand
GCCGCGAACGCCGTAAGCAAAAGCCCGCCGAACATCCATGCGTAGACCGAGCGGACAAACGCCCGCGTCCGCTGTTCCATCTCCGCCGTGCTCGCCGAGATCCACGCCGGTTGCTGCTGAGAAAAATTGGGAAGCATCGAGAACCCTCCGTTGGACGGCGATGATAACGCGAGGTGAGGTACGGGCATTGCGTGTCGAACGGGAGTCGGGAGTCGGGGGTCGGGGGTCGGAGATGCGGTATCGGCCCGGCACCAGTCAGCGAGCCGCCTCCTCTCCGACCCCCGACTCCCGGCTCCCGACTCCCGCAAGGAATATCACTGTGCTACGCTCAGGTTTCGTAAGCCAGAGAATCTGATGACATCGCGCTAAGGTCGCGGTAAGTGTCACTAGGAGAAAAACATAATGTCTAAAATCATCGGCATCGACCTCGGTACGACGAACTCCGTCGTGGCGGTCATGGAGGGCAATGAGCCCAAAGTCATCGTCAACGCCGAAGGAAGCCGCATCACCCCCTCGGTGGTCGGTTTCGCCCGCAACGGTGAGCGTCTGGTCGGTCAGGTCGCCAAGCGCCAGGCCGTTACCAATCCCGAGAACACGGTCTTCTCGATCAAGCGCTTCATGGGCCGCAAGTACGAGGAAGTCAGCGAAGAAATGAAGATGGTCCCCTATAAGGTGACCCGCGCCTCCAATGGCGACGCGCGCGTGGAAATCGACGGGAAGCTCTACTCGCCCCCGGAGATCTCCGCGATGATCCTGCAGAAGCTGAAGCAGGCCGCCGAAGACTACCTGGGCGAAAAAGTGGACCGCGCGGTCATCACCGTGCCGGCCTACTTCAACGACTCCCAGCGCCAGGCGACCAAGGACGCGGGCGAGATCGCCGGCCTCAAGGTCGAGCGGCTCGTCAACGAGCCGACCGCTGCCGCGCTTGCCTACGGCCTGGACAAGAAGAAGAACGAGACCATCGCCGTCTATGACTTCGGCGGCGGTACGTTCGACATCTCCGTCCTCGAGGTCGGCGACGGCGTGGTCGAAGTGAAGTCGACCAACGGCGACACGCACCTCGGCGGCGACAACATCGACCACCGCCTCATCGACTGGATCATCGAAGAGTACCGCAAGGATCAGGGCATCGATCTGTCGAAGGACAAGATGGCTCTGCAGCGTCTCAAAGAAGCAGCGGAGAAGGCGAAGATCGAGCTGTCGTCGACCATGTCCACCGACCTCAATCTGCCGTTCATCACCGCCGATCAGTCGGGACCGAAGCACCTCAACATGTCGCTCACCCGCGCCAAGTTCGAGCAGCTCATCGGCGACATCGTGCAGAAGACGATGGGACCGCTCAAGCAGGCCCTCAGCGACGCCGGCGTCGATCCGAAGAAGATCGATGAAGTCGTCCTCGTCGGCGGCTCGACCCGCATCCCGATGGTGCAGAAGATGGTGCAGGATTTCTTCGGGAAAGAGCCGCACAAAGGCGTCAACCCGGACGAAGTCGTGGCAGTCGGCGCGGCCGTGCAGGGCGGCGTTCTCTCCGGCGACGCCGGTCTGAAGGATGTCGTTCTTCTCGACGTCACGCCGCTCTCCCTCGGCATCGAGACGCTGGGCGGCGTGGCTACGAAGCTGATCGAGCGCAACACCACCATCCCGACGCGCAAGATGGAGACGTTCTCCACCGCGGCGGACAACCAGACCTCGGTCGAGATCAAGGTCCTCCAGGGCGAGCGGGATTTCGCGAAGGACAACAAGCTCCTCGGCGTCTTCCATCTGATCGGGCTTCCGCCCGCTCCGCGCGGCATGCCCCAGATCGAAGTCACGTTCGACATCGACGCCAACGGCATCATGACCGTCTCCGCGAAAGACACCGGCACCGGCAAGGAGCAGAAGATCACCATCACCAGCACCTCCGGTCTGTCGAAGGACGAGGTCGAGAAGCTGGTCCACGATGCCGAATCGCATGCCGAGGAAGATAAGCAGAGGCGTGAGGAGATCGAGGCCAAGAACCAGCTCGACTCGCTCGTCTACCAGGTCGAGAAGATGCTCAACGAGAACCGGGACAAGATCCCGGGCTCGGATGTGACCAATCTCGAGAACGCCATTTCCGAAGCGCGCAAGGCGATGGAGACGGGCGGAAGCGACAACATCAAGAAGGCCATGGAGTCGCTGACGAGCGCGTCGCACAAGCTCGCCGAAGTGATGTACCAGAACGCCTCCGCAAACGCCGCGGGCGGTGCGGGATCGGCACCTGGAGCGGGTGAGCCGGCCGGTTCGGCGACCGCCGATACGAAGGATGACGTGATCGACGCCGAAGTCGTCGACGAGCACAAGTAAAACCCTGGTTGCGTTGCTGGGCTGCTAAGTGGGCACCCAGCAACGCAGCAACCCAGCAACTCAGTAACCGAGTAAACGAACACCATGTCCCGCCGACGCGCAGATGGATACGTAATGATCTCGGTGATCGCCGAGAGGTACAACATTCATCCGCAGACGCTACGCCTCTACGAGCGGGAAGGGCTGATCAAGCCGGCCCGCACACAAGGCAATACCCGTCTCTACGGCGAGAGCGAGATCCGCAAACTGGAGATGATCCTGGCTCTGACGCGCGACCTCGGCGTGAACCTGGCCGGCGTCGAGGTGATCCTGAACATGCAGCGGTCCATCGAGGGCGCCCGCGAAGCGATCGACCGCGTCGAGGATCAGTTCGACCAGATGATGCGCGTGATCCGACAGTCGGTCCTCGACAAGCGCCACGGCATCGAGCGCGAGAACGCGCTGGTGAGGGTGGGGACGCGGGTGCTGACAAGGGTGAAGTGAAGCCCCCGCGCTACTGAAACCACGACCCCCCATTGATATCGATCGTCACGCCGTTCAGGTAATCCGCCATCGGCGAGGCCAGGAAGAGGATGACGCCGGCCACATCGCCGACGCTTCCGACCCGTCGCAGGGGGATCTGGCTGAGGATCTCCTCGCGATGCGCTTCCAGCTCCGGCTTGGCCATCTCCGTCTCGATGAAGCCGGGGGCGACGCAACTGGCGACGATGTTGTCTTTGGCGCAGGCGCGGGCGATCGAGCGGGTGAGGTTGACCAGGGCCGCTTTCGACGCGCCGTAGTCGGCGAACTCGGTCTCGCCGCGCCAGGCCGCGCGCGAGGCGACGTTGATGATCTTTCCGCCACCGCTCTGGCGCATGGCACGCATGGCCAGCCAGGCGGCGTTCGCGGCGGCGAAGACGTTCAGGTCGAACGTGCGCCGCCAGCCGTTCTGCCACGCTTCGTAATCATCGCCGTCGAATGGGTTGTATTCGAAGATGGCGGCGTTGTTGACGAGCACGTCGATCGATCCGAAACGCGTCACCACCGCTTCGATCAGCCGTTTCACTGCCGCCGGATCGGCTACGTCGGCGCGCATGGCGATCGCCTGATCGCCGATTTCCTTCACCACCGCATTCGCCGCCGCCTCGCTGCCGTGGTAGTTGACCACGACCCGCGCACCGGCCGCCGCCATCCGCCGCGCGGTCTCCGCGCCGATGCCGCGGGAGGCGCCCGTGATGACCACAGTCTTGCCGCCCAGATCGAGTGTCGCGTTTGTTTTCACGTCCATCAGGTATCCTCGGCGGCGGAGTTTATGCGATGACCCATGAAGTGACTTTCTACACCCGCCACGATTGCTCGCTCTGCGATGCCGCGGAGGCCGCCGTGCGCGCGGCGGTGGTTCTGCACCAGTTGCCGCTCTCGATCACCCTGGTCGATATCGACGAGGATCCGGCGCTGCGCGCGAAGTTCACGGACGACGTACCGGTCATCTATGTCGATGGTAAGGAAGCATTCCGCCATCGCGTCACCGCCGACGAGCTCGCGGCCTGGATCCGCAAGCGGGAGCCGCAGCGGGCCCTGGCGGACGAGAAATGCATCCCCTGCAGCGGAGGCATTCCGGCGATGAAAGGGAAGGAGCTGGCCGAGCTGGCGCGGACGCTCGGCGGCGACTGGCGCGTCGTCGACGAGCATCATCTCGAGAAAGAGTTCACCTTCCCCGACTTCGCCCAGGCCCTCGCCTTCACCAACCGCATCGGCGCCATCGCCGAGGAGGAAGGGCACCATCCCGACATCTACCTGTCGTGGGGAAAAGTGGGGGTGAAGATCTGGACGCACAAAGTGGACGGGCTCACGCGCGCCGACTTTGTGCTTGCGGCGAAGATGGATCGGTAGCCTAACGGAGCGCTGGCGTCCTCGCCGGCTGGCGCGGGGGCGTCTCGCCCCCGGTCTGGCAAGACTCCATACATTCACTCGTAACCTCGGGCGGCGGGACGCACGCCCGGCCAGCCGGCGAGACGCCAGCGCTCCGTTCTGGTTTCCGCTACGGACGTACGCTCCGGCGCGCGGCTCGGGCGGGGAATGCAGCGTGCTGACCACTGCGCGGCCTCCTGTCGCTTTCGAGAAGTTTTCCTGGAACGCGCCCCACTTTTCAGTCCGGCCTCGTGTCGGGGCCGTCCGGCTTCGTGTCGGGGCCGTCCGGCTTCGTGTCGGGGCCGTCCGGCTTCGTGTCGGGGCCGTCCGGCTTCGTGTCGGGGCCGTCCGGCCTTGTGTCGGGGCCGTCCGGCCTCGTGTCGGGGCCGTCCGGCTTCGTGCCGGGGCCGTCCGGCCTTGTGTCGGGGCCGTCCGGCCTTGTGTCGGGGCCGTCCGGCCTCGTGTCGGGGCCGTCCGGCCTTGTGTCGGGGCCGTCCGGCCTCAAGTCGAAGCTGCCCGGCCTCGAACCGGCGCTGTCCGGCATCGAGCCGGGGCTACCCGCCATTGAGCCGGAGCTACCCGGCATCGAGCCGGAACTACCCGGCATCGAGCCGGCGCTACCCGGCATCGAGCCGGAGCTACCCGGCATCGAGCCGGAACTACCCGGCATCGAGCCGGCGCTACCCGGCATCGAGGCGGCGCTACCCGGCACCGAGCCGGCGCTACCCGGCACCGAGCCGGCGCCTCCCGGCACCGAGCCGGCGCCTCCCGGCATCGGGACGGCGCTTCCCGGCATCGAGCCGGCGCTACGCGGCATCGAGCCGGCGCTACGCGGCATCGAGTCGGCGCTTCCCGGCATCGAGCCGGGACTCCCGGCATCGAGCCGGCGCTTCCCGGCATCGAGCCGGCACTACCCGGCATCGGAGCCGGCGCCGAGCGGCATCGAGCACGACTCTGTTTCGTCGAGACTCACCGCTATTCGCTACTCGTCTTCCACGCCTCTTTCTCCACTTTCCATGCGCCGCCTTCTTTGACCATGGTAATGGTGCCGTTGGAAACCTGGTCGTCGTCCTTTCCTGTTGCCAGGAGGGTGGCGTGGTTGCCGTCGATGGCGCCGCCGGTGACTTTGATGTCCTTCGACTGCATCGCCTGAATGAGTGGGAACATCTTCTTGAAGTCGGGATCGGATGACGCATCTTTTGCGCGCGCCGCGGCGACGCTGCCGAGGAAGGCCTTCATGTCGCCGCCGGCGAGGATCTTGAGGTAGGCCATGTACGCCTTGCCGGGCTCGCCGCCGCCGGCGGGGAGCGGTGTCCCCTTCAGGACGGACGGTGGCGGGGGACCGGCGGGCTTGCCGACGGGAAGATCGAACGTAGCGTTGTACTGATACTTCTCATCGAAGAAGTCGTCCGGCTTGGCCATCGTGATCGAGCCGGCGATGCGCTCGCCGGTCATCGCCGTCAGGTCTGCCTTCTGCATCCCGACGCCGGAGAACTGCTTCATCTTCTTGAAGGCGGGGCTGAAGACGGTGGCGCTGATGACCGCCTTGTCGGCGTCGATCGTGGCCGTGAAGCCGCTCAGTTGCTGCTTGTCCTGCGCCTTCATGAGCTCGAACTCGTCGGAGGCAGCGGCAGGGGAGAGCTCCTGATCGGTGACGATCACCTCGATCACGCTCTTCTTCTTGTCGAACGGATCTTTCTTCGTCTGCGCGTATGCATGTTTGAGCGCGAACGTCTTGCCGTTCGCGGTGAGCGAGCCGTCGACCTTGCCGCCGGCAGCGAGCGCGGGGATGGAGAAGGCGAGTAGAACGAGAGCCAGGAACGAGCGGAATCGATGCATGCTCAATAACCTCCGGATGCGGTTGGGTGAGAGAGAGACGTGGGGGCAAGATAAGGCATCGCGCGGCGTCAGGTTGTGACGCAGGTCAACAGCTATGATTCATCGAAGGTGAAGGGACCGATGTGGCACAGACACTCTTGTCTGTGCCCCGGCCAGAGCCACCCGCCCCTGAGGGCTTGCGATCTCGAGTCTGGCGAGAACCGGCACAGACAAGAGTGTCTGTGCCACATCGGTCTCCTTATTGGCTCATCTACTATCTGTAGTAGCACGTGTCCGGGGAATGAAAAACGGCGGCCTCGCGGCCGCCGTTTCATTAAGTCGATATTCGATGAACCTAGGAGCCTGCGCGGTAGAAACGTTCCTGCGTCACTGCTGGCCGAGCCTTGGGCAACCAACGCTGCCGGCCGTGCCGGCTAGGGGACGCTGAAGCTGATGGTGTTGCTCCAGACGCCGTTCTGGAGGATCTGCGCGACGCCGCCGGAGGCGCCCGATGCCACGCTGGCGACGACCTGCGTGTCGCTCCAGCTCACCACCGTGCCGTAGGTGCTGCCGAGCCAGACGTGGCCGCCGCCTTGCGTCGTTCCGAAGCCGGTGCCGGTGATGGTGACCTGCGTGCCCGTCGTGCCGTGATTCGGGCTGATGCCGGTGATCGACGGGGTGACGACCGTGAGGCTGATGGTGTTGCTCCAGATGCTGGCCTGGTAGATCTGGGCGACGCCGGACGTTGCGCCGGAGACGATGGTGGCCACGACCTGCGTGTCGCTCCAGCTCACCACCGTGCCGTAGGTGCTGCCAAGCCAGACGTTGCCGCTGCCTTGCGACGCTCCGAAGGAGGTGCCGGTGATGGTGATCTGGTCTCCCGCGCGGCCGCTCGACGGACTGATGCTGGTGATAGTCGGCCTGACCACCGTCAGGCTGACGGTATCGCTCCACACGCCGTTCTGGAGAACCTGCGCCACTCCGGACGTGGCGTTGGAAGCGATGCTGGCCACGACCTGCGTGTCGCTCCAGCCCACCACCGTGCCGTAGGTGCTGCCGAGCCAGACGTTGCCGCTGCCTTTAGTCGATCCGAAGCCGGTGCCGGTGATCGTGATCTGGTCCGCGGGGTAGCCGTTCGACGGGCTGATGCTGGTGATGTGCGGCGTGACCACGGTCAGGCTGAGGGTGTTGCTCCAGATGCTGTTCTGGTAAATCTGGGCGACGCCGGACGTGGCGCCGGAGACGATGGTGGCCACGACCTGTGTGTTGCTCCAGCTCACCACCGTGCCGTAGGTGCTGCCGAGCCAGACGTTGCCGCTGCCTTGTGTCGATCCGAAGGAGGTGCCGGTGATGGTGATCTGATCGCCGGCCCGTCCGGTCGACGGGCTGATGCTGGTGATGGTCGGTCTGACCACCGTCAGGCTGACGGTGTTGCTCCACACACCGTTCTGGAGAATCTGCGCCACGCCGGACGTGGCGTTGGATGCAATGCTGGCCACCACCTGCGTGTCGCTCCAGCTCACCACGGTGCCGTAGGTACTGCCCAGCCAGACGTTCCCGCTGCCCTGCGACGAGCCGAAGCCGGTGCCGGTGATGGTGATCTGGTCGCCCGGGTAGCCGCTCGACGGGCTGATGCTGGTGATGTGCGGCGTGACCACCGTCAGGCTGGCGGTGTTGCTCCAGACCCCGCTCTGGTAGATCTGGGCGACGCCGGACGAAACGCCCGACGCGATCGTGGCCACGACCTGTGTGTTGCTCCAGCTCACGACACTGCCGGCGTAGTTGCTGCCGAGCCAGACGTTGCCGCTGCCCTGCACGTTGTCGAAGCCGGTGCCGGTGATGGTGATCTGATCGCCGGTGCGGCCGGTGGACGGGCTGATGCTGCTGATCACAGGGGATCCCGGAGGGCCGATCTTCACCACGAAGCCATCGACGTCTCCGCCGCCGTAGGTCGTCTGGATCGAGCCCGCGGTCACGGGGAAATCCGTCGAGGAGCTGTAGCCGGCTACATACACGTTGCCGGAACCATCGGTTGCGATGCCGGCGATGGTTTCGTCACCGGCGCCACCGAGGAACGTTGAGAAATCGAATGCGGTGCCCGCCGCATTGATTCTGGTAATGAACGCGTCGGAGCTGCCAGCGTTTGACGGCTGGATCGAACTGCCGGTGATGCCTGCGAAGGTCGTCGACAATGTTCCGCCTCCGACGTAGGCGTTGCCTGAGGAATCGATCGCGAACGCGCCGTACGACACGACATCCAGGTCATTGCCGCCGACGAACGTGGAGTACACGATCGCTGTGCCCGCACCATTGATCTTTGTCACGAACGCGTCGTGGTCGCCGGCATTGCTCGATTGGATGGAGCTCCCGGTGACACCTGGAAACGAGGTGGAGTCGGTGTTGCCCGCCACGTAGATGTCGCCCGCCCCGTCGATTTTGATCCCCGCAATCTCGTCGAAACCGGTATCGCCGAGGTACGTCGACCAGACGATGGCCGTTCCAGTGGCGTTGATCTTCGAGATAATGCCGTCGCCGCCGCCTCCGGCGAAGGTGGACTGAAGCGAACTGCCGCTGATGCCCGGGAAACCGCTCGATCCCGTGTAACCGCCGACATATGCGTTGCCCGAACTGTCGACTGCGATGCTGGCGAGGCTGGCTCCGGCCGTGCCGCCGAAGAATGTCGAGTAGACGGTGGCAGTGCCGGCGGCGTTGATCTTCGTCACGAAAGCGCCGCCGTTGTTCGTCGGCTCGATGGAGCTGCCGGTGACGCCGGGAAAGGTGGAGGATCCGGTATCGCCAGCTACGTAGGCATTGCCCGAGCTGTCAACGGCGATGCCCCAGGCCAGATCGTCGTCGCTGCCGCCGAGGTAGGTCGAGTAAACGATCGCCGAGCCGGCCGCGTTGATCTTCGTGGCGAAGCTGTCCCGGACGCCGCCGCCGAAGGAGGATTGGATCGAGCTGCCGCTCGTACCAGGGAAGTTGGTCGAGTTCGTTGCGCCCGTGATGTACGCATTGCCCGAGCTGTCGACTGTGATCCCAAGACCGTATTCGTTGCCGCCGTTACCTCCCAGGAACGTCGAATAGACGATGGCCGTGCCAACGGCGTTGATTTTCGTGACGAAGGCGTCATAGTCGAAGCCGTTCGATGGCTGGATCGAGCTGCCGGTGACGCCGGGGAACGAGGTCGATGCGACGAGGCCGGTAAGATATGCATTGCCGGAGCTGTCGACCGCGATGGCGAGACATTCATCGAGGTCGGTGTCGCCAAGGAATGTGGAATACAGCAGGACGGGATCGATGGTGAGCTGCCGGTTGCGGTCGTATTGTCCGAGTGCGAAGCCGACTTCATTCTTCGGCAGTAATGCGTAGCTGCCTTCAATCACCTGCCGCTTGCCATCGATCTCCTGGTAAACGAGCGGGCGTGGCTGCATCAGGTCGCCGTTGGCTGTGTGCAGGATCAGATCGCCGTGCTCTCCGATCCGCATCGATTCGATGCCCTTGAAGGCGAGGCGGATACGGTTGGGATTCGCCTTCGGCGCGACGACGAAGTCGTACTCCACCTGCCGCCGGTTGCCGTGATAGACGAGGTCGATACCGGGATAGACCCGCTCGGCCCGCACCTTCGCGTAATTGGGGACATCCGCATGCCACTTCTTCGGGTCATCGCCGATGAAGTAGTTGCTCTTCGTGGCAAGAGGGTCCACTCCCATCATGAGCGGATTGCGGTTGCCGCCGACAGTCTGCCAGCGCACGACGGACGTCTCGTTCCTGCCATTCAACCGGAGGGTCGCGCCGGCCGGAGTGAGGAAGAGGGAGTAGCCTTTTCCCCGGCTGAGGAATTTGACCGCGGGGTCGGTTTGTCCGTTGTTGATCTCGAAGGTGAGGGGTAGCTTGCCGTAGGCGCCCGCCAGGCTGCCGTGAGCCGCGGGCGTCAGGGCAGACGCTGGAAACACCGCCGCGAACATCACGGCAGCAGCCAATACGCAGACGAATCTTGACGAATGAGACAAAGGAATCTCCTCAGTGTTTGAATTGGAAGGACGTTGGGCTTTGGTTGGATGCGGTTGGACGCAATAACTAATTACCAGCACATCATATTTCAGTGCCAACGTCAGGAAGTAATGCCGCCTATCGCGACACGGCGCATGGCTATCCTGAAAATACTGGCGTACACGCGCCGAGGGTGAAAACGAAGACGGCCGCCGGGAGACGCGGCGCGGTTCGGCGTGGTGCGGCAGTTCGCCAGGCCGAGCTATACCAGCCCGCGCGCGCGCAGCTCGCGTTTGACGAACGCGTACATGATCGGCGCCATGACCACGCCGCTGATGCCGAAAGCGGTCTCGCCGATCAGGATGGCCATGAGGATCTCCCAGGCCTGGGAGTCGGTCTCGCCGCCGACGATGCGGGAGTTGGTCAGGTACTCGAGCTTGTGGATGATGATGAGGAACAGGAGCGAGGCGATGGCCGTCCCGGGCGAGATGCCGAGGGAGAGGATCACGATCACGGTGTTGGAGATCAGATTGCCGAGGATCGGGATCAATCCGCAGACGAAGGTCACGAAGACGATCGTCGTGGCGAACGGGATGTGCTGACCGAAGAGCGGCAGCACGACCAGCAGATAGAGCGCCGTCAGGGCCGTGTTCAGCACGGAGATCTTCACCTGCGCGGTAGCGATCTGGGCGAAGGCGCGCGTGAAGTGCTCGACCTTCTCTTCCAGCACTTCGCTGAGCGTCCCGGGACGGCGGTCGGGATGATGCGTGGCGTGCCGGAAGAAGACGAGCACCGCCAGCAGCATGCCCATGACCATGTGCAGGATGCCGTAACTGAACGAACTGCCGGCGAGTTTGAGCGTTTCCGCGTGTTCCTTGAGCCAGACCGCGAGCGCGGCCTTGATCGTCTCCGCGTCGGTCATGACCTCGGGGATGAGCTGCTCGCCGTAGTCGCCGAGCCAGGCGCGCGTCGACTGAAGGATGTCGGCCATCTTGGTCATGATGGCCGGGATGTTGTCGGCATGGTGCCGGGCGAAGGAGATGAGCAGAGCGACGACGCCGAAGATGAGCCCGCCGCCGACGAGCGTGACGAGGATGAGCGCCAGCGGCCGTGCCGTCTTCCCCGGCATGCGCTTCGAGAATGATTGCGAGAGGCGATCGAGGACGAGATAGAGCACCAGGCCGCCGACCACGCCGGAGACAAGGTGCCGCATCAGGATGTAAAGAAGCAGTCCCCCGAAGATCACCCACGCGGCGATGTCCTCGTTGGAGGGGCGCCCTCGGGGGGCAATCGGCGGAGCGTCATCAGCCTCGACCGCGGCGGGCGGCGCGACGGGGAACGGATTCGTGCTCATCTTTTTGAATTGTAGACTCCGGGTCAAATAATATGCATCATGAAAGCGTCGGGTCAGATGCTCAGGAGTTGCCGCACGCACACGCGCGTGTGACAATGACCGGCGGGACCGGATGGGCGACAATTGATGACGGACAGACGGGTGTTTGCGCACCGCGGTGAATTTGCGCTGCGGCAGGTAGGCAGTGAGAGCATCCTCGTGCCGATCCGCAATCACGTCGGCGATCTCGATTCGGTCTTCGTCTTCACCCCCGTGGCGGCGCGAATCTGGGCTCTCCTCGACGGTAACCGCGACATCGATGCCATCGTCGCCGAGATCTGCAACGAGTACGATGCCGATGACGGTGTCGTCCGTGCCGACCTCGACGAGCTTCTCGGCACGATGGAGGCAGCGGATCTGATCGGCGCGGCGATCGAGGCGAAACCATGAGCGCAATGGAAACCGGCACCTATTTAGACTTCAGCCTCGCCGTCCACGGCAGGGCCGAGCCGCTGCGCGTACCGGTCAATGGCACGATCGAGGTCACCAACCGCTGCCCGCTGGAGTGCAAACACTGCTACAACAACCTCCCGATGGGCGATTTCGTGGCTCGTGCCCGCGAGATGTCGCTCGACGAGCACAAGAGGCTGCTCGATGAGCTGGCCGAGCTCGGTTGCCTGTGGCTGCTCTTCTCCGGCGGCGAGATTTTCGCGCGGCGCGACTTCCTCGATATTTACGCCTATGCCAAGCGCAAAGGCTTCCTCATCACGCTCTTCACCAATGGGACGCTGATCACGGAGAAGATCGCCGACTTTCTGGCCGACCTGCGGCCGTTCACGATGGAGATCACGCTCTACGGCGGCACGAAGGAAACCTACGAAAAACTGACCGGAATCCCGGGATCGTATGACCGCTGCCTTCGCGGAATCGACCTGCTGCTGGAGCGAAAGCTGCCGCTGAAACTGAAGACGGTGGCGCTTTCGATCAATAAGCACGAGATTCCGCTCATGAGGCAGATGGCCACGGACCGCGGCGTCGAGTTCACCTTCGACGCCATGATCAACCCGCGCATCGACTGCTCGGCCAGTCCGCTGGCGGTGCGGCTGAAGCCCTCGGAGATCGTGCAGCTCGATCTCGAGAACCTCGAGCGCGTTTCCGAATGGCGGCGGCTGGCACGCGATCATGGGTCGCCCGTTTTGATCGAAGGGGAGCCGCGTCAGATTTACGAGTGCGGCGGCGGGCTCAACTCCTTCGCCGTCGATCCGTATGGCGACCTTTCGATCTGCGTGCTCTCGCACGTCGACCATTACAACGTCCGCGAGGGCAACTTCCGGGAAGGATGGGAGAAGTACCTCCTGGCCGTGCGCACGCGGAAGACCACCCGGCCGACGAAGTGCAACGGCTGCGGCCTCAAGTCGATGTGCGGGATGTGCGCGGCAAACGGCGAGCTCGAGAACGGAGACGCGGAGTCGCCCGTCGACTTCCTCTGCCAGGTGGCGCACCTTCGTGCCGAGACTCTCGACATCCCCGTGCGGCCCCACGGGGATTGCGAGTACTGCAAGGAAGGGACGGGATACGAGCTCGTTCGTTCGGCGGCCGAGGCATTGAAGTCGGGAGAGGCGGAACGGATTGCGGCCATACCGTACGAGCCGGCGGCCCGTCCTGCCGCGGGCGGATGCGGCACGGGAAGTTGTGGAAGCTGTTCCATTACCAGCGCGGTGGCTCTTTAGTCGGAAGGGGATGACCATGCAACAGCAGACAGGCAACGAGAAGAAGAAGTACGAGAAGCCCGAGGCGAAGCGCTTTCCGCTCCGTCCGGACGAAGCGGTCCTCGGATTCTGCAAGACGAACGCGTCCAGCGGTCCCTTCCAATTGGGTTGCCGCGGCTCTTCGGCTTGCAGCGTTCCCGGATCGTAGTCCGGCGGTAACGTTCCCAGAATGAGCTCCGCGAGTGAAGTTCTTTGCATCGCCGGCATTTCCATCCGCATCCGCTATGCGGATGAGTCGCTTCGCTGCCCGCTGTCTGAGACGGCCAGCCGCTTCGCGATCACTTCATCCGCCGATGCGGACGTCACGGTCACGATCGATGCGATGCCTGATGCTCTGCCGCCGCCCGGCCGCCTTTTGTTCGATTCCGGTGGGGTCTGGCGCGCCTTCGAGGATGGCGGTGGCCTGCGTATCGATTGTTCCAGCGACCTCGGCGGCGACGTGCCGTACAAAGTGGCGTTCTTCGATCGCGACCTTCGCGAAGGACGCATCCTCATGCGGCGGGATGTCGTCACGGACGAGATGCACGCGCTCGACTATCCGCTCGACGAGGTGATGGTCGCGCATCTCCTCGGCCGCGGCCGCGGTGTGGAACTGCACGGCTGCGGCATCATCGACCGCGACGGCCGCGGGCAGCTCTTCGTCGGACAGTCGGGCGCCGGAAAGACGACGACCGCGCAGGTCTGGCTGTCCGAGGGCGATTACGAAATCGTCAGCGACGACCGCGTGATCGTCCGCTTCGTCGATGGTGAATGGAGGATGTTCGGTACTCCGTGGCACGGCGAGGCGAAACTTTCGTCTCCAGTTTCTGCGCCGCTCGGCGCGATCCATCTCCTCGTGCAGGCGTCGCGAACGGAGCTGGTCTCCCTTCCGCCAGCGCAGGCGGCTGCAACGCTCTTCGGCTGCACCTTTCCGCCGTTCTACGATGCCGGCGCGGTTGCCTTCACCCTGGAATGCCTCGATCGAATCGTTCGCGATCTCCCTGTGCGCGCCCTCCGCTTTCTGCCGGACCGGAGCGTCATCGACTGCATTCGGAGCGCGGCATGAGCGAATTCGAGCCGACCCTGCGCGAGCTTCTTGCGGCGGGGCACACCGCCCGTTTCCTTGCTTCCGGTGACAGCATGTATCCGGCTATCCGCAGTGGCGACTATCTGCATATCGTCCCGTGCGGGATGTCGGAGCTGCGCCGCGGCGACGTCGTTCTGACGGCGACGGATCGGGGATTGACCGCCCATCGCGTCGTGCGCATCAGCGAGCGCGGCGGTTCTCCGCGGATCACAACGCGCGGTGATAACTCGTTTTGGAGCGATCCCCCGGTCGGTCCCGCGGAGGTTCTCGGGCGCGTCGCGCAGGTTGACGGGTCCACAAATGTTCGCAAAACGGGCCCGAAAAGTGCGACAATAATATGTTTTGCAGCGGTGCTCGTCCGCCGGCTGCGAGTTCGGTTTCAGCAATAAAGCTTCGGTTCTACAAACAATTTGATGAGACACAGCGATCCGCCGGCCGAGCCCGGCGGCTTGGGCCGTGACGAAATTTTTGCGTGGGTAGATATGTGTTACCAACGCTACCGCTAATAACATGTTTGCGCTGAAGTCGGTCGCGAGGGGAAATCACGCTGTGAATGTGCATGACGCCGTCAGCCAGGACACCGCGCATCTGTACGCGCCTACCTCCCCGTATCGGGCAACAGCATCAGAGGAGTTTGGTATGAGGCAGTCGATTCGTTTCGTCCGGTCATTCGTCGTTCCGGTTGTGTTTGCGCTCCTGTGCGCCGCTCCGGCCACGGCTCAGGTGGTCTTCGACGCCGCTTCGAATGCCGCGACGGCAACCGTGTCGACGGCCGCTTCAATCCCCGTATCCTGGAATCACACGATTGGAACGGCCAAGAAACCGTACCTCACCGTGAGCGTGGCGATCGAGAAAAACGGCGGCGCGCAGACCGGCGCTGTCGTCTTCGGAACCGAAGTCGGTGGTCCCAAGCAGGCGATGACGCTCCTGGGCAGCGTCAACAACGGAACCATCGATCGTGCCGAAATCTACGGCCTTGCCAATCCGACATCCGGAACTCACCAGATCACGGTGACGGTCGCCAACGGGGGCGGCGGAACGAACACCGTCGTCATCGCGAGCGCGAAATCGTTCAGCAACGTGTTTCAGACGGCGCCAAACGGAGCGGCTGTCACAGCGACGGGCACGACCCTCGCGCCGTCGGTGACCACCGCCAACGGCGTGTTCGACTACGTGGTCGACTCTGTCGCATACAACAACAACGTCGCGCTGACGCCGGCATCCGGGCAGACCAACACCTTCAATCAGACCAGCGGCGCGCCGGCCTTTTCCGGCGCCTCAGGTACCAGGACCGGTGCCGCGAATGCGGCGATGGGATGGACCGCTACTGGTGTTGCCCAGGCGTGGGCCGAGGTCGCCGTTCCGTTGCAGTCGGCCAGTCCGCAGATTCTGTTCGACGCCGCCAGCCGCGCAACGACAGGTCTGACGGGGAACACAAATCCCTTCGTGGTGAGCTGGACCCACACGACCACCACCGCCGCGAATCGCTACGTCGTCGTCGGCGTGTCGATCAACCTTAACGGCGGTACGGTCGGGGCGAATCTGGGCGTCAGCGGTGTCACGTACGGCGGTACGCCAATGGTGTTGCTCGGCGGGCAAACGCGAGGGACCTCGGTACGCACCGAGCTATGGGGTTTAGCGAATCCCGCCAGCGGTACGAACACGATCAACGTAACGGTGACGAATACCGCCAATCGCACGCTGGCCGTTACCGCCGGTGCGCAGACGTTCAGCGGCGTCGACCAGTTTGGGCCAACCGGAACGGTCGCCGGCGCAAACGGAAGCAGCGCGACTGCCACGGTCACGACGGCGAACACGCCCTATGACTACGTCGTCGACGTCGTTGGATTCGCCGGCAACACGGCGCTGGTCACGAACCTCAATCAGGATATCCGCTGGAACACGAATACGGCCGCGCCGGCCTTCGCCTCGGGGAGCAGCGGCGCGCGCGGCTACACGAACATCGCCATGGCCTGGAATACCACATCCGCCAACTGGGCCATCGAAGCGATTCCGCTGAAGGCGGTTTCGGTGGCACTGAGCAAGACCACTACCTCGGACGTCATCAAGCTCGGCGACTCGATCACCTATACGCTGCAGGCAACGAACTACAGTGCAGCGAGTGTCCTGAACGTGATCATCACCGACGCCATCCCCGTCGGCGCGACGTTCGAGTTGCAGACCGGCTGCGCGGGATCGGCACCGGTCACCTGCAACATCGGCACTCTGGCGGCAGGTGCGACCTCAGCGCCGATCACCATCACGGTCATCGCCAATACGGCCGGAACCATTTCCAACACGGCAACGGTGGCTTGGAACGGAAACGTAAAGACCAACTTCTCGGAAACGATCAACACGCTTACCGAAGCCAAGATCTGCGCGACGCCGGGCAAGGATGGCGTCGGCGGCAACCTCGGCGGCATCAAGAACGACTACTGGCCGGGCACGACGACGGTGAACGCAGGCGGGACGAGCATCGTCGTGGGCACTCGTAATACAAACGGTGCCCTCGTCAACCTCGCCACCGGCGATCTCGTCATGGTCATGCAGATGCAGGACGCGGCCTTCGATACGACGAATGACGAAACGTACGGTGAAGGCACAGGCTCCACCCGCGCCACCGGTACCGGCAGCGGTGCGGCCACGGCTCTGAACAACGCCGGCCGATGGGAGTACGCCGTCGTCACGGCCACGAATCCCGGGGGCGGGATTGCGGCGGCGGGCGGCACGATCACCATCGCAGGCGGCGGTGCCGGCGGCGGTCTGCTCTACACATACACAGCGCAGGCGTTTGCAGCGACGACAACCCAAGGACAGCGCACGTTCCAGGTCATCCGCGTCCCGCAGTACAGCACCGCGACGCTCGGCTCGACGTTGACTGCACTGCCATGGAACGGCGCGACTGGCGGCGTCCTGGCGATCGATGTCAGCGGCACGATGGCGCTTGGAGGTGCGACGGTTTCTGTAGACGGTCTCGGATTCCGTGGTGGTGGCGGCATCAAGCTGAAAAGCGGTCCCGTCCCGTCGACCGCGGCAGACGTCTTCACCGATTTCCGAACGCTCGCCCCCAATGCGGCCTTGTCGATCAATACGGCGAACGGATCGAAGGGCGAGGGGATCGCTGGAACGCCGCGTTGGGTGTACCAGAGCGGATCGGCCATTGGCGCTCCAGGAGTCAACGCACCATTCGACACGGGCGTCGAAGGCTACGTGAACGGCAGCTTCGGAAGGGGTGCGCCGGCCAATGCGGGCGGAGGCTCGACGGACGGAAACCCAGCCGTCGATAACGGCGATAACAGCGGCGGCGGTGGTGGCGGTAACGGCGGAAGCGGAGGCCCGGGCGGTAATAGCTGGAACAGCAACCATCCTTCCGGCGGTCAGGGTGGCAGCACGATCACACCCAAACTCACCCGCATCACCATGGGCGGCGGCGGCGGTGCCGGCACGACGAACAACGGATCGGCCGCCGATGCGACAGGGAACGTCCTGGCCGACGATAACGCTGGTCCGGGCACAGCAGCTTCTGCGAACGGTTACTACAGCAGCGGCGCGAATGGCGGAGGCATCATCATCATTCGGGCGTTGCAGGCAACCGGTACGGCAACGCTGACCGCGAACGGCTTCAATGCTTACAACACCGGCCGCGACGGCTCGGGCGGCGGCGGCGCCGGCGGCTCAGTTCTCTTTACCGTGCAAGTGGGCGCGCTCAAGGGCGCCACGACGCAGCTCAACGTGCAGGCCAACGGCGGCAACGGCGGCAGCGCGTGGATCTTGCAGCCACCGGCCGGCGATCCCGGCGAGCGTCACGGCCCCGGCGGCGGCGGCGGCGGCGGGTTCATCCTGCTGTCCAGCGCGCCCACCTCGACCAGCGTCTCCGGCGGAATCAACGGTGTGACTACGGCCGCTCTCGATGACTACGACGCCCAGCCCGGCGCCGTCGGAAATGTTCAGCTGATCGCCGGAAACAACGTCCTCCCCGGTGGCGATGGGGCCTCGTGCGCGATCGCCGATCTGGCGGTGACGAACGTTGCTCCTGGTGCCGTGCAGGCGGGAAACAATCTCACGTACACGCAGACCGTGACCAACAACGGTCCGAGCCCTGCCGACGGCGTCGCCTACATGGCTCCCATTCCCGCCGGCTCGACGTTCGTTTCCATGTCGGTGCCAGGCGGCTGGACGTGCGTATTGCCGGCAGTCGGCGGGACGGGGGTGGTCGTCTGTACGACTCCCACTCTTGCCAATGCCGCGACCGCGAACTTCTCGCTGGTCGTCAACACGTCCGGTGGCGCTCCCGCGGGCTATGTCATGTCGGAGACAAACTCCGTTTCCAGCAACACACCGGACTCGAACCCGGCAAACAACAAGGCCACTGCCACGACGATCATGGAGGCTGCTTTCGATGCCGACAAATTCGCCGACATGGCGGTGACGATTACCCAGGACACGAATGTGCCGGTCCCGGGCGGGAACATCAACTATACGCAAACGGTGTCGAATCTCGGCAGCTTCACGGCGAATGTGCCGACCTACAGCATCAATGTACCGGCGAACACCACGCTGCAGTCGTTCACGATTCCTCCCGGCTGGACGTGCGTGCCGGCTGCTCCGGGCGTCGGCTACACGGGTGCGATCAACTGCAGCGGCGCAACGCTCGCTTCGGGGGCGTCGGTTAGTTTCCCGATGACCGTGAAAGTGAACTCTGTCGGTGTGACTCCTGGCACAACGGTGATCACGGCCACGCCGACGGTGTCGAGCAGCTCGCGCGACCCGTATCTGCCGAACAACACGGCCAGCGTCTCGGCCACGGTCGTTGCGGCCGGCTCCGGCGATGTCCAGGTCACGATTTCCAACAGTCCGAATCCGGTCTACCCTGCCGAGAACTACACATACACGGTGGTGGCCACCAACAACGGTCCGGCAGCAGCGACGACCGATTCCGTCTCGATTCCGTTGCCGGCTGGGACGACTTTCCAATCGCTCACCCCCCCGGCCGGATGGTCATGCGCCACGCCGGCCGTCGGCTCCGGCGGAACCATCACCTGCACCATCGCCTCGTTTGCCGCCAACGCCAGCGCTACCTTCTCGCCGGTCGTTCAGGTGAGCCCGGCCACGGCGGCCGGAACGACGCTGACTTGCAATGCCTCGATCACGACCGCCTCGACCGACAATATCCCGGGGAACAACAGTGCCTCAACGACGAACCTGGTGGTCGCGCGCAACAGCGCGGACGTTGGCATCGTCAAGACCGGCTCGCCCAATCCCGTCGGCCAAGGCCAGTACATCACCTATCGCCTGACGGTCACGAATAACGGGCCGGCCGTGGCCACGAATGTAACGATCAACGATCCGCTACCGGGAACGGTCGGTCTCGTTTCCGCAAACCCGAGCATCGGTTCCTGTTCCGGTACGACGACGATCAGTTGCACGCTCGGAACGCTCGAGGTCGGCAACTCCGGGTTCGTCGACGTTATCGTGCAGGCCAACGCCACGGGTACCGTGACGAATACAGCGACGGTCACGCGGACGGAGGTCGACTCTGTTCCGAGCAATGACTCGTCCACAGCCAACGTCACCGTTCTCGCTGTGACGCTGGTCCATCTGCGCGACTTCACGGTCACGCAGGACAAGAGCAACGTCCAGATCGCGTGGCAGACGAGTTACGAGTTCGACAACCTCGGTTTCAATCTGTATCGCACCGTGGCCGGACAGCAGACGAAGATCAGCAAGAATCTCATCGCCGGGACGGCGCTGCGGTCGAAGAAGCACGATAGCGAGGCGGGTCACGTCTACCGCTTCAACGACAAGCTCGCCCCAGGGACTTTTGCGCAGTACTGGCTCGAGGATGTCGATACCGCTGGCCATCACACGATGCATGGACCGGTCCTGCCTGTATCGGGGACCGTCTCCAACCCGCCGAATACCTCGCCGCTTTCGGGTCTCGGCGCGGGCGGCTATGTCTTCACGCCTCCCGACGGTTTCGGCGCCGCTCATGCCACGGCGCAGGAGCCGGCCACTCCGGCGCAGTACAAACAGCAACTCGTACTGGCCGCGGACAACGGCCTGAAGATCTATGTCGCCCAGGAAGGGTGGTATCGCCTTACGCGGTCGGCCATGGCGGCGGCTGGCTACGACCCGGGTACCGATCCGCGCGCGATTTCGCTGTCGATGCTCGGCACCGACCAGTCGATCACTGTCGACGACGGTGGTGACGGAAAGTTCGATCCGAACGATGCCATCGAGTTCTACGGATACCCGCTCGATGCGGTCTCCACCGGCGCACGCACGTACTGGCTGCGCTCGTCGAAGGGCAACGGCGGCGGCCGTGTCACCGTCTCCAAGGTGAAAGGCGGCGATCCCATCACCGGCAGCGTCCCCTTCACGTTCGAGCGAATCGAGCGGAGCATCTTCAACCCCATCTCGACCCTCGACGACGTTTTCTTCGGCACGCTCATCACGAGTGAGTCGGGCACAGAGCCGTTGACGGTCAGCAGCAACTTCGATGCGTCGTACGGCGGCAACGCCACCATGGATCTGGTGATCCTCGGCGCGACCGATGTGTCGCACACGATCGACGTGGCATTCAATGGCCGCAGCCTCGGTACCGTCACGCTGCCGCGGCTCACCTTGCAGACGTTCACCTTCACCGTTCCACAGGCCTGGCTGACCGCCGGCACGAACAGTGTTGCGCTGACATCGCTGAACGGCGAAGAGGACGTCAGCGTGGTGGTGAAGTCCCGTCTGACGTATCAGCATCTCCTTCGCGCCGACAATGGCGCGCTCGACGTGAATCTGGCCGGAGGCCGCGCCGTGACCATCGGCGGGTTCGGCTCGAACGCCGTGCGCGCGCTCGATGTCACCGACGCGCAACACCCCACCGAGCTCCAGACGACGGTCGCTGTCGATCCGCAGGGAGGGTTCGCCGCGACGTTCACGACATTCCCCGGTGCTACACGTACGGTGATGGCCTTTGACGCCTCACGCCTGCTCGCGCCTGGCGAAATGGCGGCGAACACGCCGTCGTCGTGGAGCGATACCAACGGCAACAGCAACGGCGCGAAGGGGCCCGCTGACTTCTACATCGTCAGCAACAAGTTGTTCATCCCCGCCGCGGGGACGTTGAAGTCGGTTCGCGACAAAGAAGGAACCAATACCGCGATCGTCGACGTCGATGATCTCTACGATGAGTTCAATTTCGGCATCCGCTCGCCGGAAGCGATTCGCTCGTTCTTCCAGCTTGCCGCGAGCTGGAAGCGTGCACCGGGCGCCTTCATGCTTCTCGGTGATGCCAGCTTTGACCCGCGCGACTATCTGGCCCAGGGAACGTTCGACTTTGTCCCAACCAAACAGGTCGACACCACCCTCCTCAAGACGGCCTCCGATGACTGGTTCACCGACTTCAACAATGACGGCATCGCCGACATCCCGGTCGGCCGCATCCCGGTGCGCACACCGGACGAAGCGGCGCTGGTCATCGGCAAGATTGCGTCACGCGGCACGCCGAGCGGCGCGTGGGCCGGGAAGGCTCTCTTCATCGCCGACCACGCCGCCGACTTCGACTTCGGCTCCGTGGCGGTATCGCTTGCCAAGCTGTTGCCGTCGTCGCTCACCAGCCAGACCATTGACTTCGCCACGACCTCTTCGGCGCACAACGACATCATGACCGCGATGAACAATGGCTCTCTGCTCGCCACGTATATCGGTCATGCTTCGGTCGAGATCTGGGCCGATTACGTGTTCTCGTCAACGGACGCGGCGACGCTGACCAACGGCAGCCGGCTGCCGGTAGTCGTGACCCTGGACTGCCTGAACGGCCTGTTCCATGATGTCTTTTCGGTGAGTCTGGCCGAGGCGTTGTTGAAAGCGCCAAACGGCGGCGCGGTGGCCGTGTGGGCGTCGTCGGCGCTGACCCTGCCCGATCAACAGGCCCTGATGGGACGTGAGCTCTTCCGGCAGCTTTTCGGCCCTGACAAACTCACGCTCGGTCAGGCCGTGGCGCGCGCGAAACTCGTGGCCGCCGATCCGGACATTCGCAAGTCGTGGATCTTCTTCGGCGATCCGACCATGAAGCTCCGCTAACAGCAAGTCTCCCTCTTCCCGCTCGATGCGGGGAGAGGGAGCTCGCGGCCGCGGGAATCGACCCCATTGCCGGTGACTGAGCGATTCGCCGTCGTCATTCCGGCGCTCAACGCGGAAACGAGCGTCGGTGCCGTGGTCCGTGGGTGCTTCGCACAGTTGCCGGACGTCGTCGTGGTCGATGACGGTTCGATCGATGCCACCTCCGCGATGGCCGCGGATGCCGGGGCCATCGTGCTTCGCCATCCCCGGCGGCGTGGCAAGGGTGGCGCGATGAAGAGCGGTTTCGAGTGGGCGCTCACGCGCGGGTTCGACGGCGTCATCGGCGTCGATGCGGACGGCCAGCATCTTCCCAGCGAGATCCCGAAGCTCCTGCGCTGCCGCGCGGAGAGCGGTGCGGACATGGTCATCGGCGGCCGCTCCCATCTCTTCGCCCAGATGCTTCCCCGGCGGCGGCGCGCCAACCGTTTTTCCACCTGGGCCATCGCCATGCTGTCGGGAACCGCGGTCACCGATTCGCAGTGCGGCTTCCGGTTGTATTCAGCGCGGCTGCTTCGGAGCTGTCCCCTTCGCGCGGAGGGATTTGACATGGATAGCGAAGTCATCGTGCGGGGCGGGCGGGCAGGATTCAAGGTGGCTATGACGCCCATCGAAATGGGTTTCGTCGACGGGATCACGACCAGCCATTACCGGGCCGTAAGGGACACTCTGCGTATCGCGGCGACCGTCCTGCGCGTTCGTTTCTTTGGATAACTTGTAAATTAATGACGGTTGGTCTAGCCTCATGGCGGTCCGTTTTTCAGCAATTCCCCTTCACTTTATTTACCTGGCCGAGGAGGCTGTCTTTGCGATTAGAGAGATCGCGCGGCAGCGGTCAGGAGGTTCAGTCTCTCGCCACACTGTTTAAGGAGAGTCAGATGCAGAACCTTAGAAATGTGCGCCTAGCGATCATGATGGCTGTCATTGTTCTCATCGCGGTCGGAGCCAGTGCTGCCGCTCCGGCCGGAGCGGTTGGTCCCGTCGGCAACACGGCCGGCGTCAAGACCGTCGTTGCCCTCGACGGCCCGGGCGCGCCCACCGGCCCGGCCAGTTCTTCGCAATGCTTCCACTGGAAGCTGGGTGATGACAATCAATCCGGCTCCACCTGGGTGACCGCCAGCAACGCCTACCTCTATACCGGCGCCGGCATTCAGTTCACGCCGAACAAGTTCACCGCTCCGGAGGACTTCAGCGTTCCCAGCCCCGACCTTGCCGGCGTCATCGGCGTTGGAATCGCGAACCCGAACTTCATCCCCCACAGCATCGACGTCTTCTATTCGCTCCTGCCTGTTTCGCGCTCTTCGTCCTCGACGCTGCAGCCGCCTCCGTCGACGATCGGCCTGACGTGGTTCAACGCCTACGAGGCGGGCAACCGGATCCTTGCAAACGAAGATACCAACACCTCGTACCCGGTCTTCGGTCAGCTCAGCTACACGGGATTTTTCCCGCCGCTGAATCCGAATACGCGTTATCTCGTCTTCCTGCACACGGGCGATAACGGCAACGGCGCCGCCGGCAGAGACCGCGGCTTCGCGGCCGCCGGCGTGATCTGCTTCAACCGGTAACGGCTCACGATCGACGCGATGCGCGCGTCCCGGCAATTCCTCATTGCGGCGGCCCTTGCGGCCGCCGCAATCGTATTTGTCTACAGCAACTCGCTCCACAATGCATTTCACTTCGATGACAGACACGTCATCGTCAACAACGTCTTCATCCGCAGTCTCCGCCACATACCGCTGTTCTTCCGCGACGCCCACACCTTCAGCACGCGCGCCGACCACGCCACCTATCGGCCGCTGGTAACGCTGACCTATGCCGTCGACTTCGCGATCTCCGGCTCGCTCAATCCGGTGGCGTTCCATGTCACTCAGATCGTTCTGCTGCTAGTGATCTGGGCGATGCTGGTGGTCTTCTTTCTGAAAGCGCTCGACGTCGCGCGTCCATCACCGTGCAATGGATGGATCGCGCTGGCAGCGGCCACGATTGCGTCGATCCACACGGTGAACACGGAGACGATGAACCTGATCTCCGCGCGGTCGGAAGAGCTCTCCGCGATCGCTACGCTGGCCGCGTTTCTGCTCATTCAGTTCTCGCCGCGGTCGCGGCGATGGCATCTCTACCTGATCCCCATCGCCATCGGCGCGCTGGCCAAGGCGCAGATCGTCATCTTCGCGCCGCTGCTCCTCGTCTACCTGATCCTTATCGAAGGGCGGAGCGTCAGGAAGAAAGGGACCTGGGCCGCGGTCGTGCCCTCGTTCCTGACCGGTGCCGCTCTCCTCTTCGTGCTGAACAGGATGAACGCGCCGGAGTGGATCCCCGGCGGCAACTCGAAGTGGCACTACTTCCTGACGCAGGGCTTCGGCTGGATGCACTACACGCGGCTCTTTTTCCTGCCGATCGGACTGACCGCCGATACCGATTGGACCGCGTTCGAGAATTGGTACGACCCACGCGCCCTGGCCGGCTTCGCCTTCGTCGCCCTGCTCCTGGTTCTCATCCGCTCCCTGTCGCGGCGCGAAGGCATGCGTCCCGCGGCGTTCGGGCTGTCGTGGTACGCCATTGCTCTCGTTCCCACGTCGAGCATCTATCCGCTCGCGGAGGTGGTGAACGAGCATCGCGTCTTTCTGCCGTACATGGGGCTGGCGCTGGCGGTCGTCTTCATGCTCGACGTGATTCTGGCGGGTCATCGGCGCGTGTTCGCATGCATCGTGGTGGCTGCCATCTTCGCGCTGGGCGCCGGAACGATGGTGCGGAACAGAGCGTGGGCGACGGAGGAGACACTGTGGAAGGACACCATCCAGAAGAGTCCGGCAAATGGCCGGGCACTATTCAGCTACGGACTTTCGCAGATGATGAAGGGCAACTACGCCGTGGCAAAGAATTACTACGAGCGGGCGGAGAAAATGAATCCGGGCTATCCGCCGCTGGAGATCAATCTGGGGATTGTCGAAGGGGCGTTGTCGAATGACGCCGCCGCGGAGAGACACTTCAAGCGCGCGCTGGCCTTGAATAATGACGTCGACGCTCATTACTACTACGGCCGCTGGCTCATCAGCGCCGGCCGCGCGCCGGAGGCGATTTTCGAGCTGACGGCGGCGTCACGGATCGACCCGGCGCGGCCCGAGCCGCGCACTCTCCTGATGAAGGTCTACGCGGCCGCAGGCAACACTTCGGAGGTCGAGCGGCTGGCCCGCGTGGCGTTGTCCTACGATCCGCGCGACCTCAACGCAGTTTCCGCTCTCGCCGGAGTGACTCCGGGGATCATCCCTTGCCGCGGTTACCAGGAGTGCTTCGACCAGGGATTGCCACAGATCGGCGGCAAGCTTTTTCTTGACGCTGCGCTATCGAATCGCGAGGCGCTCCGCTACGACCCCAACGCCGCTGATGCCTGGACGAACCTCGGCTGGTCGCTGGCGCAGATCGGGCTCGATCGTGAAGCGGAGCAAGCGTTCGTACGCGCGCTCGCGTTGCGGCCCGGCGCCGAGCATGCCCGCGACAATCTGGAATGGCTGAGGCGTGGGAAGGGCAAGGACCAACGCTGAACCGGGAGCGTCAGGATCTCCGGTTAGACCGCCGCCGCAAGCCAGGGGCCAATGTGGCAGGCACACAGCGTCGCCAGCCAGACGATGGTACCCGCTCCTTCCTCCACGCTGCGTGACGCGTTCGGGCCGCCCATGTCGGTGCGCACTCATCCGGATCACACCGAGCCGAGCTGAGGTCTGTGATACCCTCACGCTGGGTCCGGTTTCCACAATAAACGCTTCAACTACTTGAGGGAGAGTCTCATGCTCCGTACGCACATTCTTGTGTGCTTGTTTCTGGTTTTGGCAGTTCCAGCCATGGCCGCGGTTCCAGCCGCAGCCTACGACCGGCCGCTCTCGTTCGAGGCCAATCACGGCCAGTTCGTGCCCGGGGTGCTCTACGCCGCGCGCGGTCAGCAGTACAGCGTCGTGATCGACCGCCATGGCGCGTCGTTGCGTCTCGACGATGCCACGCTGCGTCTGCAGTTGATCGGCGCCAACGCCGGCTCACGCATCGAGGCCATCGACGAGCTTCGCGCGAAGTCGAGCTATTTCATGGGTAACGATCACGCGAAGTGGAGGAACAACATCCCCAACTTCGCGCGCGTACGGCAGGCCGGCGTCTGGCCCGGCATCGACGCCATCTACTACGGCAACGGAAAGCAGCTCGAGTACGATCTCGTGGTCGCACCGGGTGCCGATCCGTCGCGCATCGCACTGCGCTTCCGCGGAGCGAACCATGTTGCGCTCGATGACGGCGGGCGCCTCCATCTGCGCGTCGGCGATCGCGAAGTGATTCAGAACGCGCCGGTCGTGTATCAAACCATCGACGGCGCGCGGCGCGAGATCGCCGGGCGATATGTCGTCGACGGATCGCGTATCCGCTTCCGTATCGGCGGCTATGATCGCAGGCATCCGTTGACCATCGATCCGGTGCTGATCTATTCGACGTATTTCGGAGGGCCCGGCGGCGAGGCCTACATCCACTCGGCCGTTGATCCCGCGGGCAATCTGTTCATCACGGCCTACCCCGGCATCAAGAGCCTGAGCACACTGCAGTTCTCACCCGGCGGCGGCTCCGACATCTCTGTCACCAAGTTCTCGCCCGACGGCCAGACGCTGCTCTTCTCGATCTACTTCGGCGGCACGTCGCTCGACTATCCGCGCGGAATCGCCACCGATCTGGCGGGGAACGTCTATGTGCTCGGCTGGACATCGTCGCTCGACTTTCCTATGGTCAACGCTGTGCAGCCGACCGATGCCGGCTGCAATGAACTGTTCGTGTCGAAGATCTCCTCCGACGGATCGCAACTGCTCTACTCGACCTACTACGGCGGCTCGGGATGTGAGTTCGGCGGTGACGCCATCGTCGTCGATCCGCTCGGCCAGGCGCTCGTTGTCGCGAACACGCAGTCCCACGACTTCCCGGTGGTGAACGCGTACCAGCCGGTGATGCCTTCGAGCATCGCGGCGGTGGTGTTCAAGCTGAACGCCGCGGGGAACGGCGTGCTGTTCTCGACATACTTCGGCAGCCCGGGCTACGCCAGCGACGCATTCGGCGCCGCGACCGATGCGCTCGGCAACAGCTATGTCGTCGCCAGCACGAAGGCGAGCGACTTCCCCACACTCAATGCCGCACAGCCGGCGCTCAACGGGATCCGCGACGGCTACATCGCCAAGTTCGGCCCGACGGGCGCGCTGCTCTACTCGACGTACTTCGGCGGGAGCGGCGACGATGAGTTCTACGCCGTGGCCGCCGATGACCTGGGCAACGCGTACGCCGCGGGCGTCACGTACTCGTCCGACTATCCGGTGACCGCCGGCGCGTTCCAGACGACGTGCGGAGGCGGCGATCTCGTCCCGTGCCACGACGCGGTGGTCACGAAGTTCGATCCGAACGGCGCCGTCGTCTACTCGACCTACCTCGGCGGCACCGGCAATGACGACGCGTGGGCCGTCGCCGTCGACGCCACCGGCCGCGCGGTGGCTGTCGGGGTCACGCGCTCGCCCAATTTCCCGCTCGCAAGCCCGGTCCAGAATCTCCTGACTAGCCTGGACACTGCATTCATCACCCGCCTTTCACCGGCCGGCGACGCGACTGACTTCTCAACCTATCTCGGCGGCGAATTCCCGGGCGGCTCATACGCAGAGAGCGTCGGCGTCGACGCGGCCGGCAGTATCTACGCTAGCGGCTACACGACCCAGACCAATTTCCCGACGCTGAATGCCCTCTTTCCCACGATCAACGGGAGTAGCGACTGCTGGATCGCTAAGTTCGGCGAAGTCGTCATCGTCACGCCGTCGCCGTCCGTGCTCTCGGCGAGCGGCGGCGCGAATCACAAGCTGGTGCCGGTCACGCTCGCGTACAACGAGCCGTCATCGAGCGCGCATCGTCTGATGACGAGCTCGTCATCTGTCTGCAGCGTTTCGGTGACGAGCAATGAACCGATCAACGGTACCGGCGACGGCGATACGGCTCCCGACTGGGTCATCGTCGATTCGCATAACCTGCTGTTGCGCGCCGAGCGCGCCGGGAACGGCAACGGGCGCATCTACACGATCACCGTCAAGTGTCCGACGGCGCCCGGCAAAACGACCGTGTCCGTACCGAAAGATAAGAAGCAGTGATGATGGCGGAAGGCGAAGCGCGCAGCGCTTCGCCTTCCAATCCTCAGAAAATCGAGGTGAAGAACGGGAAGCGGCTGGTCACGTTCGACCTAGTGGACAAAGTCATGCCGACCATACACGAGAAACTGCAGAAGGCGGTGCTCGTGCCGCCCCAAGGCACAGAGTCTGTGCCACATCGGTTTCGCGATTGGCTCATCTACTGCCTGTGGCAAAGTTTACTAACGTCTGGATGAAAAAGCTCCGCCGCAGTCTCAGTGGAAGTCGTGACTGGCCACTTCGCCAACCCCGTCGAGTGACCAGAACTTATCCGCGCGGACGGAGCATTGTCCATCCTCGTTCTGCAGAATCCCCTCGACGATCAATCCCGGCGAGCCGACGATCAGCGCGCGATGGTCGCGGAAGAGGTCGGGCTTCACAATGGCCTGTGAGATGCCCGTTTCATCTTCGAGTGTCAGGAAGACGAATCCCTTGGCGGTCCCCGGCCGCTGGCGCACGATGACCGCGCCGGCGGTGGCCACCCGTTTCCCGTTCGGCAGTTTCTTCAACTGTTTCGCCGAGTAGACGCCGTCGCGCGTCAGTTGCGGCCGGAAATGAGTGAGCAGGTGCGGGCCCGCGGTCAGGTCGGTCGCCGCGTAATCGGCGAGTGTTTCCTCTGCGGGCGACATTTCCTGAAGCGGGGACGAGCCTGCCATCCTGAGCCGATCCCCGGCTGAAATCGCGGATGTCCGGTTGCCGGTTTCAGCCGGGGATCCTTCGCCGTCCTCGACCCCTCCGGGGTGTCGGCGGCTCAGGATGACAGGGGTTTGTGTTTCTTCGAACAGTTCACCAGCCGGTTTCGCGGCCTGCGCGGCCTGCCAGAGTGACGCGCGGCGACGCAGGCCGAGGGATGCCAGCGCACCGGCGTAGGCGAGCTTCGTGAGCTGATCGCCGCGCAGGTTTGCGCGGATGGCCAGATCGTCGGCATCGCGGAATGGCGTGGCCGCTTCGATCGAAACCGCCGCCGACGCACGCAGTCCCTTCACGAATTTCATGCCGAGGCGCACACCGCCGTTTTCCCAGCGGCAATGCCAGCCGGAGTGACTGACGTCGATCGGAAGCACCGTGACGCCGTGCCGTTCCGCGTCCTTGATCAGTGTGGCCGGATGATAGAAACCCATCGGCCAGGCGTTCATCAGGGCGATGTAGAACGCCGCCGGATGATGCGCTTTCAGATAGGCGCTGGCGTAGGCGATGAGCGCGAAGCTCGCCGCGTGTGACTCGGGGAACCCGTACAGTGCGAACGAGGTGATCGACTTGACGATCTGATCCTGCGCCGGCCCATCGATGCCGTTCTTCGTCATCCCGGAGCGGAGCCGCGTTTCGATTTCGGCCATCCGCTCCATCGACCGCTTGAACCCCATGGCCCGCCGCAGCTCCTCCGCTTCGCCGCCGGTGAAGTCGGCCGCCACCATGGCCATGCGCAGCAGTTGCTCCTGAAACAGAGGCACACCGAGCGTGCGGCGGAGGATCGGCTCGAGACAAGGATGCGGGTATTCGAGCGGCGCTTTGCCCTGGCGGCGGTCGAAGAACGGCTTGACCATGCCGCCGACGATGGGGCCGGGGCGGATGATGGCCACCTGTACGACGATGTCGTAGAACTTCGCCGGCGCATTGCGCGGCAACGAGGCCATCTGCGCGCGGCTCTCGACCTGGAACATGCCCACCGTGTCGGCCTCATTGAGCATTTTGTAGACGCGCTTGTCGTCCTGCGGCAGATGGGCGAGGTCGACGTCGATGCCCTCGTTCGTGCGGATCAGCGGGATCATCTCCTCGATCGCTGCCAGCATGCCCAGACCGAGCAGATCGACCTTGATGATGCCGAGGTCCGCGCAATCTTCCTTGTCCCACTGGATGACCACACGGCCCGGCATCGCCGCCGGTTCGAGCGGAACGACTTCGTCGAGCCGTCCTTTGGCCATGACCATCCCGCCGGAGTGTTGCCCGAGGTGGCGCGGCAGATTCTGGATCTGCATCTGCAGGCGCATGAAGTGCTGCACGCGCAAGTCGGTGGGATCGAAGCCCGCTGCTTCCAGCTCCCGCGGCATCGTTTCGGCGCGCTCGCGGATCTCGCCGAAGTTCCAGGTGCCGAGGGTCTTGGAGAGTTTGTCGGCCTGCTCCAGTGAGAAGCCGAGCGCCTTGCCGACCTCGCGCGCCGCCGAACGGTCGCGATAGGTGATGACGTTCGCGGTCATGGCCGAGCCGTGCACGCCGTATGTTTGGTAGACGTGCTGGATGACGCGCTCGCGTTGATCGCCCGAGGGGAGGTCGAGGTCGATGTCCGGCCACTCGCCACGCTCCTCGGAGAGAAACCGCTCGAACAGCAACTCCATCGAAACGGGATCGACCGCGGTGATGCCGAGCGCGTAACAGACCGCGCTGTTGGCCGCCGAGCCGCGTCCCTGCACGAGGATCTTCTCGCGCTGGCAGAACTGAACGATGTCCCAGACGATGAGGAAGTAGCCGGCCAGGTCGAGCTTCTCGATCGTGGCCAGCTCTTTCTCGATCTGCGCCTGCGCTTTGGCAGTGAGCGGCCGGAAGCGCATGGTGGCGCCGTTCCAGGCGATCTTGCGGAGGAACGAATTCGCCGACTCGCCGGGTGGCAGCGGGTAGTCGGGAAAACGATAGCCGAGGTTCGCCAGCGTGAAGTCGAGCGTATTGGCGAGCTCCCACGCGCCGTCGAGCGCCTCGGGCAGGTCGGCGAAGAGCGCCGCCATCTCGCCGGCATCCTTGATGTGCCGCTCGCGATTGACGCCGAGCAGCCGGCCGGCGTTGTCGACATTGCGCCTTTCGCGGATGCAGGTGACGATGTCATGCAGCTCTTTGTCCTCGGCACGCGCATAGCGGACGCCATTCGTGGCGATGATCGGTAGCCGGAAACGGCGCGCCAGCTCTACGAGGGCGATGTTGCGATGCTCTTCGTCGCGGCGATGATGCCGTTGCAGTTCGATATGCGTGCGCCCACTGAAGATGCCGCTGATCCTGTGCAACGCCGTTTCCGCCTCGGTGATGCCGCCTTTGCGCAGTGCATGCACAAGCGGCCCTTCGTCACCGCCGGTGATGCAGTGCAGCCCCCCGGCGTGCTGCGCGATGAGGTCCCAGGTGAACCGCGCTTCCCCTTTCGGCCGGCCGAGCGCGCCGGCCGTGAGGAGCTTGCAGAGATTGCGATAGCCGTCATGACTTTCGACGAGGAGCGTAAGCCGCATCTCCCGCGCGTTCGACCGCGCCGCATCCATCCTCGTGAGCGTCAGCCCCTTCACCGGTAGGTCGTTGTCGACGACAACCTCGGCGCCGACGATGGCCCGAACGCCCGTTTTCTTGGCCGCTCCATAAAACCGCGGCGCACCGTAGACGCCATTCGTATCGATCAACGCCATCGCCGGGATGTCTTTCTGCGCGGCGGTGTGAATGAGGTCCTCGGGGAGGCTCGCGCCGTCGAGGAAGGAAAAGGCGGAGGCGGTCCGCAGTTCGGCGTAGGGGCGGGGTGGGGCTTTGACGATGTGCCAGGGGCGTTTGCGGGCACGCTCCTTTCGCGCGCCCGCGGGAAGGCGGAAATGTTGAATGTTCAATGTTAAATACCCTGAGTAGTCACTTCGGCAGGTTGGCGTTTCTGATGATTGCCGACAAAGACGCCACAATCTCCCGCGCCTCTTTCGTCAACGGAGCAAGCCGCGGAGACTTGATCGTTTTCGTCGCATCGAGGAGCCGCAGCCAGTAGAGCGTCTTGCGGGCTTCGCGGAGGGAGACGCGGCAGCGGGCGATGAAATCCGCTTTGTCGTGGAACGATTCCGCTTCTTCGAGAATGGATCCGATCGAGAGGCCGAAGCGCAGCAGCTCGCGCAGCAGCGGCGCAGCCACTTTGCTTGTCGTCGTCATCCGGTGAAGCCGCACCAGGCTGCATGCAAAATCGAACGCACGTCCATGGATGTCTTTCATTCGCTCACCTACATTTCGTATCGGGCATCGACGAACCACTCCGCGGCGCCGCCGCGGAAGACGCGATAAACGCCGCCGCGCTCGAGCTCAACGTCCCAGTACTCCCGGATATCGGGCCGGTCGCTCCACCACCCTTCCTCCACCCGCCACGGACCGGAACAGATGCGGACCGTCCCGGCGATCTCGACCTTGCTGCCGGCTTCGACGCGGGGACGGGAGTCGGGAGTCGGGGGGCGGGTGTCGGAGATGACGTCCGCAAGACTTCGGATCGTCGCGATCTGCACGTCATCGCCTTCCGCCTCGCGCGTCGTCACTTCGATCGGGATCGGCGGGCGGAACGTTCGGACGGCCAGGAGACCGCGGGCGCGTGCCGGAGTGCGCCGCACATCGGGCGGCGGGGGAGGGGAAAAGAGATTGATCGCGTAGCGTTCGGGGAGATGGCCGTCGACGGTCATCGGCATTCCGACGCGGCCGTCGCCGAGGATCGAGATCAGTTTTGCGATCGTCGTCGCCAGCGTTTCCGGCGAGACGGCGCTCGGGCCGAAGAGCGAGAGCTGCGCGCGCCGCGGGCGGTCGGGATGGGCGACGAATGAGAAGCCGGCCACCGGCGCGCCGGGCGGCGTCTTCTCCAGATCGAGGCGCATCAGCGTCAGCATCGTTTTCACGTCGCGCGTCGGCGCCGGGAGATCGATGCCGCGGGCGTCGTAACCATCGGGATCGAGAGTCAGCGTGAACTCCAGACGCTTGCAGGCGAAGCCCTGAATCTCCATCCGTTTCGACAGGCGATCCAGCGCGGCATTGGCGATGAAAAGGAACGGCTCGAGGGCGACCAGCGGCCACTCCAACTCCATCCCTTCGCGGAACTCCGGCGGTAGCGGGCGAGGCATGAGCGGGCGGGGATCGATGCCGCGGGCGGCCCAGTGCAGCTCGCGCCCGACCTCGCCGAGACGGCTGGCGATCTCGCTTTCGGGAAGCCTGGCAAGGTCGCCGATCGACGAAAGGCCGAAGCGTTGCAGCATCGCCGCCGCTTCGAGCTCGGGCGAGAGGCGTGTCAGCGGCAGCGGCGCCAGGAATGTCGCCTCTTCGCCCGATGCGACGACGGTCGGCGACTTCGGCAGCTCCGCGGCCACGCGCGCGGCCAGCTTGCTGCCTGCAATACCGACGCGGGCGGGGAGGGAGATGGCATCGCAGGCGCGAAGCGCGGCGCGGGCCAGACGGAGCTCGGGGGCGCGGGGGTCGGCAGTCGGGAGTCGGGTGTCGGAGAGGGGAGTGTTTGTCTCTTCGTTTGCTGCTTCGTCGCTCCGACCCCCGACTCCCGGCTCCCGGCTCCCGAAATCCTCAAAGTGCCTCTCCATCCCCGTCACGTCGAGAAAGACCAGCCCTTCGCCGGCGTCTTCGACGCGCGGCGAAAACGTCTCCGCCACTTCGAGCAGTGCTTCCTGCGCCGTGCGCTCGCATTCGGAGTCGCGGCCTCGGGCGATGAGTTTCGGCAGGAGCGAGCGCGCTTGCGCGAGCGACAGACCGGGCTGGATTCCCTTCTTCCGCGCCCGCCGCGTCGCCGCGACGATATGCGCGTTGCTGCCGTTCCCTTCGACGATGCCGACCGCTTCGTTGAGCAGATCGGGCTCGCTGCGCAGCCGCGCCGCGAGCACGAACATCGGAACGTAGAAGCAGGCCAGACGGGTCATGATGCTTTCCGGGTGTCGCTTGCCGGGAGTCGGGTGTCGGAGAGAACGCTCCGACTCCCGATCCCCGACTCCCGACCCCCGATTCCAGGTACCGTCTCTTCACACCGAAAAAACACCGTCGCACTCTGTCCCGGCCGCAGACGCCGATGTTTCTCCAGCGTCAGCCGTGTCTCGATGCCGGCCAGCACGCGTGGTGAATTTCCGTGGCCGAGCCAGCGCGCACGTGGTGCGTGCGCCAGCACCATCGCCTCCGAGGTCGTGCCGGTCAGGGCGTAGGGAGCAGAGACGAGGATCGTTGCCCCGTGCGATTCGGCGACGCGGGCCAGGCGGACCCATGTGGCGTCGGGAACGCGCCGTCCGGGCGGGCGGCGAGACCCTATATCAATGATGACGAGTTGAAATCCGGTGGCGCCGATCATCTCCGCCGCGGTCACCGTCTGTTTCATCGTCCGCGGCCGTACCCACAGGAGTCTCTGCAGATCGACCCCCGCGGCCTCGGCGAGCTGCGGATCGAAGGAGTCGCCGGCGTCGATGAGCGCCGCCGCTTCGCCGATGCTCGTCGCGGCGGCCAGCGTGGCCATGACGATCGAGAAGCGCGTGCCGCGGCCGGCCAGCTCGGTCATCTTGCCGCGCGCCAGCCCTCCACCGAGGAGCGCGTCGAGGGGCTCGATCGTCGTCGGCAGGATCTCCTCGCGGCGTTGGCGTGCTACGGCGCGGACGAGCTCGGAACCGCTGGTCAGCTTCGCCGCGATCGACGCCTCGAGGCTCGCCCGCAGGGTGCGGAGGGCTTCGCACTGGCCGGACTCCACCATTTGTGGAGAAACGAGCGATTTGGGGATCTGGTGGGCTTCGAGAAGCTGGAACTGCGTGTCGGGACGGCGAGCGTGTACGGCCATGGGGAAGTCGCACACCCAACTTAGGCGGTAATGGAGCGTAAGTCAATCTGCGTTTTTCATGCAATTGGGAGGGATGCAGGATGGGTGACGGGCTCGCTGTCTCCGAAAGGCAGCTCACTGCCTCTGAAAGGCAGCTCACTGCCTCCGGACACCCGGAGTCCGCCGACTTACCAGTTTTGGCCGTTTGCGTTCCTTCCATGCCCGACGATGGAACTGAAATTCGGCACTCGCGTCTGCGATGGTGTCGATTCGGCGTGCACGCGGACGGTTCACCGCGTGATCCGGTGACTCGCCTCTGCTCTTCTTCGTGTCTGCAACCAATTGAGACACAGGCACTTGGCGACCGCTCACGTTGAGCAGCCGCGATCGCTGGTCACTTTTTCCCAGTCATGAAGACGCTACCGAAGCGCGAAAACGAAGGTCTGACACTTCGGGCGAGGGCCTGAGAAATGCCGGTTAGCGAATCAATGCGGATCACTCGACGGCCGCCGGATCGGCGTATCGCCAACGGCGGCCGAAGTCGACGATCGGTTTCTCGAACCAGCGCCAGGAAACCGTCGCGGCCACAATCGTGATTGCGAGTGCGCCGAGGATTACGAGGAGATCGCCGGCCCCAGTGATGTAGGGCCAATGTCCTCGAACCGCGCCAAAGGCAAGACCGATGACGGTCTGATGGATGAGATACGTGCCATATGCGATGAGTCCGAGGGCGCGCAGCCAGCGCACGCGCGTCATCCGCGCGATCGGCGACCGCGGTGTGTACAGCGCCAGCAGAATGAGCGCGGCATAGCCGATCGCGAGCAGCGAATCGTTCAGCGCACGGATCGTTGCGGTCTCCGGAACATACGCGGCCAGGCAGACGAACCCACCACACGACAGCAGCAGGATGCGCAGCAGCGGCGTCTTTGCGCGGATTCGTTCCGCCGCGCCATCGCGCCGCACCAGCCAGGCGCAGAAGACGCCGAGGAGTAACGCGTCGGCCTTGCAGATCAGGAGCACGTACGACGGATCGACCGCCATCTTCGGGTCGAAGAAGAGAAATCGGAAAACGGGTGCCATCAGGATGAACGGCGCGAGAAGGATCGGCAGCCTGCGCGGAGACATCAACCGGACGATCAGCGGCAGAAGAAGGTAGAACTGCTCTTCCACCGCCAGCGACCAGGTAACGGCCAGCCAGTTCGGCCCCCACACGCCGTACTTTCCCTGCAGAAAGTTCTGGGTGAGGGTCGCGTACGACCAGAACGGCAGCGGATCGGCGAAGAGCCAGCCGGCGGCGGTTCCGAGCGGGAGCCGCGACACCGGCCCGCGAAGGATGTAGAACAGCAGGAGCCAGACAAGATAGATCGGCAGGATGCGGCAGACCCGCCGGATGTAAAACACGCGATAGTAGTTCGGCGCTTCGCGGTGATCGAGCAGGATTCCGCCGATGAGGAAGCCGGAGAGGACGAAGAAGAGGTTGACGCCACTCCAGGTCTGATTCAGGAAACGGAAGAGCGCAGGCGGCGCGCCCACTTCGCAGAGCAGGTAGTGCCACACCAGCACCAGCAGGATGGCCAGCCCGCGGATGCCGTCGAGCTCCGGAATCCGGCCGCGGTGGGGCTCCGGCGTGACGGTCACGGGGGCATGATACTGGGGTGTGAGGTGTGAGGTGGGACGGCGAGACAATGAAGCGGCATCCGGTAACAGGGGAGGATGTGCCGGATGATTCGGCGCGCATGCCCGTGTACCGATATGTGCCCCGGCCCAGCCGACCGCTCCTGAGGGCTTGCGATCTGAGTCGTGGCGAGAGCCGGCACAGACAAGAGTGTCTGTGCCACATCGGTCTCCCGATCCACCTCAGTTGAGCTGCTTATCTCTCCGCGCCGCTTCGGCGGCGAAGCCGAGGGCCTGCATCGGCTGGGGATCCTTCTGCAGGACGGCTGTGCCGTAGCCTTGCTTCGTGACGAAACTGACGCGCAGTTCCTGGAAGGCGATCCCTTTCGGAAGCCGCTCTTTGCGGTAGATCCACGATTCGCGGCTGCCGCGGTTGTAGTCCTGCTCGAGGTTGTCGGTATCGGAGTGTTTCGGCGGGGGGGCTGTGCCTCCGGGAACGAACTTGCTCTTACCGGTGTAATCCCCCAGGTCTCCGTTGCCTCCCGAACGGAGCGCGGCCATGGTGTCGTCGCTCGTGCCGATGTTTGCCTGAGCGGCATACGTCGGAATCCCGAGGAAGGCGAAGATGGCGGCGCGGTCCGAGAGGCGGCCGGGCAGCTTGTCCGTCGTCCAGGTGACGTCGGCGAAAGCGATCCGGCGCTCGAGCTCGCGGCGGAATTCGTTCTCCTCGGTGGCCGGCGTCGGATCGAGCTGCTTCCAGAACGCCTCGATGAAGGCCGCCCGCTCGGCGTTCGTCGTCATCATCGCGTACTCCTTCTTCTGCGCCGGGGTGAGAAGGTAGCGGACAGGAGTCTCGATCCACTTCTCGTCCGGCGCCAGCGTCCAGCCGGCCGGCGTGAGAAAGGTCGTATACGCGTTCCCGCCATTCTAGGCCGGCACGGCCCGGCTGCGCTGGTTGCCCAAGGCTCGGCCACCATCTTCCGCTATCGTTCTGCCGCGCAGGCCGCTAGGAGCCTGCGCGGTAGAAACGTTCCTGCGTCACTGCTGGCCGAGCCTTGGGCAACCAACGCTGCCGGCCGTGCCGGCCTAGTCCGTGATCGTCATCTCCCCCCGCAGATCGCGCTGCATCTCGCGTTTCACTTTTCCGAACCCGTAACCGCGGCTGAAGAGGTAGTAGAGCTTTGCCAGCGCCGCCTCGGCCGTCATATCGAATCCGCTGATGACGCCCGCGCGCGCCAGCGCCGAGCCGGCCGCGTATTCGGCAAGATCGACCGTTCCCTCGAGACACTGCGTGCAGTCGACGATGACCACGCCGCGGCTGGTGGCATCGGTGAGCGCCGCGAGGAAGGCCTGATCGTGATCCGGTCCGTTGCCGACGCCGTACGCCTCGAGCACCAGTCCCTGCAGCGGCGGCCGAAGCACGTTGCGGATGAGCTCCGGAGCGATGCCGGGGAAGAGCCGCAGCGCGCTGACGACGGGGGAGGCCAGCTCCTCGACGCGCATCTTCTGCCGAGGACGCGGTTTCCGCACCAGATCCCAGTTGATCTCGATGTCGATGCCGACCGTCCCCAGCGGCGGAACATTCGGCGAGGCGAACGCGGCGAACCCGTCCGCGCTGACTTTCACCGCCCGGCATCCGCGCAGCAGGCGCCCTCCAAAATAGAGACAGACCTCGGGGATGTCGTAGTTCGCGGCGATGAGGAGCGAGGTGATGAGGTTCTCGCGCCCGTCGTTGCGTACCTCGCACAACGGAATCTGCGAGCCGCTGACGATGACCGGCTTGCCGAGCCCGTTCAGCATGAACGGCAGCGCCGAGGTCGTGTAGGCCATCGTGTCGGTCCCGTGCAGGACGACGAAGCCGTCGTAGCCGTCGTAGTGATCGCCGATGTCGCGCGCGATGGCCACCCACTCGCGCGGCGTCATGTTCGATGAGTCGAGCAGGGGGGCGTATTCGTGAACGTGAAAGAGGGGCATCGACGGATGCTTCAGCTCCGGCATGGCATCCATCTGCTGCTGCAGGTACCCCGAGGCAGGGACGTAGCCCGCGCGGGTTCGCTTCATGCCGATGGTGCCGCCGGTGTAGGCGATGTAGACGCGCTTGCGCATGGAGGGGGAATGATAGTTCTGTCGCGCGCTCGCGCTGAGCTCACATCACTGTCATCCTGAGCCGCCGAAGCCTGTAGCGCGAAGCGCGGAGTGGCGGAGGACGGTCGAAGGACCCCAAGCTTGATAACCCGGACAGGGCGGTGGAACGTCGACAACCACCGCCCGCCCCGGTTACCAGTCTGGGGGTCCTTCGACCGTCCTGCGCCGCGCCGCGCTTCGCGCTACGCGGCTCCGGCGGCTCAGGATGACAGTGTTAAGGCATCGCGGCCCGGCGCCATCACAATCATCTGCCCCCCTTCACCACCACCCCATCCTTCATCACGAACGACACCCGCTCCATGACCTTGATGTCATCGAGCGGGTTGCCGGGGACGGCGATGATGTCGGCGAGCTTGCCGGCGGTGAGCGTGGCGCGGTCATCGACGCCGAGGAGCGCGGCGGCGACGGTGGTCGCGGAGTGGAGGGCGGCGGCGGGGGACATGCCCAGGCCGGTCAGGAGGGCGAACTCGTGCCCGTTCAGGCCGTGGGGATAGACGGCGGCGTCGGTGCCGAAGGCGATTTTTACTCCGATCTTGAGGGCGGCCCGGAACATGATGTCGCGCGCGGCCATCGCGGACTTGGCCTTGGCGGCGATTGGCGGCGGGAGCTTGTCGAGGCGCGCCATCAGCCAATCGCCGGCCATCAGCGTCGGGACGAGGTAGACCCCTTTTTCGCGCATCAACTCCAGCGTCTCCGGTTTGATGAACGACCCGTGCTCGATCGAGTCGACGCCGGCCATCACCGCCATCTTCGCCGCCGCGTCGCCGTGGCAGTGCGCGGCCACCTTGCGGCCCCAGTGATGCGCCTCCTCGACGATAGCGTTCATCTCATCCTGCGACAGCTCGGGCGCATCGACCGGATCGGAGAGTGACAGCACGCCGCCCGAGGGCATGAATTTGATGACATCGGCACCGTACTTGATCTGGTAGCGGACCGCGGCGCGGCATTCCGCCGGTCCGTTGCAGACGCCGTCGATCGGGCCGAGCGAGGGGATGCCCTTCGACGGCGGAATCGGGTCGCCGTCGCCATGTCCGCCGGTGGCGCTGATGGCGTGGACCGCCACCAGCATGCGCGGGCCGACCACCCATCCGTTGTTGATGGCGTTGCGCAGGCCGACGTCGATGTAGTCGCTCGCGCCGACATTGCGCACGGTGGTGAAGCCGGCGTCGATGGTCTTGCGCGCGAAGGTCGTCGCCAGGAGAGCCTGCTCAGCCGGTTGGCGCATCAGGCTTTGAAAATAGTTGAGGTAGTAGTTCTCGCCGCTCTGGTCGGTGAGATGGACGTGCGAATCGATCAGACCGGGGAGGAGCGTGACGTCGCCGAGATCGATGACCTGCGCGTCCATGGGGATGGCCACGCTACCGCCGGCGGCGACGATGCGGTTGCCCTGCACGACCACCGCGCCGTGCTGAATGATGCTGTCCGAGGTGCCGTCGAACATCCGCGCGGCGCGGAGCACGATCGCTTTCGGTGCTGTGGCGGGCGCGCTCGGTTGCGCGAGTGCATGGGAGGCGGCGAGGAGAAGGGCTGCGGCAATCGTCGTTCTCATGGAGGAAAAGTAGCACACAGCACTTACTGAAACCTTTCCGCTGAACTTACGAGCAACTTCGTACAACGGAGGGGTCAACGAAATGAATCAGGCAGGGCGGGACGCTAACTTTCGGTTTCACGATGCGTCTCAACGAACCATGAAGACAATCCGCCGGGTGGCCTGGCTCACACGATTCGTCTGTCTGCGGGCAGGTGGAGCGCATCCGGGCCACGTACACCCTCAACTCGAGAATGTACGTACGCGGCATCGTGCAGAACGTGCGGACGAACAACAATCAGGAGCTGTTCCTCAACTCGATCGATCAACACAGCGGCAACGTGACGTCGTCGCTCTTCTTCGCCTACAAACTGAACTGGCAAACCGTGCTCTTCGTCGGCCTCGGCGACGAGCGCGACGTCGATGTCGCCGACAACAAGCTGGCGAGCAGGCAGTTGTTCATCCAAATGTCGTACGCGTTTCAGAGGTGAGAAGGGTGAGAAGTCAAAAGCCTTAACCACAGAGGCACAGAGGACACAGAGAGAGCAAAAAATGAAATCTGAAGGATGAAGGATGAATGCGTTTGTTTGATTCATCCTTCATCCTTCCGCCTTAATCCTTTGCGCTCTCTGTGATCTCTGTGCCTCTGTGGTTCAGATTTGGATGCTGATCGCGGCTCGGACGCCGCGCCTGGTGGCTGCCAGGACGAGGAAGTAGGTACCGGCGGCGGCAATGATGTGCTTGAGCGAGTGGCCGCTGATTCCGCGGACGAAGCGGTAGATGGGGACGTCAAGCTCCTCGAACACTTTTGCAAAGCCATAGGCGACGAGCACGCCCCACAGAAGCGCCGGGCGTGTGAGGGCGGAGGGAAACAGAAGCAGCAGGAGTGGAGCAAGAAGCATGGGGAGGAACTGGACGAGTACGTAGGGCCGTAGGTCACCGGAGCCGTGCTGCGCCGTAAGCCGCCAGTACACAATGGAGAAGAGGCCCACTGCCAGGAACGGTAGGAGGAGCCGGGCACCGATTGCGGGGCCGATGTGCTCGCCGATAAGGATGGCCAGGAAGGCCATGAACGCGATCGTCATTGGCAGCCGATCCCAGACGAGGCTGTCGTCGGACGGAGCGAGGTGATAGTAGCCAGAGCCAAAGGCCACCAGGACGGTGCCAAGGAAGAACGTGAGATATGCGGGGCGCAGAGCCGGAAGAACACCGGGAGAGGGCCGAGTGCGAAGGATGATGAAGCCCGCCAACCCGACTGCAAGAAAGGGGAGGTTCGATACGACATTCCAGAAATTTGGAATCCCGAAGAAGCCGCGTTGATCGGCGAAGAGGTGATAGCCCTCCGGCTGTGGAATCGGGCCGTAGACGATGACGGCGATCGTACCGGCAAGGACGACACCTGCCAGTAGCATGATCTTTCGTTGACGGAGCGGAAGTGACGACATTGAGACAAGGATAGCTCCTTCGGCAACGTACCAAGGAGCAGCTCAGCGACCGCCGCAGGCTGTGGTGAAGCGCGCCGCCCGTCTGCTGCCGGTGATGGGATCGTCATAAAAGACATTCAGTTGCATGGTCTCTCGCGTCTGCAAAGCGATCAGGCTCGCACGGATCGTGAACGTGCACTGCTGTCCGGCATCCAGCACGCGCAGACATTTCTTTGATTCGATCTCGTAGCCCGAGACGGTCTGCCCTTGACGGCCGATCGGCACGACGTCGACCACGCGGAGCGGCACCGGCTCCCGATTTGTCAGGGTGATGGTCTGGCTGCCGGTCGAAATGAACCGCAACGAGGCCGGCTCAAAACAGAGCATCCGCGCCGGCGCGGACGCCGTGCTTGGTGGTTGCGAGGCTCCTTACGCTGTTATACTATTTGTAAGGACGTAGACGATGCCGACTTCGACACTGACCAGCAAGGGTCAAACGACCGTGCCGAAAGAAGTGCGCGACGTGCTGGATCTCGACGTGGGTGACAAGCTGACCTGGGAGATCCGCGGCGGTAAAGTCGCCGTGACCACCGATCGTCCGGCGTTCTTCCGATGGGAGGGCTTCATCAAGAACTCCTCCGGCGACGTTGTGAAAGAGATCGAAGAAGCACGCAAGCGGCGAGGCCGCGTTTGACGACGCGGCAGATCGTCGTCGACGCCAATGTGTTCGTCTCGTTCCTCGTCGACCGAAACGAGAAGCAACGCTCGATGGCAAAGGCTCTGCTCGAGCGCGCCGCTGACGGTGAGATCGTCGCCGTCGTCACGCAGTTCGCCGTCTTCGAGATCTCGTACGTCCTGCAGAGTTTCTACGGCAGCCCGGCTACCGAAGTGGCAACGCTTCTGCGCGAGATGATCGCCCTGCCTGGCGTGAACGTGATCGACGACTGCCCGTGGAAGAAGGCCTTCGAATACTGGCCGGAGCGATTGTCAGGAATGGCCGATGCGGCGACGGTGGCCGTCGCAATCGCGAATCGGTACGATGCCGTTGCCACGTTCGACCAGAAGATGCGCAAGCGCATGCAAAGCTTGGGGGTCGCGTCGTACTGGTGACGACTCGGCTCGATCGTCGCGGTTTCTTCAAAATGGTGTCTCGTCCTCACCGCCGGCGGGGATTGATTCCGCGCCATCGTCCGGCGGTTCGGGTTCCATGTACTCCCACATCTCGTTCTGATGCAGCCAGATTGGATCGGCGTTCGCCCGAATGAACTCTTCCACGGTCATTCCCTCGATCTGACCACGGCGCCGCACTCTCTTCTGCGTTCCGTTCACAAAGATGATCTCGAACTCGGCATTGCGGCGCGCCTTCGCGGCCTTCTCCGCTCGCGTGAGTTTTCGTTTCTTCTTCGCCATGCGCTTCGAGCACCCAACTGCCTGGGGTTGCACGCGAAATAGTAGCGCGCTCAGGATGCGCACAGAGTTAGCCGGCATTTCTCACAGTCTCTCTGAACCGCTTGCAACGCCCTTTCGTCGAGACGAGTAACAGGGTGGCGACGATCCCAGTGAGGGTGTGAGAAATGCGGGTTGGCCGGCGAATCGACGGCGCGGACCACGGATCGGTGTACAGTAAGGTCCGTGAGATTTGAAGGACGAGTAGTGCGAGATGGGCGCTGGTGGCTGGCCGAGGTTCCGATACTCGAGGCGATGACTCAGGGCCGGACACGGAAGGAAGCACTTGCCATGATCGGTGACTGGCTGGAGACGATGGTTGACCGGAAGGGCTTCGAAGCGCAGGTGTATCCACTCAGCCCAACAACGTTCGAGATTGCGGGAAACAACGCCGCGGCGATGACGGCGCTGTTGCTGAGGCGCCGGCGAGAGGCGAGCGGAACCTCGCTTCGCGACATGGCCACCAGACTTGGTTCGTCCTCGCGGAACGCCTACGCCCGGTACGAACGCGGTGACGCGGTACCGACGGTAGAGAGACTCGACGCCCTGCTGAAGGCCGCATCTCCAGGTGGAGACTTCGTAATTCGAGCGTCGGGGCGCTGACCGAACTTCCGACCGGCTAACGGATCGAAGCTCATCGGCTTGGAGCCGTTAGGCCGTTGCCGTGCCGGCTCGCTCAATGAGCGCCTTCATCAGCAGAGTTCCGGCGGCGATCACAGGACCCCCCATCGAATCAGAACTGAGCCCTGCGAACGCGCCTTCGCCGAAGTGCAGGCCCGATGGGGCCAGCATGTTGATTCGAACGTGATTTTTCGGGGGTGAGGGACGGCGGGGATCCGTCCAAGGACCGATAGCATCAGCGACGCGCTGCCCTTGGTGTAGGAGGTTCGAAATCAGCCGGGAGATCTCGCTGTCCGCCGTCTCCCAAACAATCAGCCGGCCGCCGTGATTGATGTAGCGCGCAGAAGCATCCGCGTAGGCCGCGAGCGTATCGAGTCCCTCCTTCAAGTGAACCTCCAAAATGACTCCCAGCACTTGCTTCGCACTGCCGGGCTCGCACTGAATCCCAAGCGACCGAAGAGCGTGCCAAGCTTGCAGATACTGTCGGGACTCAAGGTTTGGTGCATCGACCACCTTGCGAAGCGCTGAGACTGCCCCGGCGCGGTTTCCGTGGTCCAGTGCGTTGCGCGCCGACTCGAAGTGGATCCAGGGTGCGGCTCCGCGATCAGGGCTGTCCCGCGGCTTCCAGTTCGACAGGGGCACGTCGCCAAACATGAGTTCCCGAGCTCAGCGAATTCTGGGTTGGCCGTCTTCTTGAAGAACCCGAACATGTCTGACTCCAATCGGCCTCACGGACCCAATCTCACCGGCCTGGAGCCGCAAGCAGATTGTACCGTGCTCTGGAGGCCGCAACGTGCGGCTCCAGGTCGGTGCGCAGAGTTAGTCGCTTTCGTCACTACGGCGAATCAGGTTCCCCTGGATTCCACTCAGGAGCGAGGTCCGGAGGAAGCAGGTACTTTGGCCGCGAGACGAGCTCGCAGCTCGTGCAATTGGTGCGGATGCACGCTGACGATTTTGCGTGCAGGAGAGCCACTAGCTCTCCTTCTTCCGTGAATAGCTGCGGGCGGCCACGGAGACGTTCGTAACGTGCTGTGCAGGGACCAGCTACGCAGCACTCGGGGTATTCGCCAATGTCGTAACTCACGACTGCACGAAGGTGACCACTTGGATACCAGTACCGCCATGTTCCGACGCGGTAGTACTTCTTCCATGGCGCCGGACGTCGGTTCTCGACCTCGGAAATCGTGTACCCGATACTTGTGAACTCAGTGACGCGACCCGCTGCTTTCTGGCCTCGATCATCCTCGTATTCAACCAGCCGTGATTCGACCGAGGTACTCACACACGACACTACGGCGAGCAAGGCGCATGCGAAGACTATCGTTTCTCGTTTCATGACATGAGGCCAAGCGCTTAATGGACCTGCGGTTCACCCGCACGAACCGCGGCGCACTGAAGTATAGCTTCGCGATGCACAACGCAGCGGTTCGTGCGGGTGCAACCGCGAGTTAGTCGCCGGCTCTCCGGACTGCGTATGTGGCGCATTCGTGAAAGCGTAGGAAGTCGCCGTCTTGGACGACGATGTCGCGAGTGAGATCGCGGAACACCTCTCGCACGGGACGATTCGGAACGGGAGGCAGAGTCTCGAACTGCCTATCGGAGCCGGCCGACGAAAGACGGTAGTGTTGGCCGTCGCGGGTCACCTCGTACTGGAAGGCTACTCCCCAGGCGTCGCTGAGAATTGGATTGCCACCAAGCGCTTGCCTGAGTTGTTCGTTCCTGTGCACCGAGGGAAATGCGCTGTGGGAAACGCGATATGCCTCAAGCCGTTTGGCAGCCCAGGCGAGATCCTGGGCGGATCGGATTTCCCTACGTTCACCCATGGAGTCGAGGTGACATCCGAAAGCGAACAGGAGTACGAGAACGAGAGCCAGACTGGCTGCGCGTTTCACCAGGCACCTGACGGGCCTGCGCCCGAGCGGCGCGGAATGCCAGCGCACTTGTTGCAGCAGCAACGTTGCCAGTGCGAGTTGGGCGTCATGGCAGGTAAGTGAGTGTCGGGTTGTCGAGGGCGGAGCGATAACGCTCGAGTTCTTCACGCAGATCGACGAGCGTTTCGGCGCGCGGGAAGACCGGGCCTGCAGTCATGCTCTGGACAGAGCCATCATTCGCGTAGAAGACCTCGTGAATTGCAAACTGGTCGTCACGCTGGACCACACGGTAGTTCCACTTGCTCATGTGTTGACGCCCAACGGCCCAGCACGAGCCGTGACCCTGAAGTATAGCCCCGCGATGCAGCGGCACAGCGGTCGCGTGAAGTGCATCCTATGAGTTAGCCATGAAACGCCCAAAGCTCCAGGATGCTCCCCCGACGAGCGAGAGGCCATAAAGCTGAAGGAGACGCTCCTCCTGTGTAGATTGATGTTTGGCCAACCCCCAGGTGGTGAATGCGCCCGTTCTACCTACCTTCATCACGACGAACAATAGATTTAGAGCAATCCCGACGAGTGGAATCAACATGCCGGGTGCTGGACCGAACAGGCGTATGACAAACGCTTCTGCGATGAGGATTGCGACGATTACAGCGGCGTGAGCCATGAACTCTGTCCCTCGGCGGGCTAACTCTTAGTTGAGTCCGCGTGATTAGTTTATCGGTTAAGCATTACGCGATCGATGGCCGCGAACACCGCCGCCGCATCGCGGTAGTCGTCAAAGGCCTCGGCCGCACCGCTCCGACGTAGCTCCTCGGCCCGCAAGCCGGAGGCAATGCCGATGAATGGCAATTTGAGGGCGCGGGCCGCACGTACGTCCCACGGTGCGTCGCCAAACGAAACCACGGTGTCGTGAGAGCCTCCTCCAACCAGTGCGATTCCACGTTGCAGGATGCCTTCCCGCGAGATTTCGTAATCGCATGATGCCAGCGGCAGATCGAAGTCGAGTCCGGCTCGCGACAGCTTGAGACGCGCGGAATCGCCCCAGGCACCGGTGCAGAGTGCGATGCGCCAATCGCGCGCAAGTAGCTGCGCGAGGAATGCACCTGCTCCGGCGATCTCCTGCAGGTTGGTCATCCTCTTTGTGAGGAGTTGAACGCAGCGTGCTCGATCCAGCGACAGATCGTGCTCCGTTGCCACGCGGCCTCGTTCCCGCAACGCCTGCATGGCGATGCCGCGATCGGTGGTGTGCTCGTATGCATCCCAGTTCCGATCGAGCTCGAATCCGAAGACGTCCCGGAAGGCGTCGGCACGGCACTCCGAGTCGATCTCGTTGCTGGCCGTCAACGTCCCGTCGATATCGAAGAGCGCGATGTTCATAAAAAAAGGGCCGCCGAAACGGCGGCCCTTCCGTTGAGCTGTTAGTGAAGTCTACGGCGCCCGATCCGGTGCCGGAGTCGGCACCGGCGGCTGCGCCACCGGCGTCGTCACATCCGTCGATGGTCCCGATCCTGGGGCGATGGTCATGGTCTGGCCGGGGCTGGGGCTCTGGTCGGGGTAGTACTCCTTCATCTTCAGGTAATCGTTACCCGTCTCTTCGCGGAGGATGTCGTTGACTTCCCATCCTTCCAGCGTCTCGCGCTCGAGGAGCTTGCGGGCGATGCGGTCGAGAGAGGGCTTGTGTGAAGTGATGATCTCTTTGGCATGGTTGTAGGCGTTGTCGAGGATCCGCTTCACTTCGCGGTCGATCTCGACGGCCGTCCCCTCGGAGAAATCCTGATGCTGCGCGAACTCGCGGCCGAGGAAGATCGCTTCCTCCTTCTTGCCGTAGGTGACCGGACCGAGCTCCGACATGCCCCATTCGCAGACCATCCGGCGGGCCATTGCCGAGGCGCGCTCGATGTCGTTGCCGGCGCCGGTGGTGATCTCGCCGACGAAGATCTCCTCGGCCAGACGGCCGCCCATGAGCACCGCCAGTGTGGCCTCGAGGTAGCGCTTCGAATAGGAGTACTTGTCCTCCGTGGGGAGCTGCTGCGTCAGTCCCAGCGCGCGGCCGCGCGGGATGATCGTGACCTTGTGCAGCGGGTCTGCCGCCGGCAGCACCGCGGCGACGACGGTGTGTCCCGACTCGTGATAGGCGGTGTTCCGCTTCTCGCGGTCGCTCATCACCATCGACTTCCGCTCGACGCCCATGAGGACCTTGTCCTTGGCGAACTCGAAGTCGACCATCTGCACTTTCTTCTTGTCGTAGCGGGCGGCGTTGAGCGCGGCCTCGTTGACGAGGTTGGCCAGGTCGGCGCCGCTGAATCCCGGCGTCCCTCGGGCGATGACGACCGGATCGACATCCTCGGAGAGCGGGATGGTGCGCGTATGGACGCGGAGGATGCCTTCGCGGCCTTTGAGGTCCGGCAGGTCGACGACGACACGGCGGTCGAAGCGGCCGGGGCGGAGCAGGGCAGGGTCGAGGACGTCGGGACGGTTGGTGGCGGCGACGAGGATCACCCCCTCGTTCGATTCGAAGCCATCCATCTCGACCAGGAGCTGATTCAGGGTCTGCTCGCGTTCATCGTGTCCGCCGCCGAGGCCGGCGCCGCGATGGCGGCCGACGGCGTCGATCTCATCGATGAAGATGATGCAGGGGGCGTTCTTCTTCCCCTGTTCGAACAGATCGCGGACGCGCGAGGCGCCGACGCCGACGAACATCTCCACGAAGTCGGAGCCGGAGATGGAGAAGAAGGGGGCATTTGCCTCGCCGGCGATGGCGCGCGCCAGAAGCGTCTTGCCCGTGCCGGGGGTGCCCATCAGCAGGACGCCCTTCGGGATCTTGCCGCCGAGCTTCGTGAACTTCTGCGGCTCTTTGAGGAACTCGATGATCTCGTGCAACTCGATCTTGGCCTCGTCGACGCCGGCCACGTCTTTGAACGTCACCTTCTTGGCGTTGCCGGAGAGAAGCTTCGCCTTCGACTTGCCGAAGGAGAGGGCCTTGTTTCCGCCGGCCTGCATCTGACGCATGAAGAAGATCCAGAGGCCGACCAGAAAGACGATCGGCAACCAGGTGATGAGCGCGGTGATGAAGGGGGTGTCGGCGGCGTGCTCGACTTCAACCTTCACGCTCTTGGCGCGAAGGAGATCGATCATGGCCGGATAGTTCGTCGGCGCGGTGGTGTGGAACTCTTTCTTGCCGCCGGGGATGGTCGCTTTCGTTTCGCCGCGGACTTCATCGCCGCGGATCGTGACGCTCTCCACCGCGCCCTGATTGACGCGGTCCATGAACTGGCTGAACGCGATCGTTTCGCTGGCCCCTTTGGTCGTCTGGAAAAGACTCCACAGCAGGAAGACCAGAACGATGATGACGACCCACAGGAGCGCCGTTTTAACCGTCGAATTCAATGAATGCCTCCAAGGGAACACGCGGATGCTTCGGGCGTGCCATGCATAACCGCGTCCGAGAACGGACAGGGCGGTGGTGAAATTCTAAGACCGCCCTATCTAACGGTAACCAGGTACGGCAGGTTTCCATGTCGCCCGTCGATCTCGAGGCCGTAGCCGGCGTAGGCGCCGTCGGAGGTCTGGAAGGCGGGGAAGTCGACGGTGAGGTCGACCGTGCGCGCGTCCGACCGGTCGATGAGCGCCACGAGCTTGAGGCTGGCCGGGTTCTTCTGGCGAAGCTGCGCCAGGAGGTAGGTCTCGATGACGCCGGTGGTGACGACGTCCTTGACGACGTAGACGTTGAGTCCGGCGATGTCGATCCAACTGAGGAAATCGATCTCTACCGTCGACTCTCCGTGCGTGTGGGTGGCATCGCGCACGACGTCGATGAAGCCGTAGGTTGCCTCGCCGTGGATGCGGCGCAGCAGGTCGGCCGTGAAGCACGACGCCCCTTTGAGAATGCCCAGGAGGAAGAGAGGCGCTTCGCCTGCATCGTCACGAATCTCAGCGGCCAGCGCGGCGACGCGTTGTTCAATCTCCCTGGCGCTGAACGCTTTCGTGATCTTGCTCAATCGCGACCTCGTAAAGATCGGCGGCCTGGCCCGTCACTTTAAACAGCTCAGAAACTTCGACACCGGCGACCCAGGCAATGGTGCCCTGCCAGACAACGAGTGGGATGCGGTCCCGGGACGATGCCGCAATCTTACGATCAATCAGCAGATCCTTCAGCTTTTTGTCGTGCGCCATCCCGAGCGGCCGGAAACGGTCGCCCTCGCGGCGGTTGCGGATGGTGAAGTGGGGGAGGGCTCCGGGGGGGAGTTGGATGAGTTGGTTGCTGGGTTGCTGGGTTGCTGGGTAGATGCGGATTGTTGTTTCGATGGCGGGGATGTAGACCTCGGTCCCTGCATGGATTTCGACTTCAAATTGCGGCGCAGGCTCGTCGCTGCCTCGGCGGCGGAGAACGATCTGATCGCCCTCCGGCAGCAGCTCGAGCGACTTCGTCACCGAGGTTCGTTTGGTAGCCGATGCAAGCCGGGTCAGGTCGGCGGCGGAGACATCGCGCGCGCCGGGATCGAGGCGGCGGATGTGGCGCAGCAGAAGGGCCTGACGAAGCCAGTCGTCCTCCGGCATCGAGCGGAATCGCGTCTCCGCCTCGGTCACAGCCACATCCTCGGCGTCGTCGATGGCCCGCTCCAGCAGCGGCCACTGCTGCCGGGCCTGACCGGCGATGGCGGCCAGGTTGTCGATCACGCCGGCGTCGAATTCGCGCAGGAGCGCGCGGACGCGGTTGCGCAGAAAGCGCGGATCGGCATTCGAGCGGTCGAATCGGGGAGTGACCTTGCGCCCGGCGAGAAACTCCTCGATCTCAGGCCGCGTCACTTCGAGCAACGGCCGGATCACGCCGTCGCCGCGAACCGGATGAATCCCACGCAACGCCGCGATCCCGCCGCCGGTCATGAGGCGCATCAACACGGTCTCGGCCTGATCGTTCTTCTGATGTGCCGTGGCGATGAGGTTTGTGCCCGCGATATCGCGCAGTTTCCTGTGACGAACTTCGCGCGCGGCCGCCTCGATGCCGCGATGCCGGATTGCCTCGCTATCCAGGTACCCGTCGGCAACACGGAGCGGGATGTCGTATCGCGCGCAGAGCTCGCGGACGTAGGCCTCGTCGTCATCCGATTCCGCGCCGCGAAGATGGTGGTTGACGTGCGCCGCGATCAGCTCGACGCCGCCCATCTCCAGCAGTGCGAGGAGCAGCGCCGTCGAGTCGACGCCGCCGGAGACCGCGACGAAGATAGGACCGCTCCCGATACCGTGCAGCGCGAAAAAGCGGCGGATGGCTTCGACGATCACCGTCAGTTGTTGCTGATGTTCGATTTCGCCCTAACCACTGCCGTGGCCGCGATGTCGACGGGATGGCTGCCGTCGGCTGTGAAGAGGATCTTCTCTTCGCCTCCGGTTCTTGCGGTCGCGTCCGCGGTGACGTCGAACGCCTTCTTCTGCGCGTAGCTCCAGCGCTTCTTGATCGTCCCGCCCTTTGCGCCGTGGATCTCGATCTGCGCGTCGGGCTCCTTGTTCACGTCGGCACCTTTCGGAGCGTCGATGACGATGTAGTACGAGCCGGCGGGAAGCACGCCGAGGTCGATCTTGCCCTCCGCGTTCGTCGTCCGGGCAGAGGCTCCGCCACCGGGGCTCTTTCCGAGTTTGACGTCGACTCCTTTCAGCGGCGCGCCGCCGTGAGCAACGGACGCGAACGAAACGATCGCGGTCAAGGCGAATACGAGAATTGACGGACTCTTTCGTGACGGCATTCGTTCCCCTTCGTTTGATCCAACAGCCATGTGTTTTCGGGATGATAGCGGAACGTTGAGAGCGGCAGCGAGGGTCGTTGATGTCGCCAGTCATCAAACGAGGGATGTACTATCTCTCAATTGATGCCAGCTTGCATCAACGATGATGACCAGCATCATCAACGCTGTAAGCCGACACGTCTTCGTTGATGAGAGTGCACATCAACGGTGTTGAGCAGTAACATCAACGTCCTAATGTCGAGCTTCGACGTTGATGTAGTGATTCATCAAGACTGATGGAGCCATTCATCAAACAGGGTAAACCGTGAAGGTGCGTTGATGCCATCAGTCATCAAGCGAGATGCAGACCTTCATCACATGAGAACTCCTATCATCGCTACGTTGATGGAGCTGGTCATCAAACGAGGGAGGGCATCAATATGAACGAGGACACCCAAGTCGTGCCGATCGAGCCTGAAGAGCTTGTTCAGGAACTGCGGAGGCTTCGCGAGCGAGTCCCGAACTACGGCCAACTGCCCGTTCAGCAGGCGCAGTCGATGGTGCGGGTTGCTCACCTCAATCCTGAGTTCGTCAGCGCCGGCCTCAGTGCTGCCGGAGCCTATCCTGGGACGCAATCGCTCACCGGCATGACGGCCGAAGAACTCCGGACGCAGAACGAGGACGCCGCACATTGGACGGCGGTGGAGGTTGAGCTGACGGCGATGCTGGCTGGCGTCAAGGCAGCCAACCTCAAGCGCCGCCATAACCTCGGGCAGGCCGTCCTGCAGATTTACACGGTACTGCGCGGTCTCGTCAAGAAGAAGGAACACTCCGATCTGATTCCCTTCGTCGAGATGATGAAACAGACGAACCACATCCGGGGCAAAAGTAAGAAAGCGGCGGCCGCCGGCGGAGAGCAGCCGGCTCCGTAGCGCGGCCGTGCCGCCGTTCGGCGCCGAAAGATGCACCTCGTAACACCCGCATGCCGTTGGTGTTTCGGGCGAAAGAACGCTCTCTCCGGGACTGTCTTTCCGTGTGCAACACAAGGAGAACAATATGAAAACGACAGTGACGAAGTGGGCAACGAAAGCAGCAGGAGCGGGCGCGATCGCCCTTCTTCTGGCGGCGCCGTCTTTCGCGCAGTCGCGCTGGGACGGAAACCGCAACAACAACGACCGCGGCAGACAGACGACCGATGCGCGCAACGGCGACAATCGGCAGGCGAATAACGGCAATCGCGAGAATCAGCGCGTCACGATGTCCGGCAAGGTCAGCTCGTTCAGCCGCGAGCGCGACGGGTATCGCGTGCAACTCGATCGAGGCCAGTCGTACGGGGTGCCACGTTCGACCTTCGGGAACCGCGACCGCGACCTCCGCGCCGGCGTCTCGATCAGCCTCGGCGGCACCTTCCGCGGCGGTTCGATTGCCTTTGATGCCGTGAGCTACCCCGGCGCCGTGGCAGGCTACGCATACGGCAACGGCTACGTGAACGGCGTGATCGCCCGCATCGACTACCGCGACAACACGCTCGTCGTCCGCGACCAGGCAACCGGCCGTTTGATCACCGCGGAGATGACCGCCGGCGGCCTTTCCAACGTCCGCAACCTGCGCCCCGGCGACTACGTGCAGATGAGCGGCCAGTGGATCGGCGGCGGGGTGTTCGATGTCGCGCAGATCAACCGCGGCTGAACGAGATTCCTCGCACCAAACAAGAAGCCCGAGGCGTTGCGCCTCGGGCTTCTTTGTGGAGTTGGTGACTGGAGTCGCACCCACCGCCATCGCGGTCGTTCTCGCTCGACATCCGCCCCTACGGCGCGATCGTCAAGTCGTCGAACTCGATCACCGAGTCCGCCTTCGTCCAAAGACCGACCCTCCCTGACTGGAAGGTTTCGTCGCGCGCGTCGAGCACTTTCTGGCCATCGAACCAGACGACGAAGTGGTTGCCGCGCGCTTCCATCTTCAAGGTGTGCCAGGCATGGGTGGCAACCTTGATCCCGTGATTCTGAAATGCTCTGCGGCTTCCGTTGATCACGTGGTAGATCGTGCAGTTGTCCTCGTCGGCATTGCAGCGGGTCAGGTAATAGTTGTTCACATCGCGATATCGCCAGACGAGTCCGAAGCCCTGGTCCACTTCGCCTTCCAGCGGCCGCGCGCGTACGGTGAGGGTCACGTCGTGCAGTGATTCGTTCTTCACGACGGCCAAGGGGAATCGATCGTCGGTTTTGTCAGCACTCGACTGCAGGAGAACGCGGTTCTTCGCGCCTCGTTCGAGCTGGACCGTCCATTTCCCCTCGGCGCCCTGACCGGTGCGGGCAAACTCGAAATCAGCGGGCGCAGCGCCGACCGCATCGTTTTCAAACGTGTACGTACGTGTCTTCGTCGCGTCCGCAGCGAAAGCCGGTGACACGGTCAGTGAAGCGAATAGCGCGAGGGCGGTGAACGCAGAACGCATGGATGAGCCTCCGTATGTCAATGGAGGGGTGCAAGTGTATCACCGAGATCAACGTCGATGATACAGTTGCGCTGTCAATGCCTAACGATCCGACAGTGGCAGGCTCACGGTGGCTCTTGCTGATCCACCAGCTCCCGCCGAAGCCGAACTACCTGCGGGTGAAGGTCGCCCGGCACATGCAACGCATCGGCGCGGTGGCAATCAAGAACACCGTCTACGTGCTGCCGGCCACGGACAGCTCGCTCGAGGACTTCCAATGGGCTCTTCGTGAAATCCGCGACGGAGGCGGCGAGGCAAATCTGTTCGAGGCGCGCGTGATCGAGGGGTTGAGCGACGGCGAGGTCCAACAGCTTTTCAATACCGCGCGCGATGAGGATTACGCGAGCGTCGTCGCCGAAGCAAAGGACCTCCTCAAGGCATCGTCGCGGAAGAAGCGCGACTCTGAGCAGATCGGTGCCGACGTGCAGCGTCTGCGAAAGCGCGCCAACGAGATCGGCACCATCGATTTCTTCGGCGCGCCGCAGGGTCATGTCGCCATCACACTTGTCGACCAGATCGCGCAGCGATTGTCCGAGGCTCCGCCGTTGCCACCGGCGCCAGTGGCCGAGGCGTTTCGAGGGCGGACATGGGTCACACGCGCCGGTGTGCACGTCGATCGGATGGCCAGCGCGTGGCTGATCAAGCGTTTCATCGATTTCGAGGCCACGTTCAAGTTCGTCCCGGCGAAGCACTACACACCCGAGGATGGGGAGGTCCGCTTCGATATGTTCGACGCGGAGTTCACGCACGAGAGCGACCGCTGCACGTTTGAGGTCCTGATCGATCGGATGCGGCTCGACGACCGGGCGCTTCGGGCCATCGCCGAGGTTGTCCACGACATCGACCTCAAAGACGCGAAGTTCGACCGGCCGGAGACGCCCGGCGTGGCGGTGCTCATCGCCAGCATCGCCATGGCGCACCGCGAGGATAGCGCGCGCATCGAGCGCTCCTCCCGGGCATTGGACGACCTCTACGTGTACTACTCGAAGAAAGGATGATGACGATGTTTGGGAAGGATGTGTACGTTTGTGATCCCGATGGCGGACGGATTTTCGTCGTGCACGATGTATTTCCACCAGTGAAACCCTGACAACGAAGGAGTGTCTGATGCGCAAAGCATTGTTGATCGTTTTGTCCGTTCTTCTGTTCGTCGCAGCAACGCCGAAGAAGTCAACCGCCGGCCGGACTGATTGGAAAGACGTGGAGCAGGCCATTGGCCGGGCGGGCTACGTCCTACCCGGCGACGTCTACAAGGTCAGTTTCCCACGCAGCGACCTCGCCGTCACCCTGGACGGCGTGGCCATCAAGCCGGCGCTCGCGCTCGGATCATGGGCGGCGTTCAAGGACATCGGCGGCGGGCACGTCATGACCATGGGCGATCTCGTCCTGCTCGACTCGGAGGTGAGCGCCGTCATCGATGCGCTGCAGAAGGGAGGCGTCGAACAGAGTGCTCTGCATAACCATCTGCTCGGCGAGTCGCCGGACGTGATGTACGTCCATTTCATGGGTCACGGTGATGCAACGAAACTCGCGAGCGCGCTGCATGACGCACTCGCGCTCACGAAGACGCCGATGGGACCTCCGCCAACTCCTCTCGCCGCGCCTCCGGCGCTCGACCTTCCAACCGCCGATCTCGATCACATCATCGGGCACGCTGGAAAGGTCGCGGGCGGGACGTATCAGTTTGCGCTGGCCCGCGCCGAAACGATCATGGAGCACGGCGTGGAGATCCCGCCGTCAATGATGAACATCCCGCTCAATTTCCAGCCGACTGGCAACGGCCGCGCGGCGATCACGGGAGACTTCGTTCTCATCGCTTCCGAGGTGAATCCCGTGATCCGCACGCTGCGCGGAGGCGGCATCACCGTAACGGCGCTCCACAGCCACATGCTCGAAGAGACGCCGCGTCTGTTCTTTATCCACTTCTGGGCGAACGACGACGCGAAGAACCTTGCGACGACACTTCGCAGCGCGCTCGATCACATGAAGACAAGGAAGTGAGGGATCGATGCGGTGGGTGACGCGCAAACGGATTCACGTGAATCGTACGGCAACGGCAATGCGTGGATCACGAACAACGTGGTGCAGGGCCAGCCGATATCGACGGCATGGAGCATCGTCCTCGGACCGGAATGCCAAAATACAAGTACACCAGCCGATTACGGTAGAGTGCGCGCCGACGAATGAACTACCTTGCCCTCCTCGCAGCGTCGGTCTGGGCTCTGCTGCGGAACAAACTACGAAGCTTGCTCACGGTTCTCGGGATCACCATCGGCATCGCCGCGGTCATCTGCGTCGTCGCGATCGGTAAAGCCGGACAGGCCCGCGTCGAGCAGCAGCTCAACAACCTCGGCGACAATTTCGTCTGGATCGAGGCCGGCGGTCGGGCCGTGAACGGCGTCCGCACCGGCACGCACGGAACCCCGACGCTCACCCTCGGCGATGCCCTGGCCATCAAGAATCAGATCCCGATGATCAAGAGCGTCTCGCCGAACGTCGACGGCTCGATCCAGGTCATCTACGCCAATCAGAACTGGTTCACGTCGTATCGCGGCGTCTCGCCGGAGTACTTCGACATCAAGCGCTGGGGCATCGATCAGGGTGCCGCCTTCACGAAGGACGATGTCGACCGCTCGGCTGCAGTTTGCGCGATCGGCCGCACCGTGCGCGACCAGCTCTTCGGCCCCGAAGACCCCATCGGAAAGGTAATCCGGTTGCGCAGCCTTCCCGTCAAAGTAGTGGCCGTGCTCAGCCCGAAAGGGCTGGCGATTTCAGGGCAGGATCAGGACGATACGATCCTTCTTCCCTACACGACCGTGCAGAAGAAACTGAAGGGCGTCACTTGGCTCGACGACATTCTCTGTTCGGCCGTCTCCCCCGACGTGGTCAAGCTGGCCGGGCAGCAGACGGCGGCGCTGCTCCGCGACCGCCACCATCTTCGTCCCGAAGAGAATGACGATTTCAATATCCGCAACCCGGAGGACATCATCAAAGCCCAGCTCGAAGCCAGCCGCACGCTGACCCTGCTGCTCGTCGCCATCGCCTCGATCTCACTCATCGTCGGCGGAATCGGAATCATGAATGTAATGCTGGTCTCGGTGACGGAGCGAACGCGTGAGATCGGCGTACGCGTCTCCGTCGGTGCAACCGAGGAGGCTATCCAGATCCAGTTCCTGGCCGAATCGGTGATCCTCAGCCTCGTCGGCGGCGTGGCAGGGATGGTGGCCGGAGTGGTTGGATCGTTCTTCGTCGGCCGGGCGCTCAACTGGCCGATGGAGATCTCGTTGAAAGCGGTGTTGTTGGCGGCCCTTTTCTCGATCGCCGTCGGCGTTTTCTTCGGCTACTACCCGGCGCGCAAAGCCTCGCTCCTGGATCCCATCGAGGCGCTGCGCTATGAGTAAGCGCCTGACCCGGCGGCACTGGCTCATCATCGTGAGCGTCCTCATTCTGGCGGCGATCGCGGCTTCGGCATTGATTCGTCGCGGTGACACGACCCAATACCTCACCGCCAAGGTGCAGGAGGGGGAGATCCGCGACGCGGTCGAAGCCAGCGGCACGGTCAACGCCGTCATCAACGTCCAGGTCGGCTCACAGGTGTCCGGCACGATCGCCAAGCTCAATGCCGATTTCAACTCGCGCGTCCACAAGGACGAGATCATTGCCGAGATCGACCCACGGCTGCTCCAGGGAGCACTGCTGCAGGCCAGCGCCGACGTCCAGAACGCAAAGGCCAACGTCGTGGCAGCGAAGGCCAACCTTTCCAAAGCAAGGGCGGGTCTTGCGCAGACGAAGGCGGAATTCGACCGGGCCCGGGTGCTGACGCAGAAGGACATCGGCAGCCAGTCGGCTCTCGATCTGGCCAAGGCGAACTACGAGTCGGCGAAAGCAGCGGTCGATGCCGCTGCGGCGAGCGTGGTCCAGGCCGAGGCGCAGGTGAGCCAGAAGGAAGCGGCGGTGGCCGTGGCGCGCACGAATCTGAACTACACCATCATCCGCTCGCCGATCGATGGAACGGTCGTGGCGCGCAACGTCGACGTCGGACAGACCGTGGCCGCCTCGCTGCAGGCACCGACGATCTTCGCCATCGCCCAGGACCTGGCCAAGATGCAGGTCTACGCGAAGGTGGACGAGTCCGACGTGGGACGGATTCGGAAAGGGCAGGAGGTCACGTTCAAGGTGGATGCCTTTCCGAAGGAGCTGTTCAAGGGAACCGTGAGTCAGCTTCGGATGAACCCCACTACCATTTCGAACGTCGTCACCTATGACGCGGTGATCGACTTCGCCAACCCGGACCTAAAGCTCTTTCCCGGCATGACGGCGTATGTGACGATCCCGGTCGACACGGTGGAGAACGTGGTGAAGCTGCCGAACGCGGCGCTGCGTTTCAAGCCCCCTCTTTCCCCGGAGGAGGTGCGCGTTCTCTACGCGAAGTACGGGATCGAATCGGAACCGGCCGAGAAGGGGGCTGGCGCCCCCGCGGGGGGGCGGCGGGAAGCGCGTGCCGAGCGGGCGGTGCTCTGGCAACTCCGCGCGGACGGAACGATCGAGCCGGTCGAGGTGGCCCTCGGCATCACCGATCACGCGTACACCGAGGTGAGGAAGGTGCTTAGGGGCGCCGTGAAACCGGGAGACGAGGTGGTCACCAGCGCCATCACTTCCAAGTCCGCCCCTCCCGGCGTCCAGGGCGTCCGGCGGTGAGCGTGGCCATCATCCAAGTCGAGGAGGTTCACAAGTATTACCAGCTCGGCGAGTCGCGCCTGCACGCGCTCCGCGGCATCAACGTCTCGGTGGAGCCGCGCGCGTTCATCGCCATCATGGGAGCGAGCGGCAGCGGAAAGTCGACGTTCATGAACATTCTCGGCTGTCTCGACCGTCCGACCTCGGGACGTTACCTGCTCGAGGGAATCGACGTCTCCAGCCTCGATAAGCGCCAGCTGGCCGGCATCCGCAACAGCAAACTCGGCTTCGTTTTCCAGGGATTCAATCTCCTGCCGCGCACGAGCGCGCTCGAGAACGTGCAGTTGCCGACTCTCTATACGAGGATCGACAAGATGGAGCGGACGAAGCGCGCCACCGAAGCACTGGCCCTGGTCGGCCTCGCCGAACGCTCCCGGCATTTTCCGTCACAGCTCTCCGGCGGCCAGCAGCAACGCGTCGCCATCGCCCGCGCGCTGGTGAACCGTCCCTCCATCCTCCTCGCGGACGAGCCAACCGGAAACCTCGACAGCCGCACGGCGGTTGAGATCATGGAGGTCTTCCAGCATCTGAACGAACAAGGCCTGACGATCGTCCTGGTCACCCACGAGCCCGACATCGCCCAATTCGCCAAACGGGTCATCGTTTTTCGTGATGGGAAGATCAGGAAGGACGAGGAAGTGAAGGAGCGACCGCGCGCAAGCGAGGTGTTGATGGCGATGCCGACGCTGGAGGATTAGGCGGGCTCTACGAGCGGTAGCCGAATAAGCGTCAACTGCGATGAAGGGCTTCACCATGGACGACGAGCGCCTCAAGAACCCGCCGGGAAAGGGACAACTGGATTACTTCGACGAGTTGCTGGAGCGCATCCGAGGCGCGGAGAGGAGAGGGCACATCCTTAGAACCTCCGCGCTCTCCGCGGAACCCGTGCCTATAATGCGTTTCGAGCAAACCGACGGGAGGACGTATGAACTGTCCGCGTGATGCTGCAGTCCTGGAAACTAAATCGATCGGGCAGACATCGGTCCAAACCTGTCCGCTCTGTGGTGGGATGTTCCTGGAACATGGACAACTGAACCGCCTCGCCGATCCCACTCCTGGCGATCTCGAATTCTCGACCGTAGATGGCGATTCATTTCAACACGAGGATGAATACGGGCCAATTGACTGTCCGCGCGATGCCGATATCCAGATGCGTAAAGTCGACTTCAACATCGACACCACGATCATCCTTGACTACTGCCCCGGTTGCCATGGTTTCTGGCTTGACAGGCAAGAGCTCGCTCGCATCAACGAAGAAGTGAAGCGGCTGAACGAAGCTGGCGCTGCCGTGCCTGACCCGCTTCTCGTACGAATCTCTCAGTTCTTCTGGAACCTGCCATTGCCCCACTGAGTGCCATGATCAGGCGCGAGAGCGCGTCAAACAGAGGCTTCTCGCCTCTTCTGCTCCATCTTCCACGCGTCGTTTCGCGGGCTGGAGAGGAAGGTTGGTGGCGGTGCCCAGAGTCGAACTGGGGACCATCAACGTCTCGGTGGAGCCGTGCCCGTTCATCGCCATCATGGGAGCGAGCGGCAGCGGAAAGTCGACGTTCATGACCATTCTCGGCTGTCTCTGAGGAAGTGAAGGACCGGCCGAGAGCGAGCGAGGTGCTGCTGGCGATGCCGACGCTGGAGGATTAGGCCGGCCGCTCTACGAGCGGTAGCCGAAATGAGCGGCAACGGACAGGGGGCTCCAGCATCTCCTCTCGGCGTGGCGCACGCCGTTGCTCTACAGCCGTTGGATTGGATGATCTGCCAGTAAACTCGTGCTGCCCGTTCGGAGTACGCATGCCCGACAGCCAGCCGCAATCCAGCATCATCCTCTACCAGACCGAGGACGGGCGGACGCGCATCCAATGCCGGTTTGAGAACGAGACGATCTGGCTCACGCAGGCGCTCCTGGCTGACCTCTTCCAGAAGGATGTGCGAACGATCAACGAGCACTTGGTGAACATCTTCGAGGAGGGCGAGTTGAGCCGGGAGGCAACTATCCGGAAATTCCGGATAGTTCGTTTGGAGGGCGCGCGCGAGGTCGCTCGTGAGGTCGAGCACTACAGCCTCCCCGCCATCCTCGCCGTCGGCTATCGCGTGCGCAGCCACCGCGGCACGCAGTTCCGCCAGTGGGCCACAGCGCGGTTGAGCGAGTACCTGGTGAAAGGTTTCACCATGGATGACGATCGCCTCAAAAACCCTCCGGGCAAGGGCTACGCGGACTACTTCGACGAGTTGCTGGAGCGCATCCGCGACATCCGCTCCTCGGAACGGCGTTTCTACCAGAAGGTGCTCGATATCTACGCGACGAGCGTCGACTACACACCCAACACGGAGATGACGCAGCAGTTCTTTGCCACGGTGCAGAACAAGATGCACTGGGCAACGCACGGCCACACGGCGGCCGAGGTGATCCACCAGCGCGCCGACGCAACCCAGCCGCTGATGGGGCTCAGGACCATCCGTCCCGGCAAGATCATTCGCCGCGAAGATGTCTCGGTCGCCAAGAACTACCTCAGCGAAGAAGAGCTGCAAACGCTCAACCGGATCGTGAGTCTCTACATCGAGTTCGCCGAGCTCCAGGCCCTCGACCGCAAGCCGATGAACATGCGCCAATGGATCGAAAAGCTGGATGAGTTCCTGAGAATCTCCGGACGGGAGCTGCTGGATCACGCCGGGCAGATCTCCGCCGAAACGGCCAGAGCAAAGGCTGGACAGGAATACGATCGCTACCGCGTCCTGGCTGATACGGAGCCGCGTCTGGTTGATGCAGACATCGAGCGGGCCGCGAAGCAACTCCCCAAGTGCCGGACGCCGTGAACTGAGCGGACCTGAGGCACGAAACCGGAGCCGCGCACATCGTCCTGCGCTTGCGGCGAAGTGTCGGGGCGTTGTCGAGGGCCGCAAATCCTGAGCGGATGACATGTTGAAAGACACAGCAGCGTTCCGGCCCTTTCTGAAGGCCAGCTCGCTGACGCTGGCGGCCGTCTGCCCGCTGTCAAAATAAGTAAATTTTTGTCGAGCGGGTAGGAAAAAGTGCGTTCGCGGCACTCCTTAAGAGGAGAGGAGCAGCTTGAGCGCTGTCGGTGGTCGGTGACTATTCTGGTCGACTAGGCCTCGGCCTACCGCTTGTTGCTCGACTCTTCGCATCACAAATGTTCCACAATTGGCTGGTAGGAAAGTCGCACGCCCATCACTCCTTACGTGTGGGTGTGTCCTGTGTGTCCTAGAGAGAAGAGCGTAGTCTCAACGAAAAGGAAGTGTGGCAATGAACGTGAGTGGCCTCACTGGCGACAGCTTCGATCGGAACGAATCGATCGGAGGAGACGCCAATAACTTTCCATTCGAGAGCCGTGACGATCTTTTCGATGTCGCAACGGTTCTCGCGCTTTGCGACGCCGATCCCGGTCTTTTCATCGGCGCAATTCAATCGATGGCGGACCAGTACCGCGCGTACCTGAGGGAAACCGGCGAGTCGACACGCGCCGTTCTTCGAGAGAACCTTCAGCCCCTTCAGGAGGATATTGACGCACGTACCGCGATTCGCGACGGGATGGCGGCTCAACGGGATAGGAAGAAGAAGCTCCTCGAAGATCTGGCGGATCGGGATGAAAGGATTACTCGACTCCGAGCCGAGATCGAGCGTGCAAGGAGGGTTGAAGAAGCGCGTCGCATAGCCGAGGAGCAGGAGAACCTCAGAAAAGACCATGAGCGGGCGCTGGTCGACTTGCGGGAAACAGCCACTCGCGTTCGAGATGCCCGAACAGCGCAATGGAAGGAAGCCGAGTCGCAGCGACAGCAACACATCAAACGGCTGGAAGCGGCAGCCGAGCACGCACGCGTTGCCGTCGAGCAATCGACAAAACGCGTGGAGGCGTTGGGCGACAGCCTCGTCACCTATCGCGTAGCGAAGTTCCTCGCGTGGCTCGGCTATGCTTCCGTCGCAGCGACCGGAACGGTGTGGACGCTACTTGTAAAGAGCAGCAGCGTTCACGACGTGAGTCATTTGCTTCCATATATCTACTCCTTCACGAACAGTCTTGCGTCGACTCCACTCAGACGCTACGTCTATGCCGCCGGTGTGCTAATCGGAACCCTTGGCGTCATTTCAGGGTTGACCCTTCTCGTCGATTGGTTGCTCCGCCGAAGTTTTGAGTGGGACGAAAAGGAGGAGCCGGATCACGAGAAAGTCCGCCTGAGCGCGACTTCGTTGAGTCGCCGGTCGTACGTTCAATTGCTCGCCGCAGTGCCTTTCCTGTTCTGCGGTGGCTTGGCGCTTGTCTTCGTTACAACCGGGCCAAAACCCGGAAACGATATCGGGGACCTGCTGCCGGTACTGGCACATACATTCGTCGGCAGCGCAATCGCCCTGCTCAGCACGGCCGTCTTCGTTCTGTACGCCATCAAGTCGATAGAACCGCGATTACGTGACCGTGGAGGAGCGCCATGACCGAACGTTCTTCACCGCGCGGCAATCAATGGCACTTTGCGATCCCGCCCATCGCGCTCGCCGTTGCCGTGGTCGTTGCCGCTGTCGCTAGCGAACCGAACCGGTTTGTCTGGGGAGGTTGGACACTGTTCATGATGGCGAGCTCTCTTGCGCTCGCGTATGGCCTCGTTTACCGGGGCATTTATGCTGACGCAGCCTTTTGGATTTACACGCTGCAGAAACGCGAGGCTCGACTTATCGAGATCCAGAAGCCTCCAGAGGACAACGCAGTTGACGTCGAACGTGCTGTTGCGGCTCTGATCGAACGCTATCGAGTCGAACGCTCATGGATCGAGCAGGTGGCGCGCGCAAAGCGCCTTGGTCTCCGCCTCGGCGATCGAAAGGCCGAGCGCCGGAGAGGAAAAGCCGATGGTGCATCTGCAGCGGCAATCGAGAGCCACGCGGGCGTTTTCGGAAGGGCCAGGGACGTGCTGATCCGTGTGCTGAGCAAGGTGCACTTGACTCGCGGGCGGACCGTTGAGCCGCCCGATCCGGAACAGTGGGATGTCATTGACCTCGAGATCGCTCGTGAACATGTGGACGAAATCGCAAAACTGCGCGTCGAACGCGCCAGGATTCAAGCGGAGGTTGGTGAGTTGGAGCGAGAACTGACCGAGAGTGCGGCGGTGGCGTCGTTGACGGCTCTCCGCGACATTCGGACACAGAGAGCGAATCTGGCGGGTGCGATCGCCCAGTCGGAAGCCAAAGACCGTGCGAGCCAGGAACTGACGTCAAAGGCAGAAACAGAATTAATCCAGCGCATTCGCGCTGTCATTGCAGCCGCGACGCGGTTGCGGGCGCCATTCGACGAAATAGCTGCGGAGGCAGGTGCTCCCGTATCGCACGAGGCGCCATCGCCGCCAGGGCCGACAGTGTTGGCGGATGCGTGAAGGGATTCTAGATGAGCGACGAAAAAGACGTATTGAGCAGCGACGGTCGGCCATTTCGGGATTGGCCGGGCCTCAAACTCGACAACCACGACCGTGCCGACCACAGCAGCGGTATCCCGATCCCCACAACCTACAGCGACCCCGAGTGGTGGCGCGGTTGGACCGCGGGACGGCTCGGTCTGTTCTCCGCGGAGGCCCAATCGATATTCGCTCTCGACGCGGAACGAAGGCGACAAGAGCATGTTGATGCGCTCACGACCGACCTCGCGAAGGCTGAGGCAACGTCGAAGATCGCGACGGAGCGTCGCACTCGCGCGGAAACGATCGCGAAGAATGTCGACGATGCCTACGACAAGGTGGAGGCCGACCGTCTGAAGAATCCAACGGGCTATTCTTTTCCCCTCGGAGTCTTTTACTGCATCGTAGCTCTGGTCCTTTGGATCGCCGATCTTCCGCTCTCGCTCCTTGCCGCGGACGGCCTCGGCATTAAAACCAACTATCACAAGCTGGAGGACCTTTCCGTTATTCGCGACGAGTGGCAAACGATGTGGGAGCCGCTTGCGTTTGCGATCGGCATTGCCGCACTCGCCCTGTTCTTTAAGTTTATCGCGGACTTCTTCTTCAAGCCGCACTACCTCCAAAGCCGATGGGTTCGTGTGGTCGCCGCGGTGGCATTGATGGCCGTTTTACTGATGGTCGGCGGGAATCTGTTCCTTCTCGCTCGGCTACGAACGGGAGTCAGAACCCTGCAGGAGATGCAGAAGCAGAGTGCCGCCGGCGTCATTCCTCCTGGTCTCGAGGAGCAGCGTAAAACGATGCAAGAGCAAGCCAATCTCTCGTTCGTTTTGCTCACCCTGACGTTGCCGCTGATTGGCGGTATCTGCGCCTCGGCAGGGTGGAGCCGGCTGCAGAATTCACGACGTCTCGCATCGTTGACGACTGACCGCACCCGATTCCGGAAGGAATCCGACGACGCGGCGGAAATTGGGAGCACCGCGGAGGCCGACGTACAACGTCTCGCCGCCGCTTTCGGGGCAGCCGACAAGTCGAGTAGCAAAGCGGCTGAGGCGGCGTACGCGCTTTACTTGGACGGGTATCGGCAGGGCTTTGCTGTGCCGGAGACAATTCACAGCGGGCGGCACCTTCACGAACGCGTGCAGTTCGTTTTGAAGCAGTGGATGGCCTTCGCTCAGCAGCGCTACGCTGTTGCACGACGCTTGGCGAACGAGGAAAGCACTGCGTCACATAGGTTTGACACACCCGTGACTCCGGAGCCGGAAGGTACGGCCAGCTCTTGATCAGGTGGATTGTCGCCCTCGGGACCGCAACGGCGCTCGGTGTGTGCGGGTGCGCGGGGAAATCGTCCGGAAGAGAGCGGACCGGATCGACCACGATCAACTCCAAAGACCGCGCGCCCGATCCACGTACGCTGCCTCGCACGTATGTGATTTTCGCCGATGTTACGGATAGCCTCAGCGCAAGGGAACACGCGGTCGTTGAGGAGAAGGTTCAGAGGATTGTAGAGATCATGCCGCCGAAAGCGACGCTGATCGTCTTCCCCATTCTCGAGGATGTCGAGCGTGCGCCGGCTATCTACACAGCGACGCTTCCGGATACGCTGACGACGAGCGACTCCGTTGATTTCAGCGTTTTCAAGGCCCGATCGAAGGTTGAAGTCGCCAAGACGCTCCACCAAGTCGCCGCCGGAAACCGCATCGGGCGCAAGCTGACCTGCATATCGGGTGCGCTACGGAAAGCAGAAGAGGTGACGATCGACGCCCGGCCAAGCCGTCCGGTCGAAATCATAATTGTGAGCGATATGCTCGAAGACTGTAATGATTCGCTTCTTGGAGGCAAGCTGTCGCTGGAGAAGCAGTCGATAATGAAGGAGATTAAGGCCGCACGTGCATTGCCGAGTGAACCCTTGCTTCATTTAAATGGTGCCAGCGTGACGATGCTTCTAGCAACCGACCCCACCTCGCCAGGTACCACCAAGCGGCCTGCCGCCCATGACCTCGAGCGATTCTGGCGTGAGATCCTCGATCGGTCCGGCGACAACAGAGCGAACTTTCGTTTCGGGACCGAAGTGCCTCAGCGTTTGAAAGAACTGAACACCGAGGCGGGAAGCGGGCTATGATCAGTAAGCGGCAATCGAAGGACGCCATCCTGCACGATCGCTTGGCGCGTGCGTTTTCGGCTATTCAACGATCGCGCTTTGGACGCTGGCTTTTCGGGATCAACGTCGTTGTGGCCGCGATGATGGCCGGAGCCGTTTCGGCTGGCGTTGTCTTGATTACCCTCGTGGAGCGAGAGGTGATAGGGAGCGTGGTGGCGGCGGGCGTCGCGCTGGGTGTATCAGCGATTACGAACGGCGTCGAGACGTACAGACAACGTCCACAACCCGGTTCCGTTCCGGAACTGAAGAACCTAATGAAGCTAGCGTACCGCGACGTCATAAATCGATCCAAACTCTGCAGGGAGTAAGCCGAAATGCCCGAAGACACGAACTACGCGATCATCGCAGCCGCACGAAACCTGCTTAAAGATACTGACCCGTCGCCATTCACGCGTTCGGGGCTGGACAGGTTTCATATCCGCGTTGAGCGGTTCATTGAGGACCTGCTCTTGGAATCCATCAGCTGCGCGAGGCGGCAGAGGTTGAGAACCGTCGAGGCCGTTCACGTCGATCTTGCCGCCGATGTTGTTTACCTTCGCCGCAAGCGAAAGATCTACTCCCTCGTGGGTACGGTCGGGGGAATTCTCCTTGGGGTGGCGCTGACGCTGATGGTTGACGCCCCGCCCGGTAAGGCGTCAGTAAGCCGGGACCACCTCGTCGCCGGTATCTCGATGGCCGCGATCGGCGGGGTGTTCATGACGCTCCAGTTCAGGCGTGAGTAGAGTGGCCTTACTCAGGAAGGTTCAAGAAGCAGGTTCCGCGCTTGGTACGCAGCCTCACACCATGATCTGCGGCGACCGAGCCGCGCGTACGCTTTTAGCCCAGGCGGCCTTTGGTGGCGGTGACTGGAGTCGAACCAGTGACCTAGCGCTTATGAGACGCCCGCTCTAACCAATCTGAGCTACACCGCCATCGGGGTGGGGTCCGGAGGATATACTCAACGTCGCGCGGCGTGGAAAATTTCGGCGGCGCGAGGCGTTGAATGTCCGACGAAGGGCAGAAGTGCATCCGGTGTGGCGATCCTGAGGAGAGCGCGATCCTCGAACATTGCCCCACGTGCGGGAAACACTTCTGCGCCGACTGCGTCTACAGGGCCACGGGGCGGCGATTCTGCTCCGGCGAGTGTGCCCGCGCCTTTTTCTACGGAGACAGCGATGACTACGATAGCGACGTCGATCCAGCCGACTGACACCATCACCGACACCCTGGCCCGGCGGCCGCGGCGCCTGCGCCGCACGGAATCGATCCGGGCTCTGGTGCGGGAGACAGTCGTGCGCCCCGAGGACCTCATCTATCCGCTCTTCGTCGTGCCGGACGCGCGGCCGAAGGTGGAGATTGGATCGATGCCCGGCGTCTGGCAGCTTCGTGCCCGCGAGGCCGCCGAGGAGGCTCTCCGCGCCTACGACCTCGGCATCCGGGCGGTCCTCCTCTTCGGGCTTCCCGAGTACAAGGACGCCATCGGATCGGCATCGTGGGATCCGGCAGGGCCGGTGCAGGAGGGCATCGAGGCCATCAAGCGCGCCGTGCCACAGATGGCGGTGATGGCGGATGTCTGCCTCTGCGAATACACCGACCACGGACATTGCGGCGTCATCGTCGAGCGCAACGGAGTAGCGGATGTCGACAATGATCAGACGCTTCCGCTGCTGGCGAAGCAGGCTCTCTCCTTCGCCGCCGCCGGCGCCGATTTCGTGGCGCCGTCCGACATGATGGACGGCCGCGTCGGGGCGATCCGCGACGCGCTCGACGACGCAGGGCTGACCGAGGTCGGGATCATGGCCTACTCGGCCAAGTACGCCTCCGGCTTCTACGGGCCGTTCCGCGAAGCCGCCGAGTCGGCTCCGCAATTCGGCGATCGCCGCAGCTACCAGATGGATCCGGCCAATATCCGTGAGGCCATCCGGGAGATGGAGCTCGACGTCGAGGAAGGGGCGGACATGATCATGGTCAAGCCGGCGCTGTCCTACCTGGACGTGATCCGCGCCGCGCGCGAGAACTTCGACCTTCCGGTGGCGGCGTACAACGTGAGCGGCGAGTATTCGATGGTGAAGGCCGCGGCCGAGCGAGGCTGGATCGACGGTCCGCGGGTGATGAACGAGATCCTGACGTCGATCAAGCGCGCGGGGGCGGATCTGATCATCACCTATCACGCGCTGGAGTTCGCGGAAGCGTATGCCTGACGGCGTTGTCGGTTGTGCGCCTTGCGGGTTGTCCGCGTACCGCGCAGCTAGCCGCACCAGACGGCGCTGACCGCGTCCGGGTGATCGAGCAGGTATCCGTCATCGTCCGCGTTGTATTCGATGATGGCGCCGTCGAGGCGGGAGGCGGACATGTTGTCGAGGGCGACATGGATGCCGCGGACATCGACGACTTCATCACCGTCGAGCGGAGCGTCGGTATAGGCAAGGCGGTAACCGCTGCCGCCGCAGCCGGTGGTGAAAGCGATGCGGAGGATGCGGCCGTCGAGATCGCGCTGGAGGTGCTGGGCCGCGGTCTGAGTGATGGAGAGGTTCATGGAGTGGCTGGGCCGCGAACGAGGCGCGCTTCGGCGTCCTCGCGTTTGAACCAATCGCGGTCGAGCTTCGTCAATTCCAGCTCGCGCTCCAGCTCGACGATGTGGGAGCGTTTCGATGCGCCGAGGTAGACGACGAAGCCGCGGTCGATCACGGTGGCACCGCGGCCGAGCTCGGCCAGCTTGCGCTCCATCGTCCGTTCGCGGGCGATGAGGAACTCGGTCGTCTCGCGAAAGGAGAGATCGCCTTCCAGGATGTCCTGAAAGGCCAGGTCGTTGGCCAGCGTCACGCGGCTGCGGGCGGTGCCGGTGGCGGCGATCTTCATCTCGATCAGATCGCGAGCCGCGCGCTCGTCGGCGGCGAACTGCTTGAACATGTTCGCGGTCAGCGGATTCGGCAGATTCTCCGCCAGCTTCTCGAACGTCTTGTACGCCTCGATGGTGTACTGGAAGAGGGTGTTGAGCTGCTGGTTGGTAAGGAGCGCGGGAGTTGCTTCGATCGTCGTCATTTGTGCCTCGTTGTCGGTTGTCGGTTGTCGGTTGTCGCCTCACCTACGACGGACAACCGACAACCGACAACGGTCTCTACTCTATCTTCGCCACTTTCAAAATCACATCGCCGATCAACTTCGATTGGCAGGACAGCCGATACGGCGCTTCGAGCTCTTTGTACGTCTCGTCGGGTGTCGGCGGCGTGAGATTGTCCCATCCGTCGATGACTTCCACTCTGCAAGTCCCGCACGCACCGTCGCCACCGCAGACGTGGCTGACGCGCACGCCCATCTCGCCGGCGCAGGAGAGGAGCGTGGATCCCGCGGGAAACTCCGCCGCCTTTCCCTCGTCGACGAAAATGACCCGCGGCATCGGGGCGGGATTGTATACGGGGTCGCTACCTCGAAACCGCCAACGCACGGTGCGCCATATACGAGCTCCTCACCAACGGCGCGGACTCGACGTGATGGAACCCCATCGCCTTCACCGTTGCGCCGAGCGCGGTGAACTCTTCGGGGGTGTAGTAGCGGCGCACGGGATGGTGGTTGCCGGTCGGTGCGAGGTATTGGCCGAAGGTGACGATGTCGACTCCGGCATTGCGGAGATCGCCGGCGACGGCCAGCACTTCCTCCTCCGTCTCGCCGAGGCCGAGCATGAGCGACGACTTGGTCAACATGCCGCCGGTGCGCTCTTCGGAAGCCCATCGCAGCACGTCGAGCGAACGTCGGTACTTTGCGACGGGGCGTACGGCCGGGTAGAGCCGCGGGACGGTCTCGACATTGTGCGCGAGCACCTCGGGCGCGGAAGCGATGACGGCGCGGAGTGCCTCGCGGTTACCTTCGAGGTCGGAGATCAGCACCTCCACCGCGGCCCCGGTCTCGCCGCGAACCGCGCGGACGGTTTGCGCGAGATGTTCGGCGCCGCCGTCGGGCATGTCGTCGCGATTGACCATGGTGATGACGGCATGGTGCACGCCCATCTTCGCCACCGCCTCGGCCACTCGCCCAGGCTCGCCGGCATCGGCAGCGAGCGGTTTTCCTTTGCCGACCGCGCAGAAGGTACAGCGCCGCGTACAGATCTCGCCGAGGATCATGAAGGTGGCGGTTCCGGCGCTCCAGCACTCGAAAATGTTGGGGCAGCGCGCTTCCTGGCAGACGGTGTTGAGCGCCAGATCGTTCATCAGCTTCGAGACCGGAAGCTGCGCCAGATCGCCGGGCACGCGGATCTTCAACCATTCCGGACGATGACCGGCGCGGCGGTTGATGGGGGCGGGTTTCGTTTCGGGGGCGGTCATGAACTTGGTAGCGCGGTTTCGAGGTCTCGCGGTCTCGCGGTGTCTTCACCCCGCGACTGCGCAACCGCGTTACCGCGCAACCGCGACTCCACCTTCTCCAACGCCTCGCGGTCGTCGGTCCAGCGGATCTTTTCATATGCCTCGGCGAATGAGAACCAGCCGTACGTGTCGTGTTCTTCTGCGTCCATGCGGATCGACGAGCCGGGAGGGAGCTCGAAGGCGAAGGCGGTTTCGTGGGCGATGATCGGAGGGGGGTATTTCGCTTCCAGGAAGTGCGATTCGATCATGAACGATTGCACGAGATCGATCGCCTCAGGCTGCCCGTCGTGCCCTGTTTCTTCGGCCAGTTCGCGGCGCGCGGTGCCGGCGGCCAGCTCTCCCTCTTCGATCGATCCGGTGATCGGCTGCCAGAAGTTGCCGCGCTCGGGACGGCGATGAAGAATGAGAACGCGTTCGCCGTCGTGGACGATGACTTTGACCAGGCGCGTGCTCTCCGCCCGCGGTACGACATCACGCTCGAAGACTTCCGCGAATTTTTCGGCGACGATCGTGCGCACTTCGCCGATGGCGACGTCGCGTCCCGCGAGTTGCGCGATCGACGTCACCCCGGTTCCGTGCAGGCCGCATGGCGTGATGAGGCGGAAGTGATCGAGGTTCGTCGACACATTCAAGGCGAAGCCGTGCGAGGTCACCCACCGCGCGATGCGGACGCCGATGGCGGCGATCTTGTCGTTGCCGGCCCAGATCCCTCGTTTTCCCTCGGCACGTTCCGCGGTGATGCCGTAGTGAGCGACCGTACGGATCAGCACTTCCTCGAGTTTCGTCACGTACTTGCGGACGTCGCGCTTGCCCTCGCCGAGGTGGACGATGGGGTAGCCGACGAGCTGCCCGGGTCCGTGATAGGTGATGTCGCCGCCGCGGGTAGTCTCGTAGAAACGAACGCGCTCGGATGCGAGCGTCGACGTAGGTGCGAGGAGATTGCGTACATCGCCGCCGCGTCCGAGGGTGATGATGGGAGGATGCTCGAGAAGGAGGAGCTGATCGGGGATCGTTTCTTCCTGCCGCAACTCCACGAGCCTCTGCTGCAGCCTCATGCCGTTCTCGTATGTGACGAGGTGAAGGTTGCGGAGCTCACAGAGGCGCATCGCCGTCGAATACGCGCGGGGGGTGCGGGGCATTCCCTGGGACCGCGGGCGTCTCGCCCGCGTTTCTTCGTAGCATCCTGCTAAAGCGCGGGCGAGACGCCCGCGGTCCCAGGCCTACGGTCTCCACTCGGCGAGCTCTTTCTGAAGCTTCTTCGCGTCGCGGAGGATGTCGGGGTCGGTGGCGGTGTCGAGAAACTCCGCGACGGCCTTGATGGCCTCGCGATAGCGGCCGGCGTTTACCTGGGCGACGATCTTGTTGTAGCTCTCGATCTGGCGGTTCTGCGCGGCGACGCGGGTCAGTTCGGCGGCCTGTTTCTCGAAGGCTCGGCGCGCGTCGGCATCGGAAGTGTTCACGGCGAGCTCGCGAACGATGGCGGCCGCCTCGTCAAGACGCTGCTCGTGTGTGAGGGCGTTTGCCCGTGTCAGCTCGGCGCGAACGATCACGGAGCGAGCGGCGAACGAAACCTGCGGATTCCCGGCCGCGTCGAGCCGCGCGAAGAGCGGATCGGCTTTGGCTCGGTCGCCGGCGCGGCGGTACATCGCCAGCAGATGCAGGGCGAAGTCGGTGCGGGAGGGGAGGAGCCTGCAGGCTTCTTCGAGAGCGGCGATGCCCGGGGCAACGTCGTCCTCGACGCTGTAGGTGGTGCCGAGGTCGCCGATCGCTCGGCCGGTAGGAAAGCCGGTGTCGCCGCGATGTTTCAGCGCTCCCTCCACCAGCGTGCGCGCTTTGCGGAAACGGGTCACGTCGTCGTCGGTCGTGTCGGAGCTCTGCGCCAGCGCGCCGATCTGGTCCTGCATCAACGCCTCGGCGTAGGCGAGCGAGACCTGGATGTCGTTCGGATCGGCCGCGACGGCTTGTTCAAATAGCGGCATGGCCTCCGCGTACTTCGCTTCGGAAGCGCGTAAGGAGCCCAGGCCGGCGAGAGAGCGCGCGTGTTTCGGATCGGCATCGAGTGCCGCGCGGAAGTGCCGCTCGGCATCGGCGGACAGCTCTGCGAACGCCGACAGAAAATGACCGAGCTCGTAAAGGGTTGTGGCGCGGTCGATCGGAGCGATACTGACAGAGATGTCGCTCGCAGGGACGCTGAGCGTGATGGCCCATGCCGCCCGCTGCGGCGCCGAGTAGCGGGAAAGCGCCCAGTCGACGTCGCGCAAGGTGCGGTGGTAGCGCGTCTGCAGCGCCGCTTCGACGGTCGCGCCGTGCGAGACGTCGTGAACGAAGGCGTAGAAGTCGGCGCCGTTATTGGCCGAGGTGCGCACCAGCCAGTCGACGATGGCCCAGCTCTCGGCGTAGAAGGTGGCCTGGCCGCTGGAGCCGTTGTAGATGTCGGATTCGCGTACCGCGGCAAAGAGCTGCGCCAGCGGAATGCGCGCGCGCTGCCGGAGGACGGTGATGTGGTTCGCCATCGGTTCGCCGGCGGAGATCGATCGTGAACGGATGGTGGCGTTGCTGAAATACTCGGCGGTTCCTTCTTCCAGCCAGAGCGGCGCCTTCGCATCGCCCGATTGCATGAGGTAGTGGACAAGCTCGTGCAACGGCGCGCGGTCGCCGCCGCGCCAGCTGTAGCCGTCGTTGACCAGCATTGCGCCACCGTCGCGCATGGAGACGAAGACACCGCTGGCGTTGGCGTCGCGCCGGTTCAGCAGCATGTCGAAATACGGCCGGCTCTCGCGGCGCCGGGTGAAGAGAATGACAAGCGTCGGTGTGCTTGACGGTGCGCTGAAGGTGGAGTCGACCTGCGTCAGCGCGGATGCCAGTGTCTCGAGCTCGGCGGCCACGGCACGCGTCCGTCGTTCCTCGGCGCTGCTGACGAAAACGAAGTGTTTCGAGCGCGCCCGGAGCCACGTTTCATCGGCGGCGGGGAAAGGGATAGGACCGTCGGTCTGACGAGGCGTGCCATCGCCTTTGATGCCCTTGAGGACCGGCGGGACGAATTGGGCGTGGGCCCCAACGGCGAGAAGCACGAGCGCGGTCAGGACAAAGCGGCGCATGCGTTTCGAGAGAACACAACGCAGTGACTGTCATTCCTCGCCGCGCTCTGGGCGCAGGCCAACCCAACGGCTCCGTGACACCGGCGGGGCTCGTTGCTATCCTCGCCGTCATGAGCGACGGAGAGATCATCATCAGTGGCGCATCCGCCGCGGACATCCCTGTGATCAAACAGCTCCTCGTCGCCAACGACCTGCCGACGGACGGCATCGACGATCATTGGAGGACATTCATCGTCGCTCGCGATGGGGACGACCTCGTCGGCTGCGGCGGCGCCGAGGCGCATAAGTTCGCCGCGCTCATCCGCTCCGTTGCCGTTGCCGGCTCGCATCGCAGCCGTGGCATCGGGCGGCGCATCGTCCGTCAGCTCCTCGACCGCCTGGCTTCGCGCGGCATCCGCGAGTTCTATCTTCTGACGACGACAGCCCAGCCCTATTTCGCCAAACGCGGCTTCAAACCAATCGATCGCGACGAGATCCATCCGCAGCTTCTGGGCTCCGCGGAGCTGCGAGGCGCCTGCCCCGACAGCGCCGTGTGCATGCGCCTGGTCATGCTCGTTTAGCGGCTTCGCCGCGTTGCATAAGGAGCGCTGGCGTCTCGCCGGCTGGCCCAGAGGCGTCTCGCCTCTGCGTACGTCATACCGATACATTCGCTTGTAACCCTCAGCGGCGAGACGCCGCCGAGCCAGCCGGCGAGACGCCAGCGCTCCGTTCGGCGCTGCGCGCCGACAACGCGGCTACGCCGCATAATGAACCATGCGCGTTTTCGACGTTCACATCCATATCCAGCCGTGGGAGATGCTTAAGCCCGAGGTGTTGTCGATGCTGTCCGATCCCTCGCATGCGAATGCGAAGGACATCCTCGCCTCGGCGGACAACGTCGTCCGCTTTCTCGATCGGGAAGGGGTGGAGCGGGTCTGCTGCATCAACTACGTTTCGCCGGATGTGATGGGCTTCACCCGGGAGACCAATGACTGGATCGCCGATTTCACGCGCGATCATCGCGACCGGTTGCTCCCCGTCGGCTCCGTGAATCCGCTGCACGAGATCAACGTGCACGACGAGATCCGGCGCGTGCTCGACCTCGGCATCCGGATGATCAAGATCCATCCGCCGCACCAGCTCTTCGCACCGAATGCCTACCACGGGGAGTTATGGCAGCTCGCCGAGATCTATCGCGAATGCGAGGAGCGGGGAGTGCCGGTGATGTTTCACACGGGTACCTCGGTCTTTCCGCGCGCGCGCAACATCTTCGCCGATCCGATGCCTATCGACGACGTGGCCATCGACTTCCCGCGCCTGCCGATCATCCTTGCGCACGCCGGGCGGCCACTGTACGGGGAGACGGCCTTCTTTCTGGCGCGGCGTCACCACAACGTGCGGCTCGACATCTCCGGAATCCCGCCGAAGGCGTTGCTGCGCTACGTTCCGCGCGTTGCCGACTTGGCGGACAAAGTGCTGTGGGGAACCGATTGGCCGTCGCCGGGCGTCGTCTCGCCGCGGAAGAACATCGACGACTTTCTCGCCCTCGGCCTTAGCGACGAGGTCACGCGCAAGATTCTTTGGGAGAACGCCGCGCGGCTGTTCCCGTGACCACTGTTATCATCCGTGCGGATGCTGGACCTTGCGAATGAACCAATGGGCCGCCTCGACGCGTTCGACGTCGGCCCGAAGAAGCTCACCGTGCAGACCGAGTTTTTTGCGCGGCCCCACTGGCGCATCGAATCGAAGGTCTATCTCGCCGGCGCGCTGAAGAAGGTCTACACCGAGGATCTCTCGCAAACACCGGAGAGCGAGCTGCAACGGACTATCGATCAGTTCCACAGGACGAAGATCGATGAGATCGTAGCCGGCTTGCGCAAACTCCAGCAATGAACGGAATCCGAGTCGAAGCACTGACCAAGGCATACCGCCCGTTCGGCGCCGTGCGCCCCGTGCTGAAAGGCGTCGACCTCACCATCGCGCCGGGCGAAGTGGTCGGCCTCATCGGCCCGAACGGAGCGGGGAAGACCACGCTGATGTCGTGCATCGTCGGCTTCCTCAACGCCGACACCGGCTCGATTACGATCGACGGCCGTTCGAACGATGACCTCGACGTCCGCCGCCGTACCGGCTTCGTGCCGGAGCGGATGAACTTCGACCGCCGTGCTACCGGCGGTGCGTTCCTGCGTTACATGGCGCGTCTGGCCGGTCTGCCGCGCGCCCGCGCTGGCGATCGCGTCGATGCGCTCCTCACGCGCCTCGGTCTGAAGGACGCCGAAAACAAGCGCCTCTCGCAGTACTCGCGCGGCATGCTGCAGCGCATCGGCATGGCCCAGGCGCTGATTCTCGATCCCGATTTCCTTTTTCTCGACGAGCCGACCTCGGGGCTCGATCCGAACGGCGTCTTTCTCGTACGCGATCTCATCGCCGAGGAGAGAGCGCGAGGCGCGGCGGTCCTGCTCAACTCGCATCAACTGGCCGAAGTCGAAAAGGTCTGCGACCGCGTGCTCTTTCTCCGCGGCGGCGTGATCGCGCGCGAAGAAGCGCTTCGCGACATCGCGCAAATCACCATCGCCGTCACGCTCCTGGCCGGCTCCTACGATGCAGTGGCCGTCGAGTCGGCAGCGGAAGTGGCGGTGAAAGACGACATCATCACCGCGAATGTGGCCACGGAGGGTGATGTGGCGCAGCTCGTGGCGCGTATCGTCAGCACTGGGGCGGGCGTCATCGACGTCCGCCGCCGCACGGCAGACCTCGAGTCGATCTTCCGAGGTGACGCATGAGTCTCGTCGTGATCGCCGAGACGCTGCGCAGGCACTTCGCGCACCTCGGATACATCATCGCCCTGCTTCTGCTCATCCTCATCGTGGTCACGGCGTCCGCCATCGGAGCACCGTCGGCACCGTACGAGATCATCGGACTCTTCGCGCTCATCGCCGGATGCCAGCTCATCGGCCCTGAGTTTTCGTCGGGCACTCTGCAGCTCATTCTCAGTAAGCCGATCAACCGCTCGAGCTATCTGCTCTCACGCGTAGCCGGTGTGGTGCTGGCGATCTGGGTTGCCGTCATCGTCATGTTCGGCAGCGACATCGTGGGACGCCTGATCGCCGGAACGCCGATCGCCTGGCGCAGCGCGTTGGCGGCGGCAATGGTCTCGGCGCTGAAGGTATTGTTCGTCTGCTCGCTGCTGGCGCTCCTCGGCAGCTTCTCGCGCTCGTACGTGAACATCGGGATTTACATCGCCGCCCAGATTCTTCTGCCGATGATCTCCGGCCTGCTCAACATGATGAAGAATGCAGTGAGCGGGGAGATGGGGGCGATCGGGTCGTTCCTGCGCGCGCACCCCGGCCTGCTCAAAGCGCTGGCAACGATCAACAGCAACCTTTTTCCCGATACGCCGATGATTCCCTTCGACCGCAACTGGATCGTGATGATTCTCTGCAACGCCTCGGTGGCGCTGCTGCTGGCGTGCGTCATATTCTCGCGGCGGGAGGTTCCTTACGGTGCCGACTAGCCTGACCTTCGACCGGACCAAGCAGCGTGCGCTGCCGATCTGGCTGCCGATCGTGGTGGCGTTGCTGATCGTGGCGCGTATCGTCTCGTGGAAAGTGCCCGTCAAGACTGACGTCGATCTCGTTCACTGGATGGATATCGACCAGGCTATGGCCGCGTCTACGAGATCGCATCGGCCGATCCTCTATGAGTTCTCCGCTGAGTGGTGCGGCCCGTGTCACCTGCTCGAGCGCGAGGTGTTCATGGATCCCGATCTCGCGGCGAAGATCAACAATCGCTACATCGCCGTCAAAGTCATCGATCGCCAGCGCGAGGATGGCCGCAATGCCGGCAACGTGCAGCGGCTGATGGATCGTTATTCCGTCAACGCCTTCCCTACCATCGTCGTCGCCGCGCAGGACGGCCGCGTGCGCGACCGCACGGTCGGCTATCCCGGACGCGATCAATTCGCTGCATTTCTAGACCGCGTGCGCTGATGCGGCTCGAACATCTGACCCCGGACGAAGAGGACTTCTGGCGCGGCGAGTTCGCCCAGGAGAACTGGATCTTCGGCGCCCTCGGTCTGAGCGTGACTCTCCCGGAGTTCGCCGGCGGCGTCCCCGCTCTGCGCACGATGCACTTCGGCTACTACCTCCAACCCCTCCACCTCAACGCCGACGACCGCGAAGACCTCCCGCGCAAGCTCGTCTTCGTGCTGGCCCGCCGCAAACCGCCGCTCGATTTCCTGGAGCTCAGCGGCGCCGGAATCCGCATCCCGCACTGTTTTCCGCAGGGATTCACGCTCGGCAGCGTGCTGCGAATCACGCTGCAGGAGATGAAAAAGCTGCCGTTGAAGGATAAAGAGGGGAGGGTGCGGGAGGAGGGGGAGCCAGGGTGAGTCGCTTTGCAAAAATGCCAGGCGCGCGCTGGGCCTCAGCCGCGGAGCGGCGAAATCTACGTAGCCCAGTGCGTCAGCGCTGGGAACCCAGGCATCAAGAAAGTCGAGCCGCGGAGCGGCGACATTTCGGAAATTCGAGCCGACTGAGATGTCGCCTCTCCGCGGCTCAACCCTTCTCACAACCTGCGCTCGCACCGCGAGTCAGGAATGCCTCCGGCATCACTGCTTTAGCTATACTCTGGCCAGAATGCGTTTCGAGATCACCTTCGCTCCTGAAGCGGGTGAGCGCTACCGAGCGTTGGAGGCGCATGTTCGAGCTGAGGTTCGCGATGCGATAGAGCGCCATCTCCGGCACGAACCGAGGAAGGTTAGCAAGAGCCGAATCAAGCGCTTGCGAGGTCTGCGGCGACCGCAGTATCGCCTGCGGATAGGTGATGTTCGGGTCTTCTACGATGTCGTGGAGGACGAAGTGCATGTGTTAGCTGTCGTCGAGAAAGCGAGAGCCGCCGCCTGGCTCGCTGAGCGAGGGACACCCGAATGAAGAAGATACCTCTTTCGAAGATCAAGGATGACCTCTCGCGATACCTTCATCTGGCGGAGGGCGAGGAGATCGTCATCACGCGTCACGGCAAGCCCGCCGGCGTGCTCCTTGGTTTCGGATCAGAAGATGATTGGTTCGATTACCGACTGGAGCATGATGAGACCTTCCTTCGCCGGGTTGACAAGGCGCGCGCAGATATTCGCGCGGGCAAAGGCATACGTCTCGAGGATCTTCCGAGGTAGGGTTGGTAAGCGATGAAAACGCTCGAAATTTACGTTCCCGACGAGACTGCTTCGAAGATCGAGCAGGCGGCGCAGCAGCGTGGGATCTCGGTCGAGCAACTCCTTCAAGCAAGCGTGGAGGAGAAGATTCAGCGCGATGCCCAGTTCGAACGCGCGGTCGGCCGAGTTCTGGAGAAGAACGCCGAGTTGTACCGGCGGCTTTCGTAGAGTTATCGATGCGATCACTCAGCAAAGCCTCCATGATGGCAAGTGCCGGGTGAAGGAAGAGATGTGGAACCAGGCGGTTGCGGCACACTGAGAGGTTGAATGTTCCGTGTTGAATGTTGAATGATGGGCGGTCGAAGCCGTCGATACGGACATCGACATCCAACAACATTGCCACCGACTCCCTCTCCCCTCCGCCGACTCTTCGGATACTTCGCCCGGCACAAGTCGGCCCTGACGCTCGGTGGGCTCTGCGTGATCGCCTCGGCGGGGTTCTCGCTGCTCAAGCCGCTCATCATCGGCAGCGCGGTCAACGAGCTGGCGACGGCGGTCAGGCGTGGGGTGATGGTCCGCTACGGGCTCCTGCTCGTCGGCACGGCGATGTGCGAAGGGCTTTTCCTTTTGCTGCAGCGCCGCATCATCATCGGGGAGTCGCGGCGCATCGAATATGAGATGCGCAACGACTTCTATGGGCATCTGCAGTCGCTGCCGGTGGCCTACTACCAGGAGCAGCGCACGGGCGATCTCCTCTCCCGCGCCACGAACGACCTGGCCTCGGTACGGATGCTGATCGGGCCGGCCGTCATGCATTCGCTCTCGTCGCTGATCGTCGTCATCGGCGCCTTCGTGATGATGCTGCGGATCAATCGGGAGATGGCGCTCCTCTCTCTGATTTCCGTGCCGGTGATCATCCTGATGGTGCGGTACTTCGGCCAGCGGATTCATGTGAAGTTCAAAGCCGTGCAGGACTATTTCGGCGATATCTCGGCGCGCGTGCAGGAGAACCTGGCCGGCGTGCGGGTGGTGCGCGCGTTCGGACGGGAGCGCGCGGAGGGCCAGTTGTTCGCGGCGATGAACCGGGAGTACGTCGAGCGCAACCGCACCGTCATCAAGCTTACGGCGATGTTCTATCCCGGCCTGCACGCGATGATCGGGCTGCTCTTCTGTCTGATCTTCTACCTTGGCAGCCGGGCCATGATCCTCGGCACGCTTTCGATCGGAAGTTTCATCGCCTTTCAGCTCTATCTCGGCAGGATGGTCTGGCCTCTCATCGCGCTCGGATGGGTGACGAATCTTTTCCAGCGCGGTATGGCCTCGATGGTGCGCCTGCACGAGGTGTGGTCGATCCAGCCTGAGGTTCAGGCTGACTCGGGGGAGCGCGTGCTCGTACCGGTGCGCGGCGAGATCGAGATTCGCCACCTCACGTTCACCTATGCCGGATCGTCCCGGCCAACACTGCGCGACATCGATCTCCATGTCCGTCCCGGCGAAACGGTCGGCATCGTCGGGCGGACCGGAAGCGGGAAGTCGACGTTGCTGGCGCTGATCACGCGGACTTTCGAGCCGCCGCCGGGGACGATCCTGATCGACCGTCGGCCGATCGAATCGTTCCCGACCTCGCAACTCCGCCAGTGGATCGGCGCGGTTCCGCAGGAGACCTTCCTCTTCTCCGAATCGATCGCCGAGAACATCCGCTTCGGGCGCCGCGATGCATCGCCGCAGGACGTTCAGGAATCGGCTGGTCTGGCCGGCCTGTCGGGCGACGTCGCTTCTTTCCCGCAGGGATTGGAGACGCTGATCGGAGAGCGCGGCATCACGCTGTCGGGCGGGCAGAAGCAGCGGACGGCGATCGCGCGCGCTCTCGTCCGCGACCCGGCCATCCTGATTCTCGACGATTCCCTGAGCGCGGTCGACACGAATACGGAGGAGCAGATCCTCCGCGCGCTGCGCGAGATCCGCAAAGGCCGCACCGCGCTGATCGTCTCGCACCGCGTCTCGTCGGTGAAGGACGCCGACACCATCATCGTCATCGACGACGGACGCATCGTCGAGCGAGGGACGCACGACGCGCTTCTCGAGCAGGACGGCTACTACGCAAATCTCTATCGACGACAGACCCTTGAGGAGGAGATCGCGGAGATCGCTTAACTGCGCTTGCGCGCGTTGTCTGCGGCTTCGCCGCGTTGTCGGTTGTCTGCGCCTGCGGGCGCGTGGTCAATGAACAACGAGGCGGCGATGATTTCAGGCCACGCGGCCGTAGCCGCAAACAACGCGCCGCGAAGCAGGCGCAGAGAACGCGCGATAGCGCAGACAACGCGGCGAAGCCGCAGCACACCATGGAATTCGAACGACACGAAGACGAAGGAGCAAAGGCCTTCGACCCGCATCTTGCGCGGCGGCTGATGCGCTATCTGAGGCCGTACCGGCTTCGGGCCACGGTGTCGGTCGGGCTGGTCATCCTTTCGTCGTTGCTCGAGATCGCGGGCCCGGCCATCGTGGCGGTGGCGATCGACCTCTACGTGAAGCCTTCTCAAGGGGCGAGCGTGACCTGGGTCAGCCAGCGCATCGGCGCCTGGCTGGTGGCGCACGGCTGGGCCCTCGATCCGATGAGCGGGATCAATCTCGCGGCCGGCCTTTACTTCGTCGTCCTCGCCGGCGGCTTTGCCGTGCTTTACACGCAGATGGTGCTGATGAATCTGATGGGGCAGTACATCATGTACGACCTCCGCAAACAGATCTTCGAGCACCTCCAGCGGCTCGATATCCAGTTCTTCGACCGCAATCCGGTCGGCCGGCTGATGACGCGCGTCACCACCGACGTCGACGCGCTCAACGAGATGTTCACGGCCGGTTTCGTCTCCATCTTCGGCGACATCTTCGTGCTCGCAGGCATCGTCGGCGTGCTGTTCTGGATGAACTGGCGGATGGCGCTGGTGCTTTTCTCGATCATCCCTCTGATCGTTCTGGCCTCGGCGTGGTTCCGCGCCGGCGCGCGCAAGACCTACCGCAAGACGCGCGCGCGCATCGCGGCCATCAATGCTTTCCTGCAGGAGCACATCTCCGGCATGGCCACTGTTCAGCTCTTCAACCGGGAGTTAGACGAAGCAGAAAAGTTCGATGGACTGAACGCCCGCCATCGCGACGCCAACCTCGACTCGGTCTTTTACTACTCGATCTTCTATCCGGTCGTGGAGCTTGTGGAGACGATCGGGATCGCGCTCATCGTTTGGTACGGAGGCGGCCAGGTCATCCAGGGCATGCTCTCCCTGGGCACGCTGACCGCGTTCTTTCAGTACGCGCAACGTTTCTATGAACCGATCTCCGACCTCTCGGAGAAGTACAACATCCTGCAAGCGGCCATGGCGGCCAGCGAACGGATCTTCAAGACGCTCGACACACCGCCGCGCATCCTCGACGAGGGAACGCTGGAGATCGATCATTTCGAGTCGATCGAGTTCCGCGATGTCTGCTTCGCCTACAACGAGCCGGAGTGGGTGTTGAAGAATGTCTCCTTCACCGTGACCCACGGTGAGCGGGTGGCGCTCGTCGGTCACACCGGAGCGGGGAAGACGACCGTGACCGCGCTCCTGCTGCGCTTCTACGAGCCGCAGGGCGGCGAGATTCTGATCAACGGCATCGATATCCGGCGCTACACGGTGACATCCCTCCGCTCCCTCTTTGCAATCGTGCAGCAGGACTTTTTCCTCTTCACCGGCACAATTGCGCAGAACATCTCCCTCGGCGATCCGGAGATCTCCGCCGAGGTCGTGCAGGAAGCGGCCAGACGCGTGCAGGCGGATCGTTTCATCCAGCGTCTGCCCGATGGCTATGACTCCGAGGTCCGCGAGCGCGGCGCAGGACTATCAGTGGGAGAGAAGCAACTCCTCTCATTCGCTCGGGCGCTTGCCTTCAACCCGCCCGTGCTCGTACTCGACGAAGCGACGTCCTCGATCGATACCGAGACCGAGGTGCTGATCCAGGAAGCGATTCAACTGCTGATGGCCGGCCGGACGTCGATCGTCATCGCCCATCGCCTCTCCACGATCCGCTCCGCCGACACCATCCTTGTCTTCCACCACGGCGAGATCCGCGAGCGCGGAACGCACGACGAGTTGATGCAGCACGAGGGGCTGTATCGGAAGCTGTACGAGATTCAGTATCGCGAGACAGCGGCCGTCGCGTGAACACACCGAGGCGTGATATTAATCACCGCCATGCGGAATTCCACCTCCTACCATTGCTAGGAACGGATGGAACCATTCGTGGACTATCGGGGAACGCCACGCGCGTCTTCACTGTACCGGTGGCCGCTACCGCAACCCATATTCTACGAAGTCGAAAGGAGTAAAGGAGGAATTATGCGAAAAGCGTCTGCTGCTGCTGTCTTCTCTCTGTTGTTTGGCGTCCTCGCCGGACTCCCTGCCTATGCCACCGACTGCTCAACGGGGGGTTTTTACTCGGCGGGCGGGTATTATTGGGTCGATTACTCGGCGGAGAACCTCACGGAACAAAAATCAACGTGGGACTGCTGGAGCATGTTCGGCCTGAGCGCGACCACGCTGTCGGCCTTCTCCAACCTGCCCGGATTTGAAATTCGTGCGCTGTCCGGCAATGCCACGCGCTCGTTCACCGTGCCGACGGGCGAAGGCGGCCACTATGAGATCGAGATGTTCACCGAGTTGTACTCGCCGGATGTGACCTGGTATGACCAGATCAACGCCACTGTCACGCTCTACCACCCCGCAACGAACACGACCACGCCATACACTCTCTACTATCTGAACGGGGGCCAGGGCAATGACTCCGGCTCCGTGCCCTATGTGGACATCTACAACGTCGCGGCAGGAGACACGATCACGATCTCCATTCAGGGTGCATGGTCATTTAATTCGAACGCCTACGCCCGCTTCTCGAACGTCCACATCTTCCATCTTTTGAACTTCTGATCGCAGGAAGCCCTCCTTCCGGCCGCGGCGGGAGGGTTTTCACACCGCGCTGATCGCCGCGCTCGCCGGCTCGCGGAGGAACGCGCGCAACTCGTCCAGGCGCGACGCGACATCGCTTTCGCCGATCTCGATCAGCGTCGATACGTAATGCGGCTCGAACATCAGCATCGAGATGAAATCGTTGGACTCCGTCTCACGCGAGCCGAGGGCGCGAGTGAGCAGCTTCATGTTGCGGGGTAGGTGCTTCTGGTGCTCGACGAGGCCACGTCCTCGGTCGATACCGAGACCGAGGTGCTGATCCAGGAAGCGATCCAGATGCTGATGGCCGGCCGGACGTCGATCGTCATCGCCCATCGCCTCTCCACGATCCGCTCCGCCGACACGATCCTCGTCTTCCACCACGGCGAGATCCGCGAGCGCGGAACGCACGATGAGTTGATGCAGCACGAGGGGCTGTACCGGAAGTTGTACGAGATTCAGTATCGCGAAGCGGTGGCGGTGGCGTAGGGATCGCAGTCCAAAAGCGTTAACCACAGAGGCACAGAGGACACAGAGACTCTTACTTCTGTTTTCTCTGTGTCCTCTGTGCCTCTGTGGTGAAGGCTCTTTACGGTACGATCGTCCCGTGCGGCTCGCGGTCATCGGCGGCGGGATCAATGGCGTGGGGATCGCGTGGGAGCTGGCACGCCGCGACTACGACGTCACCCTCTTCGAGAAGGGCCGCTGCGGCGCGCAGACATCGTCGGCGACGACGAAGATGATTCACGGCGGCCTCCGCTACCTCGAGAATCTTCACATCGCATTGGTGCGCGAGTCGTTGCGCGACCGCGCCTGGCTGCTCGAGCATCTTCCCGACCTTGTCAAGCCGGTCGAGATCCTTCTGCCTGTCTACGACGACAGTCCCCGAAGCCGGGTCGTAATCCGAGCCGGGCTGGTGCTCTACGACTTGCTGGCTGGCCGCTCCAACATCGCCCGGCACGAGGCGCTGACCGCCGATGAGCTGATGGCCCGCGTACCGCTGGTGCGCGCCGGACTGCGTGGCGGATTCAGTTACCGCGACGCCCAGACCGACGATTACGCGCTGGCGCGTCGCGTCGTCGCCTCCGCGATCGAGGAAGGAGCGACGGTGCGCGAGCAAACGCGCGTCCTGTCTCTGCGCAGCAGCGGAAAGGAGTGGATCGTGGCGATCGCCGGCGGCGCGCTGGAACGATTCGACTTCGTGATCAACGCCGCGGGGCCGTGGATGAACGCATTCCTCGCCGAGAACGGCATCCGCTCGCGCTACCGCCTCTCGCTCGTTCGCGGCTCGCATCTCGTGCTCAACCACCGCATCGCCGACGCCGGCATGCTGCTGCAATCGCTCAGCGACCGCCGCGTCTTCTTCGTCCTGCCCTGGAAAGGGACGACGCTCGTCGGAACGACGGAGGTGATGCACCAGACGTCCCTCGAACATGTTCAGGCGACCAATGAGGAAATCGATTACCTCATCGCCCGATTCAACCGCTACGTTCGCCAGCCCATCGGACGCGACGACATCGCCTCGACCTTCGCCGGAGTCCGTCCTCTGGTCGGCCGGGCCACCAATCCGAGCACCATTGCTCGTGACTATCGTCTCGAGCGCCGCGGAAACCTGCTGAACGTATTCGGCGGCAAGATGACGACGTTCCGGTCGCTGTCGGAGAAAGCGGCCATGCGCGTCGACAACTATTTCGGGCAGACGCGCGCGGCGCGGCCGGCGGTCTTCATCTCCGCTTCATCTCCGGTTGGTCAACCCTGAAAACGTGAATTCTCATGGAGGACGATCGGGATAAACTCCACCTACCATGTCCTATTCCGTTACCACTCTCGACGGCGAGCGCAAACCGCGCCGTCTGCCGCGGCGCGAGCTCGATCCGATCGAGGTCCGCGTGCTCGGCTGTCTGATGGAGAAGCAACTCGCCACGCCGGAGTACTACCCGCTGACGATCAACGCGCTCGTCGCCGCCTGCAATCAGAAATCGAATCGCGAGCCGGTCATGGAAGTTGGCGAGAGCGAGGTGCAGCGGACGCTTAACCGGCTCCAGGACGAGAAGCTCGTCTGGAAAGTGCTGGGCGGAAGGGCCACGCGCTGGGACCACAATCTCGACCCCACTTGGCATCTCGACCGCCCCGCCAAAGCAATCCTGACGCTGCTGTTCCTTCGTGGCCCGCAGACGTCCGGCGAGTTGCGCGGCCGTAGCGACCGGCTCCATGCCTTCGAGACCATCGACGACGTCGAAGCCACGCTGCAACGCCTCGGCTCCCACGACGACGCCATCGTCCGCGAGCAGCCGCGCCGCCCCGGCCGGAAGGAGTCGCGCTGGGCGCATCTCCTCGGCGGTGCCATCGCCGAGGAGCCGGCGGGTGACGAAACGCGTGCGACTCCGGGCGAGCCGCTGTCCGTGCGCGTGGAACGCCTCGAGGCGCAGATCGTGACGTTGCGAGAAGAGCTGAAGGACCTGAAAGCGAAGCTGGGGGAATAGCGTCCATGCCGGAAGCCGAAAACGCCCTTCGAGGCATGACGATCATCAATGATTTCGTTTGAAAGGATTCTTGCGCTCCTGAATGAGCATGACGTTCGTTACGTGGTCGTCGGCGGCATAGCGGTGGTCCTCCACGGCTATCCGCGTCTCACCGCCGATCTGGACCTGATCCTCGACCTGGAGCCCACGGAAACGCGCAAAGCCATCCAGGTTTTGCAGGCAGCGGGGTTTGTCGCGAATATCCCGATCGATCTCCGCCAGTTCGCGGACGAGCAGATCCGTCGCCGGTGGATCGAGGAAAAGAACATGAAGGCTCTTTCACTTCATGACAGCCAGACGCCGCCGACTGTGATCGATATCCTGGCCGAGTCGCCCATTCCCTTCGACGATCTTTATCGGCGGGCGAAGTTGGTAACGCTCGCCACCACGACGCTGCGAATTGCTTCCATTCCTGATTTGATTGCACTGAAACGGATCGCCGGACGTCCCGAGGATCTGCGCGATATCGAGGAGTTGGAGAAGATCGATGGATAGCGACTGGAGCGGGGGATGGGAGGCGCAGCGCGATTTCTATCGCGAGGTCTGGCGCCGCGCCACGCCCGCCGAACGTTTACAGAAGCTCGAAGAGCTTCGCGAGCTGGCTCGACTGAGCGGGGCGCTGCAACGTGCGACCGATCGAAAACTCGCCGATGCACGGCGGGCCTGGGAATCCTGACGCGCTCCCGCGTCATCATCACCCGCTGCGTGAGAAGAGCATGACACGCTCTTCGGCGCAGCTGGCCGTAGGTTCGCCGAAGGTTAGCCGGCATTTCTCACAGTCTGTCTGAACCACTTGCAGCGCCCTTACGTCGAGAGTCCTTCTCCCCCAGCTGAAAAGCGCTGGGGGAGAAGGCTCTCGACGAGTAACAGGGTGGCGACGATTCCAGCGAGAGTGTGAGAAATGCGGGTTAGCGTTAGCCGGCTTTCTGGGTCCCCCTTGACTTTCGCGAAAGATGTACTAAATTAGTAGTACAAGAGAACAGTCGAGTGACCGCCCCCATCTCCATCGATGCCAACGACCGAACGCCGATCTACGCCCAGCTCGAGCGCGGCATTCGCGTCGCCATCGCCACGCGGCGGCTGCGGCCTGGCGATCAGTTGCCTACCGTCCGCCAGCTCGCGGTCGACCTTCGCGTCAACGCCAACACTGTGGCCAAGGTCTACCTCACGCTCGAACGCGAAGGGGTGCTGGTCACCCGGCGTGGAGTGGGGACGTTCATCTCCGACTCGGTGCCGAAGTCGTCGCACGCCGGGCATCGGGAACGCCGCCTGGCCGCGCACATCGACCGCTTCCTCACGGATTCTGCAGCCCTCGGGTATTCGCCGCGCGAGGCCATCAAAGAGCTCACGCGGCGACTGAAGGAAGGAGAGAACTGATCATGTTAGCCATCACTATCCCCAACAGAGAGCGCAATCGTGCCGGGACCCAGCCGCGCCCCAACATCGTGGCGATTTTCGTCCTGGTCGTTCCGGTGCTCATCGGACTGGCTGGTGTCATCACCACGGAGAATCCGGTGTGGATCATCAGCGGTGCCGTTCTCGGTCTCGTCCTGATGCAATCGCCGAAGGTGGCCAAGCAGTGGGAGAAGGCGGTCGTTCTGCGCCTCGGCAAATTCATCGGACTGCACGGACCAGGACTCTTCTGGATCGTGCCGTTCATCGACAGCGTGTCGTCGTGGATCGACCAGCGCGTTATCACCACCAGCTTCGCCGCCGAACAGACGCTGACATCCGACACGGTGCCGGTCAACGTCGACGCCGTCCTCTTCTGGATGGTCTACGACGCGGAGAAGGCGGCGCTGGAAGTGCAGCAGTATCAGGATGCGGTGAGCTGGGCGGCGCAGACCGCGTTGCGCGACATCATCGGGCGCACGTCGCTGAGCGATCTGCTGCGCGGCCGGGAGAAGATCGAAGAGCAACTTCAGGAGTTGATCGATGCCCGCTGCAATCCCTGGGGCGTGACCGTGCAGTCGGTGGAGATGCGCGACGTGATCATCCCCGATGCCCTGCAGGACGCCATGTCGCGCGAGGCGCAGGCCACGCGCGAGAAAGCGGCCCGCATCATCCTCGGCGAGGCGGAAGTGGAGATCGCCAAGCTCTTCCAGACAGCGTCGATCTCGTATCACGACAACCCGACAGCGCTGCATCTCCGAGCCATGAACATGCTCTACGAAGGCCTCAAGGAGAAGGGCGCGATGATGATCGTCCCGTCGACGGCGGTGGAGTCGATGGGGATGGGCGGCCTGATGGGCATGGCCGCGATGGCGCAGCGCCAGTTGACGGGGACACCGGAACCGGCGGAGCCGAAGGCGTAGCTATTGGAGGGTTGCTGGGTACGCCGAACGCGAGACCCAGCAACCCGGCGGATTCAAGCCGGAGACAGGCACAGACAAGAGTGTCTGTGCCCCTGAAGATTGGACGTTACGACGCCGCGATAGCGGCTCAAGACGGTAGCCAGGGGTGCGAGCGTTTTTTGCGAGCACCCCTGGAACAGGTGCGATCTGAAATCGTGCCGCGTCAGCGGCACTGGATGGACTCCCCGACTACTCAAGTGCCGCTGACGCGGCACCAAACCAGGCATCTCGTTACCAGGGGTGCTCGCAAAAAACGCTCGCACCCCTGGCTACCTTCTCGTTGCCGCTAACGCGGCAATTGGCACAGACAAGAGTGTCTGTGCCACATCGGTCCTGCTGATCGAACCTCTCTGCCTGGTTCCGTGAAGTTTTTGCGAGATCCGAACCAGCGGTTGCGGCATCGCAATCGTTCTTTGCGGTATCGCAAGCACTCTTTGCGGCATCGCAATCATTCTTTGCGATATCGTAAGCATTCGTTGCGGCATCGCAAAGCGTTGGTTGCGGCATCGCAAGCGTTGGTTGCGGCATCGCAAGCGGTTGGTTGCGGCATCACAAGCGTCGGTTGCGGCATCGCAAAGCGTTGGTTGCGGCATCGCAAGCGTTGGTTGCGGCATCGCAAGCGGTTGGTTGCGGCATCACAAGCGTCGGTTGCGGCATCACAAGCGTTGGTTGCGGCATCGCAAGCCGTTGGTTGCGGCATCGCAAGCGTTGGTTGCGGCATCGCAAGCGTTGGTTGCGGCATCGCAAGCGTTGGTTGCGGCATCGCAAGCGTTGGTTGCGGCACCGCAAGCGTTGGTTGCGGCATCGCAAGCGTTGGTTGCGGCATCGCAACCGTTGCTTGCGGCATCGCAACCGTTGCTTGCGGCATCGCAACCGTTGGTTGCGGCATCGCAAACAATGATTCCGCCTTATTACCGCCAGGCAGTTTCACCTCGTGCTTCCTAAGTGCAAGCTTGTGAACGATTTACGATTCCCAGCAGAATCGATGTGAAACCGGTTGAAACCGCAATGGCCTCAACTTGAGCGATTCGCGGCCGGAGCGCTGGCGTCTCGCCGGCTGGCTCGGCAGAGCCTGCCCTGAGCGAAGCCGAAGGGTCTCGCCGCTGAGGTTACCAGGCGAATGTATCGAGTCTTGCAGTCCGGGGGCGAGACGCCCCCGGGCCAGCCGGCGAGACGCCAGCGCTCCGGCGCGTTTGCCATTTCGTCATTTTAATCCGCCGCTCTTTCGCGCTACAGTCACCCGGCAGTCCATCCCACCTTGCAGGAGCTTCCCAAATGCGCGTTCGTGCCTTGCTGCTTTCCGTCCTCGTGCTGTCCGCACTGCCGCTCCTCGCGGTCGACATTCACGACACCCGTCTTCTCTCCGATCCCGCGGTCAGCGGCGACCGCATCGCCTTCGCATACGCGAACGACATCTGGGTGGCGAACCTCGACGGCACCGGTGTACGGCGGCTGACGTCGCATCCCGGCATCGAATCGGGGCCCCGCTTCTCGCCCGACGGGAAGTGGATCGCCTTCACCGGACGATACGAGGGCAACACGGACGTCTATATCGTCCCGTCCGAGGGGGGAGTGCCGAAGCGGCTGACGTGGCACCCGAGGAACGACGTCGCGCTCGGATTCACCCCGGATGGAGCGAACGTACTCTTCACCTCGCCGCGCGAGGTCTACACCGGACGCTACGTCCAGCTCTTCACGGTACCGGTCGGCGGCGGGATGGCCACCAAGCTTCCCATTCCGCATGCGGCCAAGGCGGTCTTCTCATCGGACGGAAAGAAGATCGTCTACGTCCCGCTCGGCGACGCCTTCAACGAGTGGAAGCACTACCGCGGCGGGCAGGTCTCGAACCTGGTCATCTTCGATACGGCCACCTACGCCACCGAGCACGTACCGCAGCCGGCGGGCCGATGCAACGACACCGATCCGATGTGGCTCGACGGCAGGATCTACTTCCGCTCCGACCGCGACGGTGAGTTCAACATCTACAGCTACGACCCCGCCACGAAGAAGATCACGCGGCTGACGAATCACACCGACTTCCCCGTCGTGAACGCATCGGCCGGCGGCGGCAAAGTCATCTACGAACAGGCCGGCTACATCCATCTGCTCGATCCGAAGACGGCCAGCGACAACCGCCTCAAGGTCGGCGTCGCCGCCGACCTCGTCGAGTCGCTGCCGCGTTTCGTCAAAGGAAAAAAGTACATCCGCAATGCTTCAATCTCGCCCTCCGGTGCGCGAGCGGCGTTCGAGTTCCGCGGCGAGATCTTCACGGTGCCGCGCGAGAAAGGCGACGACCGCAATCTGACGAACACCCCCGCCGCGAACGACCGTTCGCCGGCCTGGTCGCCGGACGGCAAGTCGATCGCCTGGTTCTCCGACCGCGGCGGCGAGTACCGCCTCTACATCGGCGACCAGGAAGGGAAGGGGACGCCGCGCGAGATCAAGATCGACGGCGCCGGTTTCTACGACGACCCGAAGTGGTCTCCCGACTCGAAGAAGATCAGCTTTGCCGACAACTCGCGCTCGATCCATGTCGTCGACGTCGCTACCGGCGCCGGCGACAAAGTGTCGAGCGACGTCCTCTACGGCCCAGTGCGCGTGCTCAACCACTCCTGGTCGCCCGACTCGCAGTGGCTGGCCTACACGCGCAACACGCAGACGTACATGAACCGCATCTATCTCTACTCGGTCAGCGAGAAGAAGTCGTACCCGCTCACCGATCCCTACACCGACGCCAGCCAGCCGGTGTTCGATCCGAACGGCAAGTACCTCTACTTCCTCGCCTCGACCGATGCCGGCCCGGTCGAGGATTGGTTTGCACAGTCCAACGCAGACCTCCGCTCGACCCAGTCGATCTACCTGGCCGTTCTGGCGAAGGGTGTCGTCTCGCCGATCGCTAAGGAAAGCGACGAAGAGACCGCCAAGTCCGCCGACGAATCGGCCATGAAGCCGGAGACGAAGGCAAGCGACAAGCCGGCCGACGAGAAGGCCAGCGCCGACAAGACCAAGAGCGCGGCCGCGAAGACGGTCAAGGTCGTCGTCGACTTCGACGGCCTCACGCAGCGGATCGTGTCGCTGCCACCGAAACCCGCCGGTTACGACTCGCTGCAGGTCGGCAAGAGCGGCCAGATTTTCTATCTCAAATCGGCTGGCTTCAACCGCTCCGGCAGCGAGGAGAAGAGCCTGCAGCGCTTCGACCTCGAAAAGCGCAAGGAAGAGACGCTGCTCGAGAAGGTCGACGACTTCCAGCTCTCCGCCGACGGGAAGCGGATGCTGCTCGACAAAGACGGTCTGGCCCTCATCGACGTCGGCGAGAAGCTCGATCCTTCCAAGTTCAAGCTCGCCATCGACAAGATCCAGGTGAAGATCGATCCGCGTGCCGAATGGCGGCAGATCTTCGATGAGGCCTGGCGCATCAACCGCGACTACTTCTACGACCCCGACATGCACGGCGCCGACTGGAACGCCATGCGCGCCAAGTACGCCGTCTTCCTTCCCGACCTGACGGTGCGCGGCGATCTCAATCGCGTGATGATGTGGATGTCGTCCGAGCTTTCCGTCGGCCATCATCGCCTCGGCGGCGGCGATTCCCTCGCCGATGTCGAGTCGATCCCCGGAGGCCTGCTCGGCGCCGACTACAAAGTCGACAACGGCCGCTATCGCTTCGCCAAGGTTTACGGCGGTCTCAATTGGAACCCCGAGCTCCGCTCGCCGCTCACCGAGCCCGGCGTCGATGTGAAGGCAGGGGAGTACCTCCTCGCGGTCGACGGCAGAGATCTCAAGTATCCCGAAGATCTCTACAGCCGCTTCGAACAGACCGCGGGGCGCATCGTCGAGCTTACGGTCGGACCGAACGCCGACGGCAGCGGCTCGCGCGTCGTGAAGGTCGTCCCCATCGAAGACGAATTGAACCTTCGCAACCGCGATTGGGTGGAAGGCAACCTGCGCAAGGTCACCGAGGCCACCAACGGGCGCGTCGCCTACGTCTATGTGCCGAACACCGCCGGCGCCGGCTACACCTACTTCAAACGCTATTTCTTCCCGCAGGCCGACCGCGACGCCATCATCGTCGACGAGCGCCACAACGGCGGCGGCAGCGTGGCCGACTACTACATCGACATCCTCCGCCGTCCGATGATCAGCCACTGGGCCATGCGCTACGGCGGCGACCTGAAGACACCGCTGGCGTCGATCCAGGGACCGAAGGTGATGATCATCGACGAGACCGCCGGCTCGGGCGGCGATCTTCTGCCGTGGATGTTTCACAAACTCCAGCTTGGGACGCTGGTCGGGAAGCGCACTTGGGGCGGCCTCGTCGGCATCCTCGGATTTCCCATGTTGATGGACGGCGGTGCCATCACCGCGCCGAACCTCGGCATCTGGACTCCGGAAGGTTGGGTGGTCGAGAACGAAGGCGTGCCACCGGATCTCGACGTCGAACAGACCCCGGCCGACATCATCGCCGGACGCGACCCGCAGCTCGAGAAAGCGATCGAAGTGGCGATGAAACAACTCGCCGCCAATCCACCGCAGAAGGACGTCCGCCCGCCGTTCCCGAAGCGGGCGCCGAGCGCGAAGAAGTAGAAGTAACAAGGTGCCGCGTTAGCGGCAACGCCGCGAAGCGGCACAACGGAGCGCTGGCGTCTCGCCGGCTGGCTCGGCGGCGTCTCGCCGCTGAGGGTTGCGAGGGAATGTTTCGTGTGCGGCCCGTACTGGGGCGAGACGCCCCCGGGCCAGCCGGCGAGACGCCAGCGCTCCGTCGCGTTAAGTTATAAGTTAAGTAAGTTAACGTTTTTCTGCGTCATCCGCGGATCGTTTGTATTTTTCTCCCCTCTCCCCGCGACTTCACCCACAGAAGTCAAGAAGAGGAGAGAAATGAAAAACGCCCTCGCAGTCTGTTTCATCGTCGCTTTATTCGCTGTTGCATCTACCGCCTCCGCTGCAACCAGCTCGGGCACACTCACCGTTACCGGCACCGTCGAAAGCTCGGTCAGCCTGACGATCGAATCGGCCGGTGGTACGACGAGCGGCACCGGCACCGCCGCTGCCAGCTCCGATCTCGGCAACATCAGCAAGTTCGGCTCCGCGCCGACCGGCTTCACGCTTGCCCGAGGCGCCTCCAACTGGACGCTCTCGTCGACGGTCGGCGTTCAGGTCGTCAAGGCCAATCTCACCAGCACCGACTACACCCTCACCGCGCAGCTCGGAAGCGCTCCCGCCAGCGGTATCGCCTGGAAGCTGAACGGCAGCACCCTCAGCGACAGCGCCGCCACAACCCTGACGTCGACCGGCACCTATGCCTCGACCGGCAGCTACTCGTGGGACATCGTCGTGGCCGACAGCGCCGCGGCCGCCGCGATCGACAACACCATCAACTTTACGGCGGCATCCAACTAGGACAAACCAGCCGCAGTAAACGGTGCCGGAGGGCAATCGTGCCCTCCGGCATTGTCGTTCGCGGAGAGACCATGAAACGGCAATTCGCAATCGTGCTTCTGGCGGCTCTGCTGGCATTGCCGGCATCGGCCGCGCGGAGACGCTCGGCAGCTCCGGTCATCGACGACGCTCTCTCGATCGTCTTCGTCGACGCCCCCGCCGCCGACAGCAGCTTTACCGCGGCCGGCGGCGACGCCTGGCTCGACGTCAGAGATGTCGCGGCGGGCCATGCCGGCAGCCATCAGCGCGGCGCGCGCGTGCAGCGGCGCTTTGGCCTCCGCGTCGTCCGCACGGCCGGTACCGTCTCGGGAGTGGCCACCGTCACGGCACATCTCGAATCGACGGATGGCCGCACATCGATGCGGCTCGACGGAAAGCTGCTCACGGAAGCGCCGGTCATCATCGACGCGCACGCTGCAATCGGCGCGGTTGCCTTCCACATCCTCGAAATCGAAGTCAGCGATACCGTCGCCCCCGGACCGATTGCCGCCGCCATCACCTGGGACGTCATCGCTCAATAAGGACGGAAGTAAACGTGCGAGAATCAGGAGATCCATGATGCGGGTCCTATCGATTGCAACATTCATCCTGGCGGTTGCCGTGACCGCGGCCGCCGGTGGCGGCTCGCTCTCCATCACTCCCGCGGCCGTCATTCTGCGCGGCACCGCCGGTCAAAGCACCACGCAGACGATGAAGCTGACCAACGGCTCCACCCTGCCGTTCTCATTCGATCTCAAAGCGCAGGACATCGTGGTCCGAGACGGGCGCCGTGTCTTCGTCGAGGCGGGACAACTCTCCGGCAGCGTCGCCGCCACAGCCGCATTCTCACGGAAGTCGGTCACCATCGGGCCCGGCGAAAGCGTGCGCGTCGATGTGACCATCACCATTCCGCCGAAACCGGCAGCCCGGGCCATCCTGGCGCTCTTCCACGGCACAACGAAACTGCAACGCGGCTCCATTGGATCCACCGTCTCCCTCGGCATGCTGATGACCTTCGCCCTGTCCGACGATGTGCTCTCCTCCTCGACGCCGCTCGACGTTCATCCCCCCACAGCCACCTCCAACCTCGCCGTCACCCAGCAACTGATCAACAGCGGCCCTGAGCCGTTCGTGGCCACGGGAATGCTCGCCATCGTCAGTGGGAGAGGCATCCTCCTGGGACGGACTCCGGTCCCGGCGCGGCGCCTTCTCCCCGGCGAATGGACCGATGTTCGTGCCGAATACCCCGGCGAGCTCGCTCGCGGCCACTACCGCGCTCTCATGACGTATCAATTCGCGGCGACCAGCGTGACCTCGGCCGCGGAGTTCGATGTCCGATGAAACGCATGCTCGTCGCCGCTGTCGTGCTCTTCGCGCTCAACACGCGCGCGGACAACGTCACCGTGCACGTGCATGAGAGTGTAACCATCGACATCGACGGCGCCACCGCCGCCTACGCCATCGATCCGGCCATCGTCGATGTGGCCATGGTGCGCGCCGGAAGCATTGCCCTGACCGGCCGTAGCGCCGGTTCTACGCAGCTCATTGCCGTGACCGCGTCCGGCACGACCGCGTTCCTCGTCACCGTCGGGCCGGCGCGGGGAGCCTCGATTCCACACGCTGTGGCCGCGAACGAGCCCATCGGCCGACTGGAGACGCGTTACGCCAGCGATACCTCGCGGCTGCAAAACTCCTTCGATGTTTTCATGCGCGACGGCGAGCGCCAGTCTCAATTTCACCTACTGAACGTCCACTACCTCGGCGAGCGCTTCGGCGGATCGTCGACCGCGTTTCCATCGATGTTCTACCGCGTCAACACGCCGCATCGCGAGATCACGTTCGGCGACGACTACGTCGACGCGTCAGCGCTCACCGTTCACGGAACGCAGGTGCGCGGCTTCCATTTGCTGGACCACACCCTCGAACTGCATGCCGGCTACGCCGCGGCCACGATGTACGAGGATCTCTTCCTCCCTGCCGACCGCCGCTGGGTGGCAGGAATCGGATACGGCATCGATCGCGGCGGGATCCGCTGGACGCCTTCGCTCTACGGGTTCCTTTCGGAACCGAAGCAGACAACGGCCCGGCGCGGCGTCGAAGGCGCTCTGGCCGCGGAGTACCGCCGCACCGACGCGCTCTGGCTTCGCGGTGAAATCGGCGTGAGCCGTGCCATCGCTGTAGCCGCCGATCTTCGCTACGACGCGGCGCGTGACCATCTTCTCGGGCACTTCACCTTCAAACCGAGCGACTTTCCAACGCTCGGCATCAGCGACATCCCCGGCGCGCACGGGGAGCTCGCCTGGACGCACCGCGCCACCTCGCGTCTGACCGCGGAGACCTTCGCCGCGTACGACGACTATCACTTCCAGTCGCTGCGGCAGACGTTCTCGAACGGTTCACTCACGTTGCGTTACGCGGCCACACCACGTCTGACGATTACCAGCGGCGCATCCGTGAATGATCTGCGCAGCACGACGCTCTCCATCCGCACCATTGCCGTTCCGGCCGGAGTGGCCTACGACAGGCCATCGTTCGGAGCATCGCTCTCCGCGCGGGTGCTCGACAACGACAACGCCAGCCGCCGAGGCGATGTCGTCCGCCTCGGCGCGCGCGCGAGCCATAGGGGATTCACCACCAGTCTCTGGGTCGAGCGCCAGCGTCAGGCGCCGACGCTCGATCTCATCTTCCGCGAGGAGCCCGGCCTGGCCCTCGCGTTCCAGCGTCTCGGCATCTCGGTTCACTCGCCGGAAGAGGTTGCGCGGGCATTGCGCGACAATCCGGCATTGGTCAACCTCGGCTACATCGAAGGGCTGACCGTGAACCTCACGCCCCGCCGTTTGCTGGCCGGTTTCGACGCCAGTTGGATCGGGACAGGGGAGGGGCGCGACCAGCTCCGCTTCCACGCCGTCGCCGACCGCGACGAAAGTGTCGGTACCACGCGCACGGCTACGATCGGAACGCTGTCGTACAGCCGGCGCGTTCTCGCGCAGACCGATCTATTCGGGTCAATCTCCTGGTGGCGTGGTGGCGCGCTCGCATTCCAGCAGGATGGGAAAGCGGTCGAAGCCGGCGTCCGGCAGCGCTTCGACGGTGTGCCGGCGATGCTGCAGCGGCGCACCACGATCGAAGGCATCGTCTTCCTCGATCCGGAGATGCACGGCTCCGCCGCGAATGCGGCGCCGCTTCCGGACGTCATCGTCATGCTCGACGGCACGCAGACCACGCGGAGCGACGCCCACGGCGCGTATGCATTCCACGGCGTCGATCCCGGATCGCACTCCGTGATCGCGCAACTTCCTTCCTCGCACCCGGCGTATTTCACGACCGCGTCGCGCGTCGAGGTCAGTGGGCGTGCCCGCGTCGATTTCGGCGTCATCTGGTCATCGGCACGCCTGAATGGACGCGTGGCCAGCGACGCCAACGTCGGAATCGCCGGAGTCACCATCGCCGCCGTCGCACCGCACGACGTCCGCATCGCCGCAACCACCGACAGCGACGGCCGGTTCGCCCTTGCCGTTCCCGCCGGGACCTATCGCGTCGCGCTCGTGCCGGAAACGCTGCCGGCCGGGTATGCAGCGGAGGAAGGGGATCAGAGCGTGACTCTCGCGGCCGATGTTCCGCGGACGACGTCGTTTGCCGTTGTTGCGCTGCGCAGCGTCGCCGGCACGGTCGCAGGTGCGGATTCGGTAATGATCGAATCCCTCGGACGCCGCGCCGCCGTCGACGCACACGGGAACTTCGTCTTCCGCTCGTTGCCGGCCGGCCGTCTCTCGCTGACTGCCACCATCGCCGGCCGCACCGTTACGCACGAGATTACGCTGCCCGCCGAGCCGGTAACGCTGCGCGACGTCGCAATCGGAACCATCGCGACCATCGCCGAATCGAAGCCTCCTGCCCCAGTCGCCGCGGGCGCCTTCGTCGTGCAAATCGGCGCATTTCGCGAGCCCGCAAACGCGCGCCAGCTCGCCACCCGTCTGAAACGCCTCGGCGAGACGCCGTTCACCGACCGCGGCGAGGGGCTGCTCCTTGTCCGCACCGGACCGTTCGTCTCACGAACGATGGCCGCCACGGCCGTTGATCGACTACGCCGCGCCGGGATCGAGAGTTACGTCCTCTCGCGCTGATTGGTAATCATCAGGTCAGCGCTTCGAATCCAGCCAACGGCTCCAGCGCATCTCGCAATTCACGCGCCGAGGAGAACTCGACTAGGCGGTTCGATTCTCGTGTTTCGCGATGAGCTCGCGGATTGCCGGTACGAGTTCCCGCGGAACTTCGATGACCGTCTGCGTGGGATCTTCGAAAGCCGCCTCGTCTTCAGCGACAGCTTCTACTTCGCCTTGCTGGTCGTAATGACGGAGAACCTGCCGCACGCGCTCCTCGTCCCATCCTTTCGGGAACTTCGTTCGCTTCATCGTCTTCCCTTTCTTTTGCGGCGGCTCCGATAGGCAGCCAGGGGTTTGCCTTTCAAATCATACGCCGTGATCACGAAGGCGCTGTCGGGCTCGGGATCAGGGACGTAGATCACGCGCAGGTAGCGTCCGTCTTCAGTTCTGCCGATGACCACGCGGGACCCTTCCCGCCCCGGTCGATCTTCACCAGCGTTTTCGAGGACCTCCCTGACCTCCTCTTCATCCACATCGTGATTGAGAATATGTGGTTCGCCCGTTTCGGGATCGATGTAGAACCGCAGTTTCATGCATCAGTATGGCTTCTACCGCCGGGCCGCAGAACGGCAGGCGAAGAACGTTGCTACGATACACCACGCTTCCGATCGCGACGGCTTGGACGATTTCGACGGGTACGACGGCGGTGCAAGCTGGCATGCGAAGAACGAAGCATTACGCCGATGAAGACACTCAAGAGGAGGAACAGGAATGACGACAACCGTTTTCGCCACTTACGATGGCGAGGTGCTGCGCCCCGAGGGCCCTGTGACTCTTGCACCGAACACCCGTGTTCGCGTCACGATCGAGACTACGGTCGCGGACGAGAGCAAATCAAGCTCGTTTCTTCGGACTGCTCAGGCGCTGAATCTCGAAGGGCCGTCAGATTGGTCTGAACGTCTCGAGGAGTAATGCGCGGCGATCTCCAGTGCGTGGCTCGCGCTCGCGTCACACCGGAAGGTCGGCGTAGAGAAAGGACGCCTGAGAGTTACGTACTGTCGCGTTGACTTCTGCATCGCGAATGACTGCGCGGCTTCGCCGCCAGGCACAGACAAGAGTGTCTGTGCCACATTGGACATCGGTATTTGAGAAGTCTGGAATCGCGACGCATTGATCTCTCAATCCAGCGTGGCGCACAGGCACTCTCGTCTGTTCGTGGCACAAACCGGCTGTGCCCAAAAGGCATGTCCAATGTGGCACAGACACTCTTGTCTGTGCCTGGCGGCGAAGCCGCGCAGTTGCCGCCGACCGCGTCAAATGGATAACTCCGACCACGCGCGCCGCAGCGCGCAGACAACGCGGCGAAGCCGCAGTTCACCCGCCGGGCTTATCGGGCCAACGCGTTGCTCAGTATCCTGGCGAATGCCTCGGCCGGACTATCGCCGACGCGGTAGTCCTCCCGCGGCATCACGTACTGGAAAATGGGACGGCCATTCTTTCTGATGGTGGCGGTTGCCGACCGGCTCTTCTTACCGAAGCCATGAGACTCGACCGAGCCGGTGAAGCGGATCTCGACCGGCGCGCCTTCGCCGACGCTGACGCCGCGCCCGCGCAGTGCGTCGGAAAGCTGTTTGATCATCTCCGCGTCGCCGCCGGTCAGGTAGACCCGCGTCACCCCGCCGATCTGCTGATGCAGCGCCGCCACGGCGGCCTCATTGGCGTTGCTGTCGCCTCGTTCCCGGAACGTCGGCGCCGATGCGGGAACGGGCGCCGGTTCCGGTTCCGGCGTTTCTTCAACCGGTGCGGGCTCTTCGACGGTGGCAGTCTTCGGTTTCGGCGGTGCGTGCGTGGCCGTCGGAGGAGGAACGATGGGAGCGGACAACGTCGTCAGCGTCGCGGTGGCCGTCGTGGTCGTCGGAGTTGTCGTGTTGTCGATGATGACCGGCGCGGGCGGCGTGACGTCGACGCTCGTCTGCGACGGCGCCGCCGAGGCAGTGGCGGTCGTTGTTGTCGCCGTTGTCGTCGTCAGTGCAGTGGTCGTAAGTGGCCAATGAATGTACTTCCTCATGACGAACACGCCGGCCGCCGCCATCGCACCGAGGACGACCAATACGATGACGATGACCGCGATGATGGGGCCGCTGCCGCGTTTCGGGGGTGCGGCCGCTACCTGCGGTTGGGGGGGAGCCGCCGGCATCGCCATCGGCATCGGGTCGACGACGGTTGGCGGAGCCTCGAATTGTGGCGGCGGGGGAAGAGGAGACGGCACCGTCGCCGGCCGCGTCACCGATTGCGCTGCCGGTGGCGGGGCTGGGGGAGGAGCGGGAGTGACGGTGGGGACGGCGGTTGATACCGGTGGGACAGGAACTGTCCCGGTCCGTTCCGTGCGCATCGTGGCCTCGGCATCGAACGGACCTGTTGTTTTCGACGTTTCATCAGGCAGAGTCGGCTCGATCGCGGCGAGGGCATCGGAAAACTCGCGCGCGGTGGCGAAACGCTTGTTGCGGTCGCGCTCGAGGGCCTTCGCCAGCACGGTCTGCAGCGCCGGGTTGCCCGTAATGCGGTCGAGATCGGGCGAGAGCAGATACTCATCGCGGGAATGGTGAAGGATGTACTCATGCGGCGATGTCGCCTCGAACGGCGGCCGCCCGGTGAGCATCTCGAACAGCACCACTGCGAGCGAGTAGAGATCGGCGCGGCCGTCGATCCGTTCGCCGGCGGGCAGAAACCCGAGGTGGTCGGGGGAGGCGTAGCGGAACTTGCCGACGAACATCCCGGTCTGGGTCATGGCCACATCCGCTTCGGCCGCCTTGGCCACGCCGAGATCGATGATCTTCACGAACTCGGAACCGTCGGCGGCGTGCGTGATCATCAGATTCTCCGGGCTGATGTCGCGATGGACGATACCGGCGCGGTGGATTGCTTCCAGGCCGGCCAGCGCCTGGATGGCGATGCGCACGGCGTGACGCGGCGCCAGCGTTCCGCGGCGCTTCAGGACCTGGGCCAGATTCTCCCCGTCGATGAACTCCCAGACCATGTAATGCGAGCCGTCCGGAAGGGCGGAGAAGTCGTGGAGCGTGGCCACATTCGGATGCTGGACCTTCGTGGCCATGCGCGCCTCGCGCAGGAAGCGTTCGTGGATGTCGCTGCTCTCGGAGATCTGCGCGCGGATGATCTTCACCACGCGCGTCGAGCCGAGGAAGGTGTGCTCCACCTTGAAAACCTCGCCCATGCCGCCGATTCCGAGGCGCTCGACGATCTTGTACTTACCGTCGATCGGCTTGTCGGCGTACTCGCGCAGGAAGTCAGTCACCGGCTCGCCGCAGTGCGGGCAGGCTTTGAAGTCGCGGTCGATCTGGACGCCGCAACGGATACAGGGGATCGTGGCCATGAGGCCCGAATGATAGCTCAGCGTGCCGGGCCGCTTCCCTGGCTCTTCTGCTCGGCGAGGAAGGTGCGACGGGGAGACTAACTGCCGGCCAGCTTCTCGAGCGCCTCCCCCGTGAGCCGGAACGTGTGCCAGTCGTCCATCACCCGCGCGCCGAGGGACTTGTAGAACGCAATCGACGGCTCATTCCAGTCGAGCACCGCCCATTCGACGCGTCCGCAGTTGCGTTCGCGCGCAATCTGCGCCAGGCGCGCCAGCAACGCTTTGCCGTAACCGCGCCCGCGGTACTCCGGTTTGACGAAGAGATCCTCCAGATAGATCCCCGGTTGCGCCAGGAAGGTGGAGTAGTTGTGAAAGAAGAGCGCGAATCCGGCCGCCGTTCCGTCTTCTTCCCCGATCAGAACCTCGGCGAAGGGAGTGCTGCCGAAGAGTGTTTCGCGTAGCGTTGCTTCCGTCGCCACGACCAGATGCGCAAGCTTCTCGTACTCGGCCAGATCACGAATGAACTGCAGGATAAGTGGGACGTCGGACGCCGTTGCTTCGCGAATGTTAAACGTCATCGTGCATGCGATGATAGCCGGGTATGAAGAAGGTGTTTCTCCTCGGCGCGATCGTTGTGGCTCTGACGATGCCGCAGCCGGCGCGGGGGTCGGGAGTCGGGAGCCGGGGGCCGGAGAATCCTTCCGCTCCAGGCATCATCACTCCGACCCCCGACTCCCGACCCCCGACCCCCGCGAGGCGTTTCGACGTCCACGTCACCCCCGAAATGATCCGTCACAGCCGGATCGATGAAACGCTCTATTTCACCGACTCCGTCTACGGCATCGCCATCCTTCTTCTCATCCTGGCCACGGGGTGGTCGGCCCGGATGCGCGACTTCGCGCAGCGTTGGGTGCGATGGCCCTTCGTCGCGGCCATGCTCTATTTCGTCCTGCTGTCTATGGTCATCACGGCGTTGACGTTCCCGCTTGATTTCTACGGCGGCTTCATCGTGCCCCACCAATTCGATCTCACCGATCAGAGTTTCGCCGGCTGGCTCGGCGACTTCGGCAAAGGGCTCGGGGTGAATGTCGTCATCTTCACGCCGCTGGCGGCGATCGCGCTGGTCATCATCCGCCGTATCCGCCGCTGGTGGATCGTCCTCTGGATAGGAACCATCCCGCTGATCCTCCTCGGCGTTCTGGCCACGCCGCTGGTCATCGACCCGCTCTTCAACGACTTCCGCCCGCTGCGCGACGCCTCCCTGCGGCAGGCACTGCTCGACGAAGCGTCGAGCGCCGGGATCGAGCAGAGTCGTGTCTTCGAAGTCGACAAATCGAAACAGACCAAGGAGATGAACGCCTACGTCACAGGCATCGGCCCGTCGGCGCGCATCGTCCTCTGGGACACCATCCTGGCCAAGCTCGACCGCGACGAGATCCTCTCCGTGATGGGCCACGAGATGGGTCACTACGTTCTCAAACATCTCTGGCAGGGGATCGCCTTCAGTGTCGTCATCACGTTCATCGGCTTTTTCATCGCGCAGCGGCTCTTCGAATGGGGCCTGGCGCGATGGGGAGTGCGTTGGCGCATGGGAGATCGCGCGGATCCCGCCGCACTGCCGTGGCTGCTCGCCGTCAGCAGCCTCCTGGCGTTTCTCCTCTCGCCCGTCTACTCCGGCTACTCGCGCCACATCGAGCATCAGGCCGACGTGTTCGGCCTCGAGCTGACGCACAAGAACGAAGCGATGGCCAGCTCGTTCGTCAAGTTCGCCGAGGATTCGAAAGAAGATCCCCGCCCGCCGCGCTTCATCGAATGGTGGTACTACTCCCACCCATCCCTCGGCCGCCGCATCGATTTCGTCCTCGCGTACAAACCGTGGGAGAAAGGAGAGCCGAATCAACTCTGGCACCCTTGAATCCCGCTGCCCCGGCTGCGGCCTCTCGATGCCGGCGACCGAAGTCGCAACCTACGACGGCTACTTCAACACGTCGCAGGAATGCTGGAGCGTCTTCACCGAGGTCATCGGCGCGGAGTTCAGCAACGCGGCGCTCTTCGGAAAGGTGCACCAACTGACGGTCGACGCGTACGCGGTGCAACACGCGGGTGGACGTCATCCCGATAAGTCGGTCTTCATTCACCTGACGGGCTTACATCTCGTCCTCGAACGCGGAATCCCGCCTCCCCCCGTCGCCCCGTATCTGCAGCAACTCGCGACACGCGTCCGCGACTGGCCGCACTTCGATCCCCCATCTGTCGTCTGGCCGCTCACGATCTTCGACGTCGCGATGGCCGACGACCACGCCGCCGCCGTCCGCGAATGGAGCGCGGGCGTGTGGGCAGGGTGGGGAACAAGGCACGAGGCGATCGCGCAGCTTGTTGCGGCATATCTCGATCGATAGCCGTTGACTGCCGCAGCTCGCCCACTGCGACGACCGGTTGCAGTCACTGCGCGAGCAGAGCGCGCACCTTTTCCGCCGCGGCGTAAAGAGTCGCGAGATTCTCGGCGTATTGCGTAGCCTCGGCCGCGATGTCGCTTCCGCAGTGAGGACAGCTCTCTGTTCCCTCGAGCACGTACTGATTGCAGCCGCGGCACAGCGGAAGCTGTGGCGGGACGCGGTCAGCCTCCCGCGCCACTTGTACATCGCGGAACGTCCATGGCGGCGGAACGGCCACGCTGCGCGGACCATCGCCGCCGTCGAGCGGCTCAGTGATGAGATCGAACTTCCCCTCATCGAACGATCGGCCCGGAGCATCGGCGGTCTTCACGATGCGCTCCCGAAGACCCTGCTCCGCGAGCTTCAGCGCGCGATAGTGACAGTACGGATTATTACCGGGACGGCCGAAGAGCACAGTGCCGGTCCACGTGCAGCCGGCGCGGCACACGTCGGCGTAGTAGCAGTCGCCGCAACGGCCCCAGAGATCGTTCAGTCCGCGGTCGCGTGAGAAGCGAAGCGCACTGCTCATCTTCCACATATCGGCGATCGACAGGTCCCGGACGTTGCCGCCGGAGAAACCGACAGTGGGAAGCGACGGGCAGCCTTTGATCGTGCCGTCCGCCTCGATGCCGAGGACGGCGTGTCCGGCCATGCAGCCTTGCCAATGGCCTTCCTCATGATCGGCGAGTCGCCACCGATGTTCATACGGTCCGAAATAACCGATGTTGTTTCCCGGCTGGATCAATACCCCCATCGATGCCGCTTCGTCGTAAAGCTCGTCAAGCAACGGCATCAGATCGAGGAGCTCGTACGGCTGCAGCAGCAACTCGGGATGGTCGACGGCGTTCCCCATGGCGACGGTGAGCTGTATCTGCCAGTTCGTGGCGCCTGCGGCCGCGATGGCGTGGAGGATGTTGCGCAGTTGCGGCATCGTGCGGCTGGTGATCTGCGTGTTCACGCCGCTCGGTATGCCGTGGCGTTTCAGATGGCCGAGCGCTTCCATCGCCGAGGCGAATGAACCTTTGACGCCGCGCAGCTCGTCGTGGAGATCGGCCAGTCCGTCGATCGAGACGCCACAAGCACGAAGCCCCGCCTCTTTCGCGCGCACTACTTTCTCCTCCGTCAGCGCCCGGCCGCCGGTCTGCATCCCCGCTTCAATGCCGTGATCGGTGATGGCCCGGATGATCTCGATCCAATCTCGCCGTAGATAAGCCTCGCCGCCGATGACGGAGATGGCGCGCACGCCGAGCGCTGCCAATTGCCGTACGACGTCCAATGCCTCTTCCGTCGACAATTCGCCCGGCCGAACCTTGCCCGCGCGCGAGCCGCAGTGCAGGCATTTGAGGTTACAGGCGAGCGTCAGTTCCCACACCACGTGTACGGGATGCGCATGGAGGTAATCTTCATCGTGGAGGTATCGCTGCGGCATTGTGACCCTCGGCAGAAGTGGCGGACCGAAGGTGGTCGGTCCGCGGAAACGTCAGGGCTTGTGCTTCGCGAGGGCCTGCTCCAGCTCGCGAACCGCGGCCGGCAGATCACCCTGTTCTTTTTCCACCTGCTTCGCGTGATCGAGGAGCTGCTGCATTTCGTGCTTGTCGTTGCGTTTGATTGCATCGCGGATAGAAGGGGCGTAGAGAGTCGTGAATCCCATTGTTGTTTCCTCCTCTCGTCCGGTACCTCCGCGTCACACCTCCGCGTGGTCCGGAAGGATCGCTTGACTGAATACGATAGAGAAGGAACGATAGCGGGGTACAAATGATTTGTCAATGGTGAATGTTGCCTCCCATGCAATCCGCACCTTCCACGGCGGCGATGACGACGGGAGTGAGGATTCACTCGATGCGCTCCTCGGCATCGACGCATCATCCATCGAGCGCAGCCTCGACCTGCGCGGCGTCATCAACGCAGCGGGAAAGAACAACTTCGTCTACGGGGGAACCGCCTTCTGCGCGCTTCGCGACCTCTTCCACCGTCTGACGCTGACCGCCGATGACGTCTTCTACGACCTCGGCTGCGGTTACGGGCGCGTGCTGTTGTATGGCGCGCTCGTCGCTCCGGCGCGTTTCCGCGGAGTCGAGCTGTTACCCGAGCGCGTGGCCCACGCCACCACCGCCGCCGCAAACCTCGGCTTGGCCAACCGTGTCGATGTCCGTACCGGCGATGTTGTCCATGCGCCGATCGACGATGGTACGGTCTACTTCATGTACCACCCGTTCTATCAAACCGTGCTCCCGAATGTGGTCGCCGCGCTTGAGCGCATCGCCGCCGCGAAGCTGATCCGCATCGCTACTATCTTCTACGGCGACGATTCCTTCCGCGGCCAGCCTTGGCTGCACGAGATCGATCCGCCAACGTCTGTCGTGCAGGCGGGTGCGTTCACCCGGATCTACACCAGCGTGAACCATACGTGAGTGCGACGTACGCATACGAGGAGCTGAACGCCTCACTGTGTCTGCTGCGGAAGTAGCTGGGAAGCCTTCGCGTCGAGTGGAGCTCACAGTGGAGCTCACGGGGCCGGAGCTTTGTTTCTCAACACTTGGCCGTCTTCACGATTGCGGTCTCACTGCGCCCGCTGCGGAAGTAGCGGGAACCCTTCCCGGCGCGCCGCATCCCGCAGGCGATCGTCGAGGGAGACGACGGTCACCGAGTCACGATCGCCGTCGGCAAGAACCGACGCGGCTGCCAACTGCAGTGAGTCTGCGGCGCGCAGAGCATGGACTCTCAAAAGACGTTTGGCGACGTCGCGCACGATGTTTACAGCGGCAATCTCGCTCCAGTCTTCGCGTAGAGCGTTAAGACGATCGAAGGCGGTCTCGATGGAGATTGAGGCTCCCGGTTTTTCCCGTTCGAGGCGAGCGAGCGCCGAAACGCACTCGACTTCCGTTGCCCACCAGACGTGCATTTGGCGATCCTTGGTGAGGATGTCGCGGACGGCGGGAGTCATCGATTCCGTGACCAGAAGCGGGATGACCGCCGAACTGTCCCAGAACTTCATCGTCCTGTTTCTCGCTCGTCGAGCAGCAAGGCGAGCGCGCTGACGTTCTTCGGCAGAGAGGGAGGCGCTGTGTCGACGATCTCCTTGCGGATTTTTCCGAGCCCTCGACGAAGAATACCTCGTCGCTCCAGGTCCGCGCGCCGTTGGTCCTCTCCTTTGTCCTCCGCAGTCACCGGATCGAGCCGCGCGACGGGGTTGCCTCGATCGACGATGAGGTAGCTCTCTCCCTCTCGAACCTGACGTAGGATCGCGCTGAGGTTGTTCTTCGTTTCGGACACGCTGGCCTTTTTCATATGGCTATTATAGCCATCTCGGTCATTTGTCTCACACCCGCCCCGACATATCCCGCATCCGCTCCACCAGCGACAGAGGGTGGTCGGGGCTCGATCGGGAAGAGTTTGTTCATACCTGCGGCGTCAATCGGCCCGGAAGGCGCTGAGTATAATCCGGCCGCTCGCCAGATCAGCGGCAAGCATCGGAGGAAGCATGGACGAACAGACGGGCGGAGCGGCCGAGGCCAGCAGCGCAATCGCCGGAACCAAAGACAAGCTCGAAGAGCTTTGTGTCAACACCATCCGCTTCCTGGCCATCGACGGCGTCGAGAAAGCGAAGTCCGGACATCCCGGCGCGCCGATGGGGATGGCCGACATGGCCTTCGTCCTCTGGACCGACTTCCTGCGTCACGATCCGAAGCAGCCGTCGTGGCAGGATCGCGACCGCTTCGTCCTCTCCGCCGGCCATGCCTCCATGCTCCTCTATTCGCTGCTGCATCTCACCGGCTATCCGGAGATGACCATGGAGCAGTTGCAGAGCTTCCGGCAATGGGGCTCGAAGACCGCCGGTCACCCCGAGTACGGCGACGCTCCCGGCATCGAGGCCACCACCGGCCCGCTCGGCCAGGGGTTCGCCAACGGCGTCGGCATGGGCATCGCCTCGAAGATGCTGGCGGCGCGCTTCAATACTGACGATGCGTTCAAGCCAGTCCAGAACTGGATCTACGTCATCTGCTCCGACGGCGATCTGGAGGAAGGGATCAGCTCCGAGGCAGCCTCGCTGGCGGGTCACCTCGGGCTGGGCAACCTCATCTACCTCTATGACGACAACGACGTGACTCTCGACGGCGACAAGCGTCTCTCGATGTCGGAGGACGTGAAGAAGCGATTCGAAGCCGCGCACTGGCATGTGCAGAAGATCGACGGCCACGACCGCGACGCCGTGCGCAAAGCCATCCGCAAAGCGCAGAAGGTCACCGACAAGCCGTCGATGATCATGGCCAAGACGGTCATCGGCTTTGGAAGTCCGAAGTTCCACGGTACCTCGCGCGCGCACGGCGAACCGCTGGGCCCCGAGGAGGCCGCGGCGACGAAGGTGGCCCTCGGGTGGCCGGCCGAGCCGGCGTTCTACGTTCCCGACGAGGTGCGCTCCGAGTTCGCGCGCAAGGTCAAGAGGCTGGCGCGGGCGCGCAAGCAGTGGGACACCGGAATGGCCGAGTGGCGCGCGCGCAACCCGCAGCTCGCCGCGGAGTGGGACGCGTGCTGGTCGCATTCGCTGCCGGAGGGTTTCGAGCTGCAGCTCGCGGATGCCGGAAAGACCGACAAGCCGATTGCCACGCGCGAACTGTCGAACCAGGTTATCCAGAAGATCGGCGACATCGCACCGTTCGTCGTCGGCGGCGCCGCGGATCTGGCATCATCGACGAAGACCAACTTCAAGAACGGCGGCTCGATCGAGCGGTTGAAGGATGACGTCAACGACCCGCCGCCATTCGATCTCTTCAAGGGCAAGAACCTCCATTTCGGCATCCGTGAGCATGCCATGGGCGCGGCGCTCAACGGGATAACCCTCTACGGTCCGTTCCGCGTCCACGGTTCGACGTTCCTGATCTTCTCCGACTACATGCGGCCTGCCATCCGCTTGGCCGCGCTGATGCAGATCCCGTCGATCTTCGTCTACACACACGATTCGGTCTTCCTCGGCGAAGACGGTCCGACTCATCAGTCGGTCGAGCAGCTCTTCTCGCTCCGCCTGATTCCGAACATGACCCTCTTCCGTCCTGCCGACGGCGTCGAGACCGGAATGGCCTGGGCTTGGGCGATCGGCAACAAGCATGAAGGGCCGACCATCATCGTGCTGACGCGGCAGAAGGTCGACATCATCCCGCACGGCGCTGATTTCGATCCGCACCAGATCTGGCGTGGTGCGTACGTGCTCGACGGCTACGCCGACGGCGATTTCACCTTCATCGCTACCGGCTCCGAGGTGACGCTGGCCGTGCGTACCGCGGAGCTGCTGCGCGACGAGGGCATCCGCGCCCGCGTCGTCTCCGCTCCCTCGCTCGACATCTTCGACCGCCAGCCTGAGGACTACCAGAACGAGGTCCTCGGCGACCGCAGCCGCATCGTCGCCATCGAAGCCGGCCGCTCATCCGGCTGGTACAAATACGTCAACCACGACGCCCTCATCATCGGCATCGACCGCTTCGGCGCGTCAGCTCCGCTGGCGGACATCGAGAAGCACTTCGGTTTCACACCGGAGGCGGTCGCGGAGAGGGTGAGGGGGTGGCGGTAGGGATGGGCGACAACACCATATTCGCCGCCTGATAACGCGGACAGACGCCGTAGCGGAGAGCGGGCATCCTGCCTGCTCCCGCCGGGCGTCCTCGCCCGGCGGTGGTTTCTGAGATTACGAACAATAGGAACGTGTGTAGCAGGAAGTGACTCGGTTATCAGGCGAAAGAGCCGCATCACGTTCGCTCCCACCGCCGCGCGAGACGCCCGGCGGGAGCAGGCAAGATGCCCGCTCTCCGGCCCCGTGCATCCCAGAATAAGCAGCAAGTCGCCTATCCCGCTTTACACCGCGAGAAGCGCCGGCCGAACTGACTCCGAAGCCGCCAACGCTGCCGGGCTTCATCTTCGGTTACACCGTTTGCAAGAGCGTACGCCTGGATCTCTTGCCTTCCAAGCTCGAGGCAATAGGCGACACGTTCCTGGATTGTCATCGACGCCGTCTTGCGTTTTAGCGCCTCAAACGTTTCATCGTCGGGGATCATCCCCCCGAGTATACGACCGCTACAATTCCACCATGCGCATTCGATTCGCCGCTCTGTTCGTGCTCCTGGCCACCTCCGCCTTTGCCAACTTCCGCGAGTTCACCGACCTGCCGAAGAATCCGGAGTTGGAGCTGGCGGCGAAGAATGCGGCGGAGCAGACGCTGAAGGATTTCCCGAAGCTGACGGCGGACAACCTGGCCATCAGCATCGTCGATGTGACGAAACCGACCACGATCGACCGCGGCGACTGGCATGGCGACGCGCCGTTTTATCCCGCCTCGGTGGTGAAGCTCTACATCATGGCCGAGGTCTTTCATCAGAAGCTTCAATCGGATCCGGAGGTGGCGCGGGCGTTGGGCGAGATGATCCGTCTCTCGGACAACGACGCCACCGCCTTTCTGCTCGACCTCATCAGCGACACCTGTCCGGGGCCGAATCTCGAGGGCCGCGCGCTGGCGAAGTTCATCGAAAAGCGGCGCGTGGTGAACCGCTGGTTTGCCTCGATGGGCTACGACATCAGCGCCATGGCCAAGCCGTGGAGCTTCGGGCCGTTCGGGCGCGAGAAGCAACTCATGGGTGGGGACGCCCGGCCCAACCGCAACCGTTCCAGCGCGAATTCGTTTGCTGCCCTCCTTCTCTGGATCGCGCGGAAGCGCGCTCTCTCGGGCGCCGACAGCGACGCGATGCTGGCGCTGATCGAGCGTCCTCTGAATCCGCCGCGCGCGGACGAGAACCAGGTCAAGGAGTTCATCGGTGAGTCGTTGCCGGCCGGCTCGCGCGAATGGTCGAAAGCGGGATGGACCTCCGAGGTCCGGCACGATGCCGCGTACGTCGAGCTGCCGGGCGGGCGAAAACTGATCCTGGTGATCATGACCCGAGGCACGGCGGACGACGTCAAGCTCGTTCCGGCGATCGCGAAGAGTGTGCTCGGCCAGTTGGCGACTGTTGCTCCGCCGCCGCCGCCCACCAAGTAGTGTTACGCTCATCACTCACGAAAATGGCCTGGTGGGTCTGGGTTCTCGCCGCGTTTCTGTTACTCATCATCGAGTTTCACGCCACGACGGCGCACATCGGTTTTTTTGCGGTCGGCGCCTTTCTGGTGGCGATCATCGTCGGTGCCGGCATCCCCATGCCGCTGTGGGGGCAGCTCCTGACGTTTTCGATTTCGTCGGTCGTCCTCCTGATCTTCGTGCGGCCGATCGTCGTGCGAAAACTTGGATTCAATATCACCAAGGTCGTCGACACATTCGTCGGCGAACGGGCTGTCGTCCTCGCCGATCTGCCGGTCGCGGCTGAGGGAAAAGCGGAGATGCGGGGAAGTACGTGGACGGCGCGCAATGTCGGAGAAACGCCGCTGCTCAAAGGTCAACGCTGCGTCGTCGAACAGATCGTCGGGCTGACGATCCATGTCCGGGCGTGGTGAGCAACATCAACGGAGGAACCTCTCATGCCTACTCTTATCGTAGCAATCGTCGTCGTCATCTTCGCCATGATCATGATCGGGCGCATCGCGCGGGTCGTACCGCAGCAGAACGCCTGGGTGGTGGAGCGGCTCGGCAAGTACTCGACCACGCTCAACGCCGGCTTCCACATCCTGGTGCCGTTCCTCGACACCATTCGCTACAAGCACTCGCTCAAAGAGGTGGCGCTCAATGTTCCGGAGCAGGTCTGCATCACGCGCGATAACGTGCAGGTTGCCGTGGACGGCGTCCTGTACTTCAAAGTGCTCGACCCGGCGCGGGCCTCGTACGGCATCTCCGACTACACCTACGCCATCTCCCAGCTCGCGCAGACGAACCTTCGCAGCGAGATCGGCAAGATCGAGCTCGATCGTACGTTCGAGGAGCGGACGAACATCAACATGATGGTCGTTACGGAAGTCGACAAGGCCTCCGAGGCGTGGGGCGTGAAGGTTCTCCGCTACGAGATCAAGAACATCAACCCGCCGCAGGACGTGCTGGCTGCGATGGAGAAGCAGATGCGCGCCGAGCGCGAGAAGCGCGCCACGGTCCTGCAGTCGGAAGGGCAGCGCGACGCCGCCATCAACGCCGCCGACGGCGACAAACAGCAGGTCATCAAGGCGTCGGAAGCGAAGAAACAGCAGGCCATCAATGAAGCCGAGGGACAGGCCGCGGCCATTCAATCGGTCGCCGCGGCCACGGCCAACGGCATCAAGCAGATCGCCGATGCCATCAAGACGCCGGGCGGCTACGAGGCCATGCAGCTCCGGCTGGCCGAGGAGTACATCAAGCAGTTCGGCCAACTGGCCAAGAGCGGCAACTCGATGATCATCCCCGCGAACCTGAGCGACGTCAGCTCGATCATCGCCATGGCCACGAACGTGTTCCGGTCGGCGTCGGCGGATCCGAAGGTGCCGGTCAGGGCGACGCAGCCGTGAACCGGCGCTAGGCGCGTTGTCGGTTATCAGTTGTATCTGCGCCCATGCGGCGCGACTGGCGAATTCCGTCCACGCGCCGCAGCGCAGACAACCGACAGCGCCGCGTAGCCCCAAACCGACAACCGACAATCGACAACGCGCGCAGCGCTACGCCGCGCGTCGCCACCACGCATACGCCGGCAATCCCGCGGCCAGGATTCCGAAGCCGATCAGGCTGTTGACCGGCGACTTCACGATCGTGGCGATGACGACGATCCAGCACGAGGCGGTGAAGATCGCCGTCGTCACCGGATGTCCCGGCGTGCGGAAGCCGGCAGGTGGCTGCCGCCGGCGGAAGATGAACAGGGCCAGCCCGGTCAGGCCGAAGAAGACGAAGTCGGTCGAGACGACGTAGCTGAGGATCTGGTCGTACGTGCCGGAGAGCGTGATGACCACGGCCACGACCCCTTGCAGGGCGATGGCCACCACAGGCACCTGCGTCTTCGCGCTGATGCGGCCGACGCTGCGGAAGAAGAGGCCGTCCGCGGCCATGGCGTAGTAGACGCGCGGCGCGGTGAGCATGCTCTGGCTCAGGAATCCCAGCGTGGAGATGGCGATGCCGGCGGCGATGAGTCGCGCGCCGCGCTCGCCGAGCGCGAGGCGCATCACGGATGAGGCGGGCGTCGAGGTGTGTGCCAGTCCATCCGCGCCGAGCGCGCGCACGCAGATGAACGTCACGCCGACGTAGAGCGCGATGACGCCGATGATGCCGACCAGCAGGCCGATGGGGAGGTCGCGCCGCGGCCGCGCCAGCTCGCCCGAAACGAAGCTCGCCGTCTGCCAGCCGCCGTAGGCGAACATGACCGGCGTCATGGCCGCGCCGAAACGGAGGAAGAGATCCGATGACATCGGCGCGTCGAGCACCGCCCGCGCGGCCGCGTGCGGCGCGGAGATCGTGGCACCGGCGACGATCAGCATGGCGATCGCCGCGAGCTTGAGCAGCATCAGCACGCTCTGCGTGTTGCTGCCGCTACGGACGCCGAGGCAGTTGATCAGCGTGAGGATGAGCAGCGTGATCACGGCGATCGTCCACTCCGGAATGGCCATTCCGATCAGGCTGATGGTGTATTTCGCAAACGCTGCCGCGACCGCGGCCATCCCTCCGCTCTGCACGATGAGCAGAAGCGCCCAGCCGTACATGAATGCCACCGAGGGATGGTAGGCGTCGCGAAGGTAGGCATATTGCCCCCCAACCTCGGGGCGCAACGCCGCGAGCTCGGCGTAGGCGAAGGCGCCGAGGAGCGCGATGACGCCGCCGGCGGCCCAGGCCCCGATGATCATCGCCGGTGTGTGGACCCGTTGCGCGACGACGTAGGGGTTGATGAAGATGCCGGAGCCGATGATGCCGCCCATCACGATCATCGTGGCGTCGAACGCGCCGAGGCGGCGGGAGAGGGCGGGGGAGCCTGCCTCGCTCACGCCGCGCCGCCGGCTGCTGCCTCGGCCGGCGCGCATCGCACCGTTGCCACTACCTCGTTGCCGCATCCCCGGAACTCGATCGAGGAAAAGCTGACGTGGCGGGCCATCAGGATTCCGCGGTCTTCGACGACCAGGACATTCGTCTGCTCAGACATCGCGGGATGGGTAGGATCATAAGACAAAAGGGTAGCCGAGCCAGGGCTGATCGCACGCCGGTATTACGGAAAATGCGATGCGGAGCAGTCGACGTCCACGTCGAGCGGCTTCATGGGAACCTTTCTGGTGCGCTTCTTACGGGCCAAAGCCTTGGCAGCCGCGATGGTCTTCTTGGAAAAGACGCACTCCGAGGTCTGCGGTGCGCACGGCGCTCCGTCGCTCGGAACCGCGGTACAACTGCTGCTGTCATTGCCCATCAGGTAGTAGGCGAGGAAGTGCGGAGGCGTCGTCTCCGTGCTCGTCATCGTGTTCAGGATCTGGAATTGCGCTCCGGGCTTGAAGACGATGTTGACCGAGCCGGACGTCCCGGCGTTTGCCGTCACCGTGATCCCGTCCGGATCGGTCGAGTGCAAGGTCACCCACGCGTCGACCCTTCCGTCGCCGTTGGTGATCGCTTCGGCCACGCCATGCTCGACGAAGATGTGCGCTGAGACCTTGTCGGTGGCGGCTGGATCTTTGTACTTCGGCAGAATGTCCGTCATCGACGGGCAGCAGCAGCGCAGGTGGGAGATGGCGCCGACGATGTCGCTGGGAGAAGGATCGGCGGCGCCGGTGAAGGTGATCGTTTCGAGATTGATCGGTGCACACCGGAGAGAGCCGCTTGGCCCGCACGTGGTCACTCCCGTCCATGTGCTGCTCGATACGTCGCCGGGGCTGTACTGGATCACCGAGATGTGACCGGCGAAGGGAGTCCCGGGAAAGTGGGGCAGGAGAATGTGCAGGCCGGCACCTGTATTCATCATGACCACGAACAAACCGACAAACTGAATGCTGGTAACGGACATCATTGACTCCCTTTCGTTAGTGAAGTTGTCTGTTCGTTGAATAGCCGAGGAGCTCGACCGGAGCCCACGATGCCGGATGGCTAAGACGGGGATCGGTCCCATGGGCCAGCTCGATCTGTGCGGTGCGCAGGGCGGCGGAAGGAGTTGCGCCATTGCGCAACTCGAGGTGAAGACGGCGGAACAGAGGAGCCGCCGCGTCGTCGTCGACTTCCCACAAGGTGCCGATCACTCCTCGGGCTCCCGCGGCCAGGAAGGCCCGGGCGATGCTCGGCATCCCCTCGACGTGACCCGATTCGCCGCGCATCGTCCCGCATGCAGCGAGGACCACCAGAGGTGCTCTTTCGAGGTGCAGCGCCGCGATGGCAGTCGTGTCCAGATCGCCTGTTTCGTGGGGACGGTCCGCCGCCAGATGGAGCGCTCCGAATGGATCGGTAGCGTCGCTTTCCGCGTGGCCGGCGTAGTGGATCAACCCGGACGTTCGCGCGACGGCGACGAAGCGGGACCGGGTGGCGTTCTCGTTCTCGAGAAGCGTCGAGGAGCCGTACATCGCGGCGATGACTTCGGCTTCCCGCGCCGCCTCGGGGAGAGAGGCATCCCCCGCGTCATGCGGATCGCCGATCACCAGCACCGGCGCCAGCGCCGCGGCCTGCCTCTTCAGTAGGACAGCGCTCGCGCTGGGCGCGACCGACAGAGCCACGTCCTCGATGAGATAGCGTCCTCGGGGTGCGTTCCACAGCGCAGCCCATGGCACAGTGTGAAGCTGCCGGTCGGGAACGATGATCAACCGGTCCGCGCCGTCCAGCTCCGCGGCCACCGGCGCAATCAGCAGCCGATGGAGCGCGGCAGCGGAGCGGTGCACCGCCTCCATTTCGCCGCGGTGCTGCACCAGGTCTACACACTGTTCGACGAGCGTTCGCACGGCGGCTCTTGACACCGAGACTCGAACGACGCCCGATCGCGAGGATGTGAAGTAGAAGGTGACGATCGCATCCGGCAGGAGCGCGTATTCGATGAGGACAGTTCCCGGCGGAAGAGCGCCCCGAAGTTGCTCGGCTGTAGTGGCCTTCTCGAGAATCATGGTACGGCCCAATTGCTCGTACATGCTCCGCGCGCGAGCCCGGTCCGAGTATTCGAAGGCCCGCGCCGTATCACCTCGCCGGAGCAGCAAGGCGATCGTCTCCGAGAAAAGCGCCGGCTCCGTGTCATAAAAGGTTCCCCGCAGGCTCCGGTCGCTGATCGACGAACGTTGCGCATCAACCGCGGCGAACCCAGCCTCGAAGTCAGCCAGGGCCGCGGAATCGTCGCCGCCGGAGGCACGCGTGCGGCCGCGCTCGAGATATGCCCTGGGAAGGCCTCCGGACCGTCCCTCGGCTGTGAAGAAGGCAACCGCGTCGTCAAGAAGCCGAAGCGACAGCCGCGGATTGGCTCGACGCTCAACGGATGCCTCCACGATATCGAGCGATACAGAAGTCCTCTTTTGCATCGCGACGTCCGGCACTTGCTTTGCCGTTGTGCGCGCCTGCTTGACCGCATTGCGCGCTCCGCTCATATCGCCGCTTCTTGCCAGGGCCTCGGCGCGAGCGGCCTCCGCCAGGCAGACGGCGGTCGGTTGCTTCAACTGGCGGAGGTCATCCAGCGCGATCTGCGCCAGCGACAACACCGGATCGATATTGCCCTGCTCCGCTTCCACATTCATGGCCGTCACGAGCGAATTGCGGATCCGGTCGTCGGAGCCGGCGCGGCTGAGTACCTGAAAGGAAGCCACACGCGCCTTCCAGGACGCGGCCGGTTGCGCCGCTCGATTCAGATAGCTGGCGAGCAGAAGGTCCATCTCGCCCCGGTTCTCGATTTCTCCAAGGCTGGCGTAGATCGTCCGCGACTCTCCCGCGGTGCGAATGGCCGCGTTCCATTGCCCCTCGGCGGCCTGACACAGAGACCGGTTCCAGCCGATCCAGGCCACTAGTCCTGGATAGCGGGTGTGGTCAAAGCGCGCGGCGAGACGATCGAGCGCTGCCGTAGCCTGGACCGGCTGATTGCTGTCGTAGAGACATTCGGCGAGGTAGAAGGCCGCCATGAGCGACATCGGGCTACCGTTGCCGGCCAGACGCTCTTCGCCCTCCGTCAACTTCTTCTGTGCTTCGGCAACGTGGCGGTCGCGGTAGAGGACGCGCCCATCGCGATACACGGCCTGTGCGTCCGCCAGCGCGCGCACGCGAGCGGGATCAGCGGCCACCCGGTCGATAGCGGCGACGGCGTCGGAGATCGATTCGTCATGATTGAACTGTCCCAGGCTCGATCCCATCTCGCGGATTGCGGACAGGAGGTCGGAGGCCGCGTTCATCTTTCCCGCGCGCACGGCGTCGGCCCAGTTGCCGAGCAGCGGCCCTTCGCTCCAGGTCCGCGCCTCCTGCGGATGGTTGCGGGCCAGCGCCGTGATCGGGCCGCGATCGCCATCGCGCAGAGCCCGCGATGCCAGATCCAACTGCTGCTGAAACTCGTCCCGGATCCTGACGACGCCCAACCGGCCGAGGTGGTTCATCGCCTCGGTCGACCAGTGCGTCGAAGGGTCGACCTCCGCGTAGCGCTGCCAGGCCCGGCGGGCAGCTTCCGTAATGCCGAGGGCCTCGACGATCAGGGCGCGGTTGAAGAGCGCATCGGGGAGGGCGGGGACCAGTCGCAATGCATGGTCGGCGTCGGCAAGCGCCTGCGGCAACTCGTGAGGACGCTTCTCGCGCACCGCGCGCGTATAGCGGGCCGCGGCGAGATCGCTCCAGTAGTCAGCGTCCCGCGGCGACTGCCGGACGGCGGCTTCGAGTGCATCGATCGCATCGCGATCGCGTTCGATCAGAAGGTAGGCCGCCCCTGACTCATGGCGGGCTCGTGCCGAGGGATTGTTCAGAAAGGACTGGATCACGGTTCCGGCGGCGCCGGCCATATCGAGCCGGGCGGGATCCAGCAGCCCTGCCGGCGTCGCCCGCTGCAACTGCATCGCCTGCCAGTCGAAACCGGTCAGGCGCGCCTCGATCGGGCGCCCGGACCGCGGTGCCAGCTCCCGCAGCCGGTCGGATGCCGACTCCTGCTTTCGGCACGATGGGAGAGCGATCAACAGGAAAACGACCAGCACCTTCCGGGCTCTTCGCGCCGATGCCGCTGTGAGTTCCGTGCTCATAGACGCTCCTTCCGATCCCGCCCCACTTCCGCCAGAAGGGCCTTGTGCAATTACTTAGATGGACACGGAAGCCGGAATTGCCACAACTGCAGGTATCCGTCGATCTCCGGCGTACACTTCCTCCGTTCATGACACTGATGATCGAAGCGGCCGCCGCGGTGATCCTCCTCGCCGCGATCATGCTGGCGCTCGTCCTCGGCAAGCGGCACGCGCGCCGGCTGCAGCGCACTCGGCGAATCCATGTCGACCGTTTCAAGCTCAAGCGCCGGCACGCCGAAATCGAGCTCGAGGTCTTCGGCAGCCGCGAGGTCGTCGATGCCGTTCGCGGCTATGCCAAAGAGCATCACTCAACGATTGATGAGGCCACACGGCAGGCCAAGACGTATCTCCGCGAGATCGTTCCGAAGTTCAACCTTCTTGCGTATTACCGCGTCGGGGCGCCGCTGGCGCGGGCCATCATGCACTTCCTCTACCGGCCGGTCGTCGAGCACAAGACGCTGCACGACTTCAATGCCACCGCGCCGAAGAATGCCGTCGTCGTCTACCTCATAAACCACCGCTCGAACGCCGACTACGTCCTGGTCGCGCACATGCTCTTCAAGTTCGTATCGCTCTCGTACGCGGTCGGGGAGTGGGCGCGCGTCTGGCCGCTCAACCATCTCTTCAAATGGTTCGGCGGCTACTTCATCCGCCGCCGCTACCGCGAACCGCTCTACCACGCCATCCTCTCCACCTTCGTCAGCACCATCACGAAAAACGGCGTGACGCAGGGGGTCTTCATCGAAGGGGGCCTGACCCGCGACGGTGCCTTCCAGAAGCCGAAGCTGGGCATGCTCGACTACATCGTGGCCGGCAAGCGCGACCCCGGTTTCAGCGCGCCGCTCTTCCTGATCCCGACCGCGATCAATTACGACCGCGTGCTGGAAGACCGCAACCTCACCGAGGAGCTGGTGGGGAGGGAAGACCGGCGGACGAAGGGCGACAAACTACAGACGACGATCGACTTCCTCTTCCGCAACCTCCTGCGCAGCATCCTCAGGCGGTTCAAACGCTACGGCTACGCCGTGGTCACGTTCGGAACGCCGATCGCCGTCGATGATTTCGTCCACGAGCATCCCGCAATCCTCTCCCCCTCCTACGACGGCCGGAAGACGGCGCTGACGGAGCTGGCCGAGCTGGTGATGACGGAGATCTCGAATGCGCTCCCGGTCACGCCGGTCACGCTCCTGGCGCGCATCTTCACCGACCACCCCGGCCAGCCGCTGACCGACGCCGAGATCATCGACGCCATCGATGCGTATCGTGAAACGTGGCACAACCGCGTCTGGTTACTACGCGAGAAGACTGGCGACGCCATCTGGCGCGCCGCCCGCAACGTCGTCGACCTCCGCCACCTCCTCCAACCCGCCGAACGATGGCGCTCCGACCTCTTCGAAGGCAGCGGCGTTCCCGTGATCGAAGAAGCCTGGCAATGGAACCCCCGCGAGCTCCTCCTCCGCGACTACTACGCCAATTCGCTGATGACGTTCGCGGAGGTGAAGGGGAGGGGGTGGGTGGAGAGGAAGAAGGGGTAGCGAGCGGAGAGCGGGCGTCTCGCCTGCTCCCGCCGCAGCGTCTCGCCCGGCGGTGGGGACGAACGCGAACGTAAATGTCTGGACAAGAACGGCGGTCTGTCTCCTCCGTGTTTTTCAGGTCAACCGAGCTGTTGGCGTGACCCGCCGGAGAGCGGGCATCCTGCCTGCTCCCGGCGCGGCGTCTCGCCCGACGGTGGGGGACGAAGGAGAACGTAAATGTCTGGCCAACAACGGCGGCCTGTGCC
>JADGNY010000048.1 GCA_017883235.1 Thermoanaerobaculia bacterium | reverse complement strand
ACAGGTTTGATCCGTCAGATCGAAAGTTTGATGCGACAGATCAACAGGTTTGATCCACCAGATCGAAAGTTTGATGCGACAGATCAACAGGTTTGATCCGTCAGATCGAAAGTTTGATGCGACAGATCAACAGGTTTGATCCATCAGATCAATAGTTTTGATACGCGGAACAAGCGTTTTGTTCGCAGAATCATGATGTTAGCTCGGGAGAGCAGAGGAACTGGTATCGAGAACAGGCTGTTGGTTCTGCGATGAGCCGAAGGACTGCTATCGCGGGCATAAATGGCTGTCGTTCGGTGAGACCGGACCTGCCCTGGTGCCGGGCGGAATCATCGACTGCTCTAGCGGGAATGAATAGCTGGTCGCTCGTGAGGTCGGGCCTGCCCCCTGCTGCCGCGCGGAATCATCGACGCCGGCGGCTTTCCGGCTTACCCTCCATCGGAGGCTGGCGGTAGTTTGACTTCGAGGCCGGATAGCGCTGGCGGCCGATCGTCGCGCTGGTCATCGTAAGTGGCGGGAGGGATCGCTCGGTTCCGGTCATTTGAAGACACGGCCGCCGTTCGCGACGCATGGAACGGATGATTCGGGATAAACTTCCGCCATGCCGGACGACATTGTCTTTGGTCCCAACGCAAAGTCCTCGGATGTGACGCCGTACTCCCTCGGCGTGTTGCGGGACGTGATGGCCGCGGCGAATGTCGCCAGCGTGACCATCTCCAGCACCCAGAGAAGTCCGGCCGATCAGGCCCGGGTCATGTTCAACAACCTCGAGACGCAGGGCGTTGCCGCGCAGCGGAGGTTGTACAAGCCGCCGGGCCAGGCGGTCATCGACGTCTACGAATCGGGCAAGGCCGCCGGCAAAACGCCGGACGCGATCAAGGCCGACATGACGGCGAAGATCGTCGAGCTTGGACCGATGAACGTCTCGCATCACGCCGCCGACCCGAAGCTGCTCAATGTCTTCGACGTCGCACCATCATCCGTTGCCGACGTCGATGCGTTCCAGAAGGCGGCGAAGGCGGACGCGCGTGTGTCCAAGTTTCTGACGCCGCCCAACGACCCCGGACTGCACTTCGAGATCCCGCAGCCGCAAGCGTAGGCCGGCACGGCCGGCTGCGCTGGTTGCCCAAGGCTCGGCCACCACCTTCGTTCCATCATTTTGCCGCGCAGACTCCCATGAACGATCACGCGCGATACAGCGCCGCGCCCCAGTGAAGCCCCGATCCCAGGGCCGTGAAGCAGACCAGCATTCCGGGTTTGATCCGGCCATCGGTCACGCACTCGTGATAGAGAATCGGCAGCGTGCCGGCGGTCGTGTTGGCGTATCGCTCGATATTGTGCGGCACGCGGTCCGGCCCGAGGCCGAGCTGTTTCGCGACGCCGTCGATGATTCGCATATTTGCCTGGTGGATGAGCAGTACATCGATGTCCGGCACGCTCAGCCCTGCCGACGCGCAGACGGTTCGTACTGCCTCGGGCATCTTCGAGAGAGCCTGGCGGAAAACCTCGCGCCCGTCCATGTCCGGGATGATGTCGCCATCGTCGATCTGCTGATGCGTGACGAACGGACGAAGCCGAAAGCCGACGCCGCGTGTGTAAAGCGCTTCAATGCCCGAGCCGTTGGTGTAGAGCTTCGAGGTGAGAAACCCTCGATCGCCGTCGTTCATCGCCTCGACAACCACGGCGCCCGCTCCGTCGCCAAAGAGCACGACGCGGTCGCGGATGTTGGTGTTTCGCTCGCGCTCTTCGTCCGTGACCTCGCGATCCTCGAGTCCGATGGTCGTGTCCCAGCCGTTCTTCCACGGCATGAACGGGGTGTGTACATCGCCGCCGATGAGCAGGACTCGCGCGTATTTGCCGCTGCGGATGAGCGAGTCGGCGAGGTCGAGGCCGTAGAGGAATCCGGAGCATTGCTGGCGGATGTCGAACGTCGGCAACGCCTCCCGAAAGCCCATCTTGGCCTGGACAACCGGTCCGTTGCCGGGGAAGAAGTAGTCGGGAGACATCGTGGCAAAGATCAGTGCGTCGATGTCGTCGTGCGTCCGCCCCGCGGCCTGGAGCGCTCCCTCGGCGGCGATGACGCCGAGGTCCGACGACGACTGGCCGGGGTCGGCGTAGTACCTCTGCTCGATGCCGCTACGCGCCCGGATCCACTCGTCGCTGGTATCCATGATGCGCGCGAGCTTGTCGTTCGTTACGACGTTCTTCGGGATGCCGATTCCGCTGCCGGTAATCACGCTTTTCATCACGCTTTTCATCTGCGCTGAAGCATACACGGCTCGCAGCTTGCTACTCCGACAGGATCGGAGGAAACATGAAACGGCTCACCACCTGCGCAATCGTCCTTCTGGCGTTCGCCTGCATGCAGAAACAACCCGACGGCTCCTACCGCGTCACCGACACCGCCACGTCGGATGCTGCAAAGAAAGCCCATGACGATGCCGTCAAGACCGGCGATCAGATCAAGAAGACCACCGACGATATCGGCAAGTCGGACGCGGCCCAGAAGATCAAGAACGGCTCCATCGAGCTCGGCCGCGGTGTGAAAGAAGGCCTCGGCCAAGCCGCGCAGAAAGCCGGCGCCGGACTGCAGAAAGCCGGGAAGAAGGCTGAAGAAGACGTGAAGAAAGCGGATGCGAAGAGCGACCGTCACTGATCCCGATCGTCACGATGACAAAAGGCGGCAATACCGCCGGCCCTTCGTTGTTCTATTCTTCCCAAGCTGATGGAAGCGCGACCCGAACAGTTCGACGAACAGCCGCCGTGGACCGTGGACGATTCGTCGTCGCTCTACATGATCGACCGCTGGGGGACCGGCTACTTCGACGTGAACGCGGCCGGCGACCTGACGGTGGCGCCGTTGCAGGAAGGCGGCATCGCCGTGCCGATCATCGACGTACTTCACGAGGCGCAGGCGCTCAATCTCGCCGCGCCGATCCTCATCCGCTTTCAGGATCTTCTGCGGCATCGTGTCGAGACGCTCAACAACGCCTTCAATGGCGCCATCGCCGAGCACAGCTATCGTGGTAGTTACCGGGGAGTCTTTCCGATCAAGGTCAATCAGCTTCGCGAGGTCGTCGAAGAGATTCTCGATGCCGGCCGGCCGTTCAACTACGGCCTCGAAGTCGGCTCGAAACCGGAGATGTTCGCCGGCCTGGCTATCCACAACGACCCCGAAGCGCTGATCGTCTGCAACGGATACAAAGACACCACCTTCATTCGGATGGCGCTTCTCGGCCGCAAGCTCGGCAAGAAGGTCATCCTCGTCGCGGAGAAGCTCTCGGAAGTCCGCGCCATCACCCGCATCGCCGCGGAGATGGGGGTCGAGCCATGGATCGGGATGCGCGTCCGTCTACTTTCCAAGGGCAAGGGGAAGTGGGCCACCTCGGGCGGCGAACACGCCAAGTTCGGTCTCTCGACATCCGAGATCCTCGAGGCCATCGAGATCCTGCGCGAGGCGAAGATGGAGTCGGCGTTCAAGCTGCTCCATTTCCACATCGGCTCGCAGATCCCCGACATCCTCACCATCAAGCGCGCCGTCCGTGAGGCGGCCATGTACTACGCCAAGCTCCACAAGCTCGGCCATCCGCTCGAATACCTCGACGTCGGCGGCGGTCTGGCCATCGATTACGACGGCTCCCGCTCGGAGTTCCACTCGTCGATGAACTACACGCTCGAGGAGTACGCGAGCGACATCGTCTACAACATCATGGATGTCTGCGACGACGAGAAAGTGCCGCATCCGAACATCGTCTCGGAGTCGGGCCGCGCCATCGTCGCCCATCACTCCGTGCTGGTAGTGCAGGCCTTCGGCGCGATCGAGAAGACGCCGATCGAGCCGCGCTCGGTCCGCGCCAGCGATCACAAGCTGACGCGGGAGATTCTCGACATCGATCAGGGCCTGAGCGACGAGAACATCAACGAGTCCTGGCATGACCTGCAGCAGATCAAGGAGCAGTCGCAGCAGATGTTCGAGCTGGGTCTGCTGCCGCTCGATGTGAAGGCGCGCATCGAGACGCTCTACTGGGAGATCGCCGAGAAGCTGCAGAACATCATCGGCCATATGGATCCCGACGAAGTCCCCGAGGATCTGCGCACGCTGAACATCGAGCTCGCAGATCAGCACATCTGCAACTTCTCCGTGTTCCAGTCGCTGCTCGATCATTGGGCGCTCGGGCAGCTCTTTCCGATCGTGCCCATCCACCGCCTCAACGAAAAGCCGCAGCTGGAGTCGACGCTGGTCGACATCACCTGCGATTCGGACGGCAAGGTCTCGAAGTACATCGACCGCAATGACGTGCGCGAGACCCTCCCCCTCCACGAGCTCCGCGACGGCGCCCCTTACTACCTCGGCATCTTCCTGACCGGCGCCTACCAGGACATCATGGGCGACATCCACAATCTCTTCGGCCGCGTGAACGAGGTGCATGTCTTCCTCGACGCCGATGAGGAGAGTGGCTTCTACATCGAGGAAGAGATCCCCGGCCAGACCATCGGCGAGGTTCTGGCCATGACGCAGTACGACTGGCGCGACCTCGAGAAGCGCATGAAGGCCCAGATCGACGCCGCCATCAAACAGGACATCGTCCGCCCGAACGAAGGGATGCGCCTGCTGCAGGAGTTCGAACGCGGTCTGAAGGATCAGACGTATTTGAGCATCGACTGAGCAGCGGCCCTCAGCGCGAGGCGCGCATCGCGGCGCGCAGGTCTTCGAGGCGTGCCACTTCGTGCTGCGGGATCACCTCGTTCGAGCCGAGGGATCGCCGGATGAAGTCGATCCTGGCAACGTGCTCGAGCGTCTCCATGAGATAGCCAGCCTGCTCGATGTCTCGCGCAAAGCAGACCGCGCCGTGAAATCGGAGCAGCACGGCATCGTGCTGCGCGACCAGCGGCTCGACGCTGCGCGCCAGCTCCTCGGCCGTCGGCATCGCGTACGACGCCACCGGCACCCGCCCCAGCGTGAGGATCGCCTCCGAAAGAATCGGCTGATCCAGGGCCATGCCCGCGACCGCATACGCCGTCGCGTAGGGCGGATGCGCGTGGACGATGGCCCGGACATCGGGCCGGCGTTCGTAGATCATCCGGTGCAGGGCGATCTCCGAGGAAGGACGCCCGTGCCGCGGAGTGCCATCCCGAAACAGGCGCACGATCTTCTCCGGCTCGAGCTCGCCCTTGCACGAACCGCTCGGCGTAATCAGTGTCCCTCCGTCATCGAGCCGGGCCGAAAGGTTGCCGTCCGTGGAGGTGAGGATTCCCTTCTGATCGAGACGCCGAGCGACGCGCACGATGGCCTGCTTCAGTTGATATTCGTTCATCGGTCGCGGTTGCAATCCCGCCGGATCTTACCGTCTCTCGCTGATCTCGCTGAAAGTTCCGAAGAAATGCGGGCTCGAAGCCCGACACGTCCGTAGGTGTTCCGGTGCCTGGATCGATCACCGCACGACCGGTGGGGTAGTCTGACCCGCCATGTACTCAATCTGCAAACGCACGTTGGGCCAGCCGTGCCGTCCGGCGTATCCTGATCCGGCAAAATCATCACTTGAAAAGGAAGTGTCCGCGCTCCGCGGCGGCGATCTGAATCATGAAACTCCGCAGCGCTCTCGGCTTGCTGTTTCTATGCTCCACGCTCGCCGCCTTCGGGCAGCAGGGAGTATCGCACGGGTCGTGGATCGGGTCATCGATCGGGCACCTGTTTGGCTACGGCTTCATCTTCCAGGTGGCGGCGGTCATTCACTGGTCGCGCAAACGCCCTGAGGCGTTCTGGCTTTTCATCATCATCATCGGAGGCATCATCGGAGCGCTGGCCTACTTTCTCATCGAAGGACTGCCTGATTTTCGCAATGTTCAGAGGACCCTGCGCGGCCCCGGACGCCGGAAACGGGTTCACGTTCTGCGAGCCCTGGTGATCGAGAATCCGTCGGCAGGAAACTACGAGGAGCTCGGAGAGTTGCTGCTCGAGGAGAAGCGGTACCGCGAAGCAAAGGACGCTTTCGACCGGGCTCTGGCAGTGCGCACAGACTCGATCGATCCCTTCTACCGCCGCGGCATTGCGGAATTCGAGCTGCGCGATGACGAAGCCGCGGTCGCCGATCTCCGCCGCGTGACAGCCGCCGACTGGAAATACGACTTCTCCAGGGCGGCCTGTCTGCTGGGTCAGGCGTTGGGGAGACTGGGTCGCACCGAAGAGGCGATGGCCGTGTTCGACAGGATCGCGCAGAGTGCAACCGGCGCCGAGCCGCTGGTCAGCGCAGCGCAGTTCTTCGCTGGCCACGGCCGGCCGGCCGACGCTCTCGAGATCGCCAGCGGGATCGCCATGCGAGGCGCGACGATGCCGGCCTACCAGAAGCGTCGCGACCGCGCCTGGCTGCGCCAGGCAAAAGCACTCCAGCGCAGTTTGCGAAAGAAGGTGTGAGGCATTGGGAGCGCGGAATTGTCAGGCGGCGTAGGCGGAGACTTGCTCGGCCACGGCGGCGCAGACGTACTCGATCTCGCTGTCGGAGAGGTTCGGAGACATCGGCAGCGCCAGCATGGTGCGGCCTGCTGCTTCGGCAGCGGGGAAGTCGTTTTCCACGAAGCCGTATCGTTCGGCGTAAAACGGCTGCAGATGGATCGGCCAGAAGTACGGGCGAGTCATGATGCCGCGCGCCGCCAGACCGTCCATGACCGCGTCGCGGTCGATCTCCGGCGCCAGCCGGATGGTGTAGAGGAACCACGTGCGGGTTCGTCCGGCCGGCGCATCGGGAAGTGGCGTCACGCCGTCCACTGCTGACAACAACGCCGTGTAACGATCGGCCACCCTTTTTCTCTTGAGCAGCAGCGCGTCGAGGCGGCGGAATTGCGCCAGGCCGAGAGCCGCGCTCATCTCGTCGATTCGGTAGTTGAAGCCGAGCCGCTCGTACCGTAGCTTCTCGTTGTGGCGGCTCCGCCCCTGGTTGCGGAGACAGGCAAAGAGGTCCGCCCACCCGTCGCGATCCGTGAGAAGCATGCCCCCTTCGCCCGTTGTGATCTGTTTGTTCGGATAGAAGCCGAATGCTGCCGCGTCGCCCCAGCGCCCCGCGTAGACGCCGTCCGAGCTCGCTCCGATCGCCTCGCACGCGTCTTCGATGACGGCGATTCCCTCCTCGCGCGCAGCATCCATGACTTCGCGGATCTCCGCCGTACGGCCGAAAAGATGAACCGGCAGGACGGCTCGCAACACGCCCGAGGAATCGCGGGCGGAACGGGGGAGCAACGTCCGCCAGCCGCTGCGCCGCTGGGCGAGATCGCGAAGGGCTTCGATGGTTTTCCCCGGATCGATCGTCAGAGTCTCGGGATCGATGTCGATGAAGACGGGAATGCCGCGTTCGTACAGAATGGCGTTCGCCGAGGCGACGAACGAATAGGGCGAGGTGATGACGAAGTCGCCGTCGCTCACGCCCGCGGCGATGATGGCGAGGTGAAGCGCCGCGGTGCCGCTCGACACCGCCACCGCATGGCGGGCTCCAAAGCGCTCGGCGAATTCTTTCTCGAACTGTTCCGTCATCGGCCCCGAGGCGAGATAGCCCGAACGAAGGACATCGTTGACGAGGCGGATATCGTCCTCGTTGATGTCAGGAGAAGAGAGTGGAATCACTGCGCTACGATAGCGCAAGTGCTGATGGGATCGGGTGGCTCGGACATCACGAGAATCGTCATCGTTTGCGCCGGAGGCCAGGGAGCCGTCGTCGCCGACATTCTGCAGAGCGCGCGCGAGGCGGGCTCGGATGCCGTGCCCGTCGGTTTCGTCGATGATACGCCCGGCCTCGCCGGAACCGCGGTGCTCGGCCTCAACGTGCTCGCTCCGATCTCCGAGCTCGGGGACATCGATCACGACGCGGTGATCGTGGCGCTTGGCGACAATCAGGCCCGGAGCGAGATGACGGAGCGGCTGCTCGCCTCCGGAGAGCGGCTGGCCACGGCGATTCATCCGTGCGCGTGCATTGCGCCGAGCGCAAGCATCGGCGAAGGATCGATGATCTCCGCCGGCGCCATCGTTACGCCGCGCGCGGCCATCGGACGCGGCGTCATCCTCAACACGAGTGCCTCCGTCGATCACGACAGCATCGTCGGCGATTTTGCTCATGTTTCTGCCGGCGCCACGGTCGGCGCGCGGTGTCATATCGGCGCGGAGGCGCTCATCGCCATCGGCGCAACGGTCGCTTCGATGATGACGGTCGGCGCGCGGACGATCATCGGCAGCGGTGCCGTGGTGGTGGCTCACATTCCGGCCGGCGTCGTCGCCTTCGGTGTCCCGGCCCGGATCAGGCCGGACCGGAAGCCGTAACGGGCCGCTTGCGCACGACCGCGATGCAACGGCAGACTTTGTGCCAGATCCGTCGCAGAATGTAACGGGAAAGCGAGAAACCGTGGCGCCGCAGGCCGCGATAGATGGCGAGGGTCATCGGGAGCAGACGGAGCGGCAGAGCGATCGTTCGGGCGACGCTCACCGCGATTCTGTAGTGGCCATTCGCGGTCCGGCGTCTGGCCGCCAGGAGCTCCTCGGTATCCGCAACCACTCTCGCGAGCGTGAATCGCTCCAGCATGCGGCGGCGGCCGTTTTCGCCGAGGCGCCGGCCAAGAGCGCGGTCACGAAGCAGGCGCGCGATCGCCTCGGCCAGCGCGGGCGGATCGTCGACCGGCACGACCACGCCTGTCTCTTCGTGAAGAACAGTGTCGGCAAATCCGCGGATGTCCGATACGACGAGCGGCTTCCCCATCAGCAGCGTCTCGACCGTTCCGGCGAGGTTGTCGCTCAACGAACAGTGCACGGAGATATCGAACGCCGCCAGAACGTCGGGGATATCGCTTCTCTCTCCGGGGAAGAGGATGGCGTGGCTGACGCCAAGACTGTGTGCGAGGTCTTTCAGGTTCTGCTCGTACTTCGGTCCGCCGGGGCCCCAGCCGCGGCCCACCAGGATGAACCTGGCGTCGGGGAAGCTCTGCAACACGTGCGGGACCGCGCGAATCAGGACCTCGTGTCCTTTGATTCCGCGTCCCAGCAGGCGTGGCGGGAGGAGTCCCGCCGTATTCGCGGGGGGGTAGAAGTAGGCGATTTTTCCGATGACGGGAGCGCCGGCCGCGATCCCCAGCTCCTCGCGCACGCGCGAGCCGTCAGCGAGGGCCGGATCGTAGCGGCTCTGATCGACGGCGTAGTAAATGAGCTCGAGTTGTTCCTTCGGGATGCCATGCCGGAGCATCAGGTCGTGGGTGTAGTTGCATGACGCGATCGTGGCGGTGTCGCAGAAGGAGGTGCCCACCTCGATTGGACGCAGTACGTCGGATTCCATCGAATACGGATGCGCATTGGCGCCGAGGTGCATGGGAACATCCGCGATCCACGAGGCCAGGCGCGCCGTCACTACGGAGTTGACGATGTGGCTGTGCACGACGTCGGGACGCAACCGCCGCAGCAGGCGCGCCAGCCGGAGGAGCGTGGCGATCTTTCGAGTCACGGCCGGAAGCGCGAAAAGGACATCGACGCCCGCCACGTAACACGGAATGCCGAGGGCATCGAGCTGTGATCCGATTCCACCGTCGCGCGCAGGAATGATCGCCGCGACGTCGTGCCCGAGCCGCTTCTGCTCGCGCATCAGCGCAATCATCCAAGGCGCCCCCGTGGCCGTCGCCGCCACATGTACGATCTTCAGCGGCTGAGCAGAGGCCATCGCTGGCTTAGCATAGCAGCGTGAAGGTGAAGACCTCCGCGGAGTGGAACTGCGAACGTGACGCGCTGCTCGATGCGCTGCGGGACTTTGCCCGAGTGATGAAACGCCGCCCTTTCGACAACGAGCAGGGGCTGCGGGGCGTCAGTGCCTTTGCGTTGTACTGGTTCGTTCGGAAAACCGCACCGAGCGTGGTGTTCGAGGTCGGCGTGTGGCGGGGATTCAGCACCTGGCTGATCGAACAAGCCGCGCCCTCAGCCGAGATTCACTGCTTCGATCCGCTGTTCATGCTCCAGCATCTCATCCCCAGGAGGAGGATCGGAAAGACCTATCGCTCGCCGCGAGCTCGCTACTCGATCGAGGACTTCTCATGCGCTCCGATTCGCGAGCTCCTGGCCGGGCGCGCCGGCGCGCTTGCGTTCTTCGATGACCATCAGAACAAGCTTCCCCGGCTTCTGCAGTGCAAGGCTTCGGGCATCAAGCAAGTCGTGTTCGACGACAATATGTCGGCGCCATACACGCATCGAACGCTCGAGCACGAGCGTGCGGCCGATCCGGCGCTGCTGGACGGCGAGATCGAGACGTACGAGACGTTTCCTGCTCTCTGGCCGGTGGACTTCCGATACGGCGATCTTCACCTGAAGGAAGCCGGGATGGGCTTTCCCGTCGAGCGGGAGCTCCGCGACATCTATCGCGACCGCAATTGGCACTCGTATGTCACGTACGTGCGGCTGCGGTAGAAATCGCGGCCGTGCCACTTCAAACGAACGCCACGATCGCACCAGCGGCGATGACTGCGATGCCGATTGCGCGTGCAACGATCTCGGGATGCGGGGCGACACGCTCGATCGTAATGGCCGCGGAGACAAAGGCCATCACGGCGAGGTTCATGAGATCGTTCCGTACAACCATGTCTGGCGCGCCGGCGCGAATGACGCGACGGTGTTTCAGGTCACCGACGACGTCCTGATCAACGGTCAACCGCTGAAGGCCGGCACCTACAGCCTGGAAGCGATCCCCGGGAAGGACGACTGGACGATCATTTTTAACAACGATTCCGGACAGTGGGGCGCGTTCACGTATGACCCGAAAAAGGACGCGCTCCGCGTGAAGGCGAAGCCGAAACCGGTTCAGGAGAGCCAGGAGTTGCTGGCGTACAACTTCGATCCGGTGACGGCGAATACGGCCACGGTCAATTTGCGCTGGGAGAAGGTGAGCGTGCCGTTCACCGTCGAAGTGAAAGAGGTGAAAGCGGTGTGGCGCGCCAGGACCGACGCGCTGATCGCTGCAAATCCGGCGAACGAAGTCTTTCCCCTCCAGGCGGCGAATACGTACGCCAACGACAAGAATTGGGACGAGGCGCTGAAGTACGTCGATCAGTCGATCAAGACCAAGCCGACGTTTCGAAATCTTTCTGCCAAAGCCAACATCCTGCGGAACGCGGACAGAAAGGAGGAAGCGCTTGCCGCCGCCGATCAGGCAATCGCCAAAGGCAAAGCCGATAGCGTTGACACGACGGCGTTCGAGAAGCGCGTGGCCGGGTGGAAGAGCGGGACGTAGAGTCCGCGGCTCTTGCTGCATGAACGCGGCGAGTGCCGCTTGCCTCGTGACATCAAGGCGATCGAGAAGATCGTCGCCGGAACCTCCCGGCTTCTCTCCAGTCGAGGGTGACGGAGCGGCGCCGGACCACTTCTCCGAAGAACCGATGATGTGCAGTCATCATCTGTTTGACGTTGGGGACGGCCCTCGGTGAGTCACCAGCGACGGTGTTCAGAAGGCCGTCGCGGGTTCAGCAAAGCAGCGTGCGGGTGAAGACCTCCGAGGAGCGGGACGCCGAGCGCGAGGCGCTGCCCGAGCGTTGATACCGGGCGTCGGCCGCATCGATAGACTCCGAGATGGCCTCACCCCCGCGCTCTCCCGAGGATTCCTCGGAGTTCCCCGATAGCCGATGGTTCTCCAGAGTGCGCCATGCGCTAACTCTAACTAATTGAATTAGTTAGCCCACTCCCGGAGCCAGTTAATACACTCCCGGAGTCAGTTAATACACTCCCGGAGTCAGTTAATACACTCCCGGAGTCAGTTAACACACTCCCGGAGTCAGTTAGCCCACTCCGGGAGGCCGGCCGATCGGGATCGAGCGACGCGACATTGATCGGCGCACCTCAGGCGCGAACAAATGCCTGTTTGTTGCTCTTCACCCACTCCGCGGACGTTCGCGCCGGGGTACCCGTGACCTCGGCGACGGTGGTGGTGACGTAGGCGGGCAAGCCGGCCGTGGCGGACCAGGCATCGAGGAGCATGTCGATCGCAGCGCGCGGAGCGCCGTTGCGGGGTACCAGCCGCCCACCCGGTGACAGTCTCGAAGTTTTGATCCTTCAAAGCCGCCCTGAGCCAGCCGCACTTCCACGCGCGGCTGCCCGAAGCGTTCCGAACACGAGGCCTGTCTCGATCTCGGCCGGCTTGCCGTCGACCAGGTATGGTTTGAGGCGCCACGCGCGAAGAGCAGCGATGATGGCGTCGGACTGATCGGGGAAGGCGCTGAGGACATGGACATGCTTCACCCGTCCTTCGCCGTCGATGGTCACCCGGACCGGGATCGTATTGAAGCGGCGCGTGGCGAGATAGGGTTCGGTCTTCTCCACGATGTTGTCGTCGTGTGCGTAACCCTTCACGCAGAGCGGCGCATCGCTTTCCTTCGGCAGGGAGATGCCGCCCATCGCCCGCTCGGCCGCGTCGAGCGCCGCCTTGTCGCCGCCGGTGAGAGTGAACGTCAAGGCGTGGCATCGGGCGTCCGTTGAAAGTACGCGCCAATGGAGTCCGACAAGCGGCGATCCGTATGCGACCCGATAAAACGTCCGGCCGGCGATCGTCACCTCCTCCGCTCCACGCTCGATCTCGTACTGCGGCACGACTCCTCGGCGAAGGGAAGCCATCAGCTCCCTGGCCGAAGGGGCAGAAGACGCGCTGAAGAAGAGGTCCTGCGCCGTCACCAGCACCTGTGCTCTCACTCTCTGCTGCTCGCGGTCCCAGAAGGCGAATTGCGTCAGGACGTAGCTGCCGCCCTCGGACGGCGGAGGCCCCGCCGGCTGTTCCGTCCAGCCGGCGGGGATTGGATACGAGAGGCTGAAATACGCGTTGCTGTAGCGGCCATCGGCCACCTTCCCCTCCTCGGGCAGCGGCGTCACCGAGTCGCTCGAGCGCGGCGCCGCCCCTTTGACGAGGATCACGCCGTTTGGAACCACCGCCGGTGCCGTTCCCGCATCGGCGGACAGACCGATGCAGACCGCGAACAGGGAGGAGAGAGAGTGCCTGATGAGTCGCCACATGGGTTCTCCTTACTTACAGAGAGCGCAGGAAGTTCAGGATGTCCTGCTTCTGCGTACTCAATAGAGAATTGAAGTTGAGCACCGCGGTATTGGCCTCGGAGCTGGGCGAGGAATGCTGATCGATGGCCTTGAGAAGGTCGGGGGTCCGGCCATCGTGCAGGAGAAAGATCCGCTTCCCCAGTCCCCACAGCGGCGCCGTTCGGAACTGGTCTCCTCCCGCCGCTCCTTGCGAGACGTTGTCTGCCAGCGTCGAGCCCATGTGATGAATCTCGAGGTCGCTGTACAGGTTCACCTTCTGGGTGTCAAGGCTTGGCGTGATCGACGACGAGAACGACGGGAACCGGTTGTGATGGCAGGTCTCGCATCCGATCTTGTTGAAGAACTCCTCCCCTCTGCCGATCGACGCTGACCCACCCGGTGTGTCCGGCGATCTGTCTGGCGGAGCCAGGAGACGCATGAACATGGCGAACTGCACGGCGTCGCTCAGCGTCGCGATGGAGCCGACGTTGAAGTTCGTATGGTCCTCCGGTGTCGCATTGAGCTTGCACGGATTGGGAAGTCCCAGGGACCTCTCCTCCTCGGGCGTGGGATGCTCTTGCGTGAAGAGCTCGTTGGACACGCCCTGCTCGACGTTGTAGGCCTCACCGGCAAAGATCTCCAACGACTTGTTCTGCGCCTTCCAGCCGAAGCGGGCGATCGTGCCGTCGTTGCCGTTGTGGTTGAACGTCCCGGCGATGCCAAACGAATTGCCGGCTACTGACGCCTGGTACGACAGAAGGTCGGTCTCCTCGATGTTCTCTACGAGACCGCCTCCGAATAACGGCGTCGGAATGCGGAAGATGACGTTGTTGTGCGCGACGGCCGAGGCAAAGTCGGGCTGGGAGATCACGGACGTCGTGCAGGGACCGGCGTCACTGCGCCCGGCGATGATGAAGAGATCCTCGACTCCGCCGTTGGGCTGGCTGGTGATGGGATTGCCGGCCGGATCGGTAAAAAAGACGAAGCGCGCCTCGCGGACGGGGCCGCTGAGAGTGACAAACGAAGGCGGCAAATTGATCGCGCCATCCGCCCCCGCGTCGACGATCTGAGGATTGACCGAGGGGCTGGTGCCGCCAACAGCGGGGAACGCGTGGCAGCGGGCGCAGCCCATTGCATTGAAACGAGGGCCGAGCCCCTTGCCGGCCTCGCCGGCGATCGTCCCCTTCACGGAGTCGACCTCCTGGAAACGGCTCTGTCCGTCGTTGAAGAACTTCAGAATCGTGAGGGGATTGTCCGCCGCGACCGAGGGGAGCGGGCCGCCCGCTCCGGGCGGACCACCCCGAATGCCGGGATCGGACTGGGAGAACGCCTGGGACACAAACAACAAGAGACTGAGGGTAAGGACCGCTGTAATGCGCAATTTCACACAGACCTCCTTCAAGGGTTGACGTCTACGACCAGCACTTGCACACGTGGAAACTTCACTGGACTGCCGGCGACCGGGGCACGAGCGCTCGATGAATCAGATGCGAGACTCGGCGGTATTCATATGGCGTGCCAGACGAATGGAGAGGCGGCGTTAATATCGAGCTCAACCGGGGGGAGTGCGCCGTTGCGCGCTGCCAGTATCGAGAACCACTTCACGGCTCAGCGTCGAAGGGATCGAGCGGGATACGGTCCTTCTCGTACTCGAGCCGAACCAGGAAGCGTTGAATGCGTCCGTCCTGCTGTGGTTCGAACATACTAAGAATCTCGAGCACAAAAAGATCAACGATGTTTACTTCAAAACTTCCGCCTTGACGAAAGACGCCCGCGTGAAACTCAAACGCAGCCAAGAAGCGATACACGTCGCGGAGCGTGGCGAAGTAGACGTGCAAGTGCTGGTAAAAGAGATCGATCCACCTGCTTTCGCCCGTGAGTGAGACAACTAAACTCTCGTCCTCACGCCAGCCCACGAGCGCGTCGGCGAGTTACTCTGCGAATGGGACTCGGCCGAGAAGGCCCTCGACTCGCTTGCGGGCGGCACGATCAGACTGATATCGCTTCATGCTCGTGGATCAGAATCGTACGACTTGCGGATTGACGGGAAGGTAGCAAGGCTCAAGTTTGAAATACCCGCGAGTCTCGACCCCTAGGTCATAGATTCTGCTTAGTCAAAAACCGCTGGCTGGGAGACAGGGAGTCGAACCCCGATTGAGCGGTTCAGAGCCGCTTGTCCTACCATTGAACGATCTCCCAGGATGCGGCAGGGCGTGGATGCTACACGGCGCGAAACGCATCGGTCAACATCCTCATTCCGCCCGCCGCCGCCCGGCCTTCCCGCCGTTTCGTGCGACAATCGGCGGGCGAGGATGAGATCGTGTTACCCGAAGTTTTCGAGTGTCCGCAGTGCCAGCGGCAGTTTGTCTTCGAGCTCGTCGAGAATACCGACGACCGCTCGATCTACTGTCCGCAGTGCAAGCGCTACCTCGGCGAGAAGGATCTCAACTTCATCCTCATCTCCGAGATCGAAGAGCTGATCGAGCGCCTTCGCTTCGAGCGCGAGCGCCTCGAAAAGGACGAAGCGCTCTACGCCATGTCCGACTGCGATGCCGAGCTGAAACTCTACGGCAACGAGGTCCACAAGGTCGTTCACATCCTCAGGAAAGCGGTGGCCGAGCTCGAGGCGCTGAAAGAGCAGTATCGATAACTGCGCTTCGCGCGTTGTCTGCGGCTATCGCCGCGTTGTCTGCGCTGGCGCGCGTTGTCGGTTGGGTTCGTCACCACGCCATCACCACGTGTTTGGCCAGGTAGTACCAGAGGTTGGCCGTCACGAACAGCGTGAACCAACGCGCGGGGGCAGACGAGGGGATGATCAGGGCGGCGCTGACGAGGAAGAGGTCGGCGAAGATGCGCAGGAAGCCGAAGTCCTCCAGCCAGATCGTGTGCGGCAGGATGGCGAACATGGCCAGATAGCCGAGCCAGGCCAGCCGCCACTCCAGCGGCGCGCGCGAGCGGCGCCACACCAGCACGATGGTGATGACGACGGCGGCCAGAAAGAGGCTCTCGAGGAAGTAGAGACGCTGCTGATGGTCCCGTCGCGCGGAGGCAGCGGCGAGGAAGCGCGCGAACTCGACGAACGGCGCAGAGCGGCCCGGCGCTCCGGCGCGCAAGGGGGTTACACCCCATTGCACGGCCAGCACGATCTGCCAGAAAACATAGACGGCGATCGGCAGCGCGAACGCGATCGCGCCGATGCGGCGCTCGCGGTGCAACAGCCGCTCGATCAGCCATGCCGCGGCCAGCGCGACGGCCAGCAGCAGCGTCGTCTCCCGCGTCAGCACGGCGCACGCCAGCAGCACGGCCGCCGTCGTGCTGCGCCGCGAGGCGATCGCCCAGATGGCCCCCATGGCGAACGACGCCGCGACGATCTCGGCCAGATCGCGTGAGAAGGTCAGCACGAAGCCGGGGTAGAGCGGCACGATCACGCCCCACAGCGCGTGCAGCCCGAACTTCTTCGCGAATGCTCCCGCGAACGCCGCCATCGCCGCGGCGGCGATGATGTTCACCGCGACCAACAGCGCCGGGACCCTCGCAGCATGGCCGAGCGACAACATCCAGACGATGAACGGATAGCCGATCCGTTGCTGCCGATACGAGGGATTGTCGAGCCTGATCCCATGCGCCGTCCGGACGCGCGTGAAGGGGTTGAGCGCCAGACGATAAAACGTCAGGCCGTCGTAGCCGCCGATGTTCGGAATCACCGTCAGTCCGGCCGGCACCTTCGAGGCGTCGACATTCGCGCCCCCGGCGATCACGAAGAGGGAAACGTCACCGTGGCGGGTGTCGAGCAGTTGAACGAAGAAGGCGATGTAGCAGATGGCGATGACGATCGCCGGGACAAACGGCGAGCCGATCCATGTCCGGGCCTTCATGGGTGGCGATTATTACCGCGGACCGTAACTTTTCGCCCGCTCGGCGGTTTAATGAGCGATTCATGAATCCCGCGGACGAACATCACGAGCGGCTGCTGATCGAGGCGGCACAGCAGGACCCGAGCCGGTTCGCGGAGCTGTACGAGGAGAACTTCGGGAGGGTGTGGGCGTTCGTGATCCGCCGCGTTCGCGATCGTTCCATCGCGCAGGATGTGACCTCGGAAGTTTTTCATCAGGCGCTGGCGAATATGAAGAAGTTCGAGTGGCGCGGCATGCCGTTCGCGGCCTGGCTCTATCGCATCGCCGCAAACGCAATCGCCGATCACTTCGCGCGGACGGCGAGGGAGCAGAAGAGCGGGGAAACTGCCAGCACCGTGGCGCCGCACGAGATCGAGGACATCGAGCGCCGCGCATCGCTCTTCCGGTTCGTCGACCGGCTTCCGGGCGACCAACGGCGCGTGCTGGTGATGCGGTTCGGGGAGGAGCGGAGCATCCGCGAGATCGCCTCGGCAATCGGCCGGAGCGAGGGAGCGGTCAAGCAACTTCAATGGAGGGGCCTGCAGACGTTGCGGGCAAAGATGGTCGAGAACCATGGCTGAGCGCGATCTGATCGAACGGCTCGACGACGCGGTCGAGGCCATCCTGGCCGGCCGGCGGGATGGACTGGCGTTGGCCGAGCCGGAGCTGGCGACGTTGCTCGTCGTCGCGGGCGATCTGCGCGATCTGCCCGACCCGAATTTCCGATCGAAACTGAAAGCGGAGCTGATGCCCGCACTGGAGAATGACATGACTACGATGACTGCCGAAGCAACGAAGAGCGGATTCCACACCGTCACGCCATATCTGAACGCCGAAAACGCCGACGGCGTGATCGCCTTTCTGCAGGAGACCCTCGGAGCCGAGCTGAAGGCGCGCTACCCGGCACCGGACGGCCGCAGGGTCATGCACGCGGAAGTGCGTGTCGGCGACTCGATGATCGAGATGGGCGATGTCGAAGGCGAATTCAAGCCGTTCCCGATGGCGCTGCACGTCTATGTCGACGACGTCGACGGCGCGTACGCCCGCGCCCTTGCCGCCGGCGCCACCGCCATGCAACCGCTGACCGACCAGCCGTACGGCGATCGCGAAGGGGGGGTGAAGGATCGCTGGGGCAACGTCTGGTACCTGGCAACTCATCAGGAGAACGTGACCGAGGAGGAGTTGCAGCGGCGGTTCGCTGGCAGCGGCAGCAAGCCGCGCAAAGAGCCGGGCGTCGGTCCGCGTCCCGCGGGGTATCACACCATCACCCCGTTCCTGCATGCGAAAGGGGCGAGGGCGCTCATCTCGTTCCTGGAGAACGCGTTCGGGGCCATGGTGGAGCATGTGACCGAGATGGCCGGCCGCGAGGTCGCGCACGCGGGAGTGCGCATCGGCGATTCGATGATCGAGCTGGGCGAGGCTCACGACGACGCGCAGCCGATGGCTGCCGCCATCCACATCTACGTGCCGGACGTCGACGCCACCTACGACCGCGCCCTCCGCGCGGGCGCGCGGTCGGTCAGGCCGCCTGCCGATGCGCCGTACGGTGAGCGTGGGGCGTTCGTCATCGACCCGTTCGAGAACCACTGGTACATCGCAACGGTCAAGGCTTGAAACGCTGACCTCGACATCGACGTCTGGATTCTCGACGCCCGTGTCCTCTTCCGGTACTTTTTTCGCGCAGCCGCGTGCAGCTTGGATTCGGCGTTAGGGAGACTACATGTTGCACGCCCGAATCGTCGGCGGCCCTGAATGGCGGCCTTTGCTCGACGGCTCATCGCTCGCCGTTCAATCGAAGGTTGATCGATGGGGATCAAAAATTGATCCCTTTCGATCAGGAGTTGATCGATGGGGATCAAAAATCGATCCCTTTCGATCAAAAGTTGATTGACGTCGATCAAAGGTCGATTGACGTCGATCAAGAGTTGATTGACGTCGATCAAAGGTCGATTGACGTCGATCAAGAGTTGATTGACGTCGATCAAAGGTCGATTGACGTCGATCAAGAGTCGATTGACGTCGATCAAAACTCGATCAACGTCGATCAAGAGTCGATTGAAATCGATTGAAAATGGAACGATGCCAACCGCTCGTGCAACATCGCGAAGCCGGGATATGCGAGGCTTACCCCGGGAACCGTCCCCGGCCGCCCATCCCGCCCCGGCCGCGCCTTCCGTAGCCGTCGCGATTGTCGCGGTCCGGGCGGTTGCGCGAGGCCAGAGCCTGTTGCAGCGCGCTCCACTGCGTCTGGGTGAGCAGCGTGCGCTCGGCGGCGAACATCTGAATGCGGTGATCGAACAGCGCGTCGCGGACGCCGCGGAGGCGCTGGCCGGCGCCGGTGATGTCTTCCGCTGTCGGCTGGCTCGAGTCGACCACGGTCCGCAGGTCGCGCGCGGCGACCATGCTGTCGCGTTCGAGCTTGGCGATCTCCTCGCTCTGCTCGTGGCCGATCTTGTCGAGTGACGCGAGCTGATCGGGGGTCAGCGTGACGGCGACGCTGATCTGCGGGTCGCGCCACCAGTCGCCGGGCGGCATCATGTCCAACCCGTCGCCCGCGCTGGCACGCGCGGCGACGCCGGTCCGGCCGCCGTCCGCGCCGCCGGGATAGCTCCGCGGGCGGCGATCGGTGTCGTCCGAATCGGATGTGCAGGTGACTAAGGTGAGTGTGACCAGCGAGAGGAGGAGAGCTTGAGCGATTCGCATGTGCTTCATGTTTCCCACCTACGCCGCCGGTTGCAATCTGTTGAAACGGTAGTGGGCTCTTTGTCTTAGAATCGTTGCAGTCCACAACTCCAGCAGAAACGAGGTACGTATGCGATCGACGCTCGTCGCGGTTCTCTCCCTGTTCATGGCCACGGCTGTTCTGGCCCAGTGGGAGCCGCCGGATGCGCCACCTGACCCTCCCGACACCGGCGGCGCCCCGAGGGTGTACTACGTCCATTCGTACTTCAACACGGTGGACAAGGCAGGGCTCGACGATCGGATCTCCGTGCATGTCCGGAATTTCAGTACGTTGCTGAAGCAGGCAAACGGCAACTGCAAAGGCATCGTGCTCTTCCTCGACGGCATGCCGATCAAAGCGGACAAGGCGGAGTCTTGCGACAAGGAGAGGGGGCACGTCCGCTATCGCCTTCTGCGGGATAAGGATGAAAAGGATGACGAAGTGGCCTGGCATACGCTGCTCGGCAGCCCGAGAGGTTTCACCAAGAACGTGACCGTGAGCGTCGGATCGGATCTGCAGTTCTCGATCCCGAGCTCGGCCAGCCTCAATCTCGAGATCATTCCCAAGCCTCAATTCGTGGTGTTCATCGGCCTGATCGCACTGGCGCTTGGCATCTTCATTTATCTCTGCCGCTCCACGAGCCTCATCCGCGGCGGGAACCATCCCGTGCCGAGTCAGCGGCCCTATTCGCTGTCGCTTTTCCAGATGTCGTTCTGGTTCTTCCTTGTCGTCGCGGCCTACATCTTCATGTGGCTGATCACCGACGAGCTGGACACCATCACCGCGTCCGTGCTCGCTCTCATCGGGATCGGCGCGGGAACCGCGCTGGCCGCAACTTTGATCGATCAGAAAAAGGACACTCCGCAGCCGGACGAGCCAGGCGGAACAACGAAAGGATTTCTGAACGATGTCATGAGCGATCCGACCGGCATAAGCCTCCATCGTTTCCAGATGTTCGTCTGGACCATCGTGCTGGGAGTGATCTTCTGCGGGAATGTGTACAAGAACCTGGAGATGCCTGAATTCAGCGCCACGTTGCTCGGCCTGATGGGTATCAGCTCCGGTACCTACCTCGGCTTCAAAGTTCCCGAGAAGAAAGGAAGCGACGTGCCGGCGGGAGACCTCCCGGAGCCGGAGAAGGAGAAGCCGCCTGCGTAAACTGCGCTTTGCGCGTTGTCTGCGCCTTCGGCGCGTTGTCGGTTGTCTGCGGCTATCGCCGCGTTGTCGTGTTCGGTTGTCGGTTGACGCGACGGATTCTGATTGGCTCAACCCACGTAAAGCAGCCCGATCAACCAATATGCGGCCCGCTGACCACGCGCGCCGCAGCGCGCAGACAACCGACAACGCGGCGAAGCCGCAGACAACGCGCGAAGCGCAGTTACGAATCGAGAAGACGCAGGATCGCCGTCAGCTCCCGCTTCACATCCCCGAGCGCTTTGGTGACGCCTTTCGACGGCGGCGCGGCCGGCGCGGCAACCTCACCGCCGCCCGGTGAGGCGATCTCGATGTCGAGCCTCTTCTTTGCCCCGGCGATGGTGAAGCCCTCGGAGTAGAGCAGTTGCTTGATGCGAAGGATGACGTCGATCTCGCGGCGGGTGTAGAGACGCTGTCCGCCGCCGCTCTTGTTCGGCGCCAGCGGCGGAAACTCCGTCTCCCAATACCGCAGCACGTATGGTTGCACCTCGGCGATCTTGCAGACCTCGCCGATCTTGTACAACCGGCCTTCGTCGTCAGCAGGCATGACGGCGATTATAGGTCGCCTGCCAGCGGCTTCGCCGCGTTGTCGGTTGTCGGTTATCGGTTGTGAGGCGCCGCTCGCGGAATCAACCGACAACTGATAACCGACAACCGACAACGCGCGAAGCGCCAGCTATTCACTACCGAACGCCACAGCCCCCGCACCGTCGGTCTCGATTTTCCCGTCGATCTCGTTGAACAGTCCCACCGCGGCGGCGAAGACATCGTCGACGGTGATCTCGTTCATGCAGCCGTGGTGCATCAGCGGACACTCGCGTTTGTAGCAAGGCTGGCAGGCGAACGGTTTGCGGACGACGCGCGATGCGCCGGGAATCACCGTGCGGTCGGGATCGGTCGGACCGAAGATCGAGACGGACGGGACGGCCAGCGCCGTGGCCAGATGCAGCGGTCCGCTGTCGTTCGTGACCACCACCGAGCAGTGCGAGATCGCGGCGGCAAGATGCAGCACGTCGCCGTCGTCGCCGATGATCGGTATCCCGCCGATCGCCGCGGAGATGGTGTCGGCCTGATGTCTCTCTCCGGGACTGGTCAGCAACACGACCGGGAAGCCGGCACCGCGCAGCCGCTCAGCCAGCTCGCCGTAGCGGTCGTCGCCCCAATGCTTGGCGCGCCCGTAAAGGCCGCCGGCGTGCAGGCCGAACAGCGGCTCGTCGAGCCGGACTCCGGCATCGCGAAGGAGGCGCCCCGCCCGCTCCCGCACATGCGGCGGAATGGTCATGGTCGGGATCTCGTCGACGACGCGCGGGGCATTCATCGCCGCGAGCAGCGTCGTGTAGTCGTCGAGCTGGTGGCCCCGTGACGGATCGCGGCGCACGCCGTGCGTCAGCAACATGCCGCGCGCGTCGGTCGCATACCCCCAGCGCTCGCCGATGCCGGCCGCGAAGGCGACCATGGCTGCGCGGAACGAATTGGGGAGGATCACCGCGCGGCGGAAACGGCCGGCCTTCAGCAGGCGGATGCGCTCGCGCGTATCGCCGTTCCAGGAGATGACATTGCGAAAGATGCCGGCCGAGGCGAGCAGCGACGCGATGTGACGGGGAGCGGCCACGGTGATCCCCCCTTCGCTCCGGAAGCGGTGATAGAGCGCCCGGTAGGTGGGCAGGGCGAGGACGTTGTCCCCGACCCAATTGAGGCCGACTACGACTGTTTCACAGGGCATCTGTTGTTTCGTCTTCGATCTCACCCGACGCGTTCCCCTTCCAGCGGTCGTGCATCCACAACCATAACTCCGGACGCTCCGCGATGCGTCGGGAAATAACGTCATTGATGCGCATGGTCAGCGCTTCGGCGTTCTTTTCGTCCTCGCCCAACTGATCGATCGTGATCGGTTCCTCAAATTCGAGGTGGTGCCCGGTTGCGTCCGGAATGCAAAAAGCGAACACAATCTCCGACTCCTGACGCAAAGCCATTTTTGCGGGTGCGTCCGTCGTCCACGCCGGACGCCCGAGGAAGGGGACGAGAACCCCTTCGCGCGGCTGCACGGCCTGGTCAGGAAGCAGGATGATGACGCCATTCTGCGAGAGTGTCTTGAGCAACACGCGCGCTGCACGCTTGCGGTCGACCACTTCCGCGCCCGTACGGGCACGCAAACGAGCGAGGTCGCCCTCCAAAAGCTCGTTATCGAGCGGCCGGGCCACGGTGCTGACGTTCCTCACCAGCGCCATGATGGCCAGCCCGGCAATCTCCCACGCGCCGTAATGCGCGCTGAGGAGAACGACGCCGCGGCCTCGGGCCTGGGCCTCTTCGAAGATCCGTGCGTTGACAAAGCGGCAATGCGACGGGACCTCCTCGATTGGCACGTGCTGCATACGGATGGTGGCCAGCGCCTCCCGGCCGAAGTGGCGCCAGCATTCGTCGGCGATCCGGCGGCGCTCGGGCTCGCTCTTCCCGGGGAACGCCGCGGCGAGGTTGCGCATGGCCAGACGGTCGCGCCCGCGCAGGACGCGGCGCCCCAAGCTGCCGAGACGTGTTCCCCATCGACGCAGTGATTCGTCGGACCGCGAGCGGACGGCGCGGACAACGGCGCGATACAAAACGTATTCGACACGCTGCAGGAGCGCGTTCTTGCGGCGGCGGCTCATCGGGAAATGCGGGCGGCGATCGCCTCGAGTACTTCGGTCTCGACGATCATCTCCGCGGCGATGGGGATGATGTCACGGTCGTCGATCTTGACCGCGTCTTTTTCCGTCGTGACGACGGCCTCGGCACCAGCATCCCGGGCGGCGTCCTTCAACGCGGCGACGTCCGCCGGCGTGTAGCGATAGTGGTCGCGGAAGCTCTTCGTGGCGATGACGTTCAGTCCCAGACCGCGCAGCGACTCGAAGAACTGATCGTTATTGGCAAGTCCGGCGAAGGCAAAGAGGCGCTTCGAGGTCAATCCCTCCGGTAGGGCGATACGGAGGTTGCGTCGAATGACGAAGTCCGCATCCGCCAGAGCCGAGCGCCCTTCACGCATCACGCCGCCCGCGGTGTCGATGACGACGTCGACGTCGCGTGCGAGCTGCAGGTGCTGGAAGCCGTCGTCTAGCACGAATAAGTCGCAATCGTTCTGATTGAGAAACTGTAGCGCATTGTTGTATCGATTTGATCCGACGATTACATCAACATTTTTCAGCTTGCTTTTCATCAGCACCGGCTCATCGCCGAAGCGGGCGGCGTCCAGTGATGTGACGATGCCGGAGGCCTTGTCGTTACGGCCATAGCCCCGCGTGAGCACGGCCACGCGGAAGCCGCGCTTTGCCAGATAGCGGGCGATGGTGATGACGGCCGGCGTCTTCCCGGCGCCGCCGGCGGCGAGGTTGCCGACCGAGACCACCGGACGCGGAAGGCGCTTGCTCTTGAAGAGGCCGCGGCGGTAGAGCACGCGGCGCAGCCGGTTCACGCCGCGCCAGAGAAGCTCGAACGGTTTGAGGAGGGTGGTCACGCCAGCAACTCGACGATGCGCGAGCCGGTGCGCGCCGCCGCCCCGCGGTTTTGTTCGACCGTCCTCCGAGCGCGATCGCTCATGGCACGTTGGGCCGCTTCGTCGTCGAGCATCCGTTCGGCGAAGATAAAGACGGCGGCGGCATCGCGTGCCTCGACCGCGCCGCCGTCGCGTAGGAAGACCCTGGCGATCTCGCGGAAGTTGGACATGTGCGGGCCGAAGCAGACCGGCACCCCGGCCGCCGCCGGCTCGATCGGATTGTGGCCGCCGGTCCGCACCAGACTGCCGCCGATGAACGCCGCGGTGGCGAAGTGATAGATCTTGGCAAGCTCGCCGAAGGTATCGAGTAGCAGCACATTGGCCGGCCCGTCGCTCCAATCGGTGCGGCGTGCGTAACGGATCTTCGCCGCTGCCAGCAGCCCCGCGACGATCTCGAAGCGCTCGGGCTTGCGCGGCGCGATGATGACGAACGCATTGTGGGAAGCGATGAAGCCTCCCAACTCCGCAATCAGCGGCTCATCCTCCCCCTCCATCGTCGAGCCGAGGACGAGGACCTTGCGGCCGGCGATGAGCGTTTCCAACCGTGGGGCGATCTCCAGCGGCCGGTCATCGGGCAGGTAATCGAACTTCACGTTGCCGCTCGTCTCGACGATCGCCGGCGGCGCGCCGATGGCGATGAAGCGCTCGCGGTCGGTCTCCTCCCGCGCCAGGATGCGGTCGTATTGCCGGAGCACCGGCGCGACGAATGGCCGCAGCAATCGATAGCGTGGAAACGAGCGGTCGGAGATCCGCCCGTTTGCCAGCAGCAGGCGAAGGCCTCGCGCGCGGGAGAGCCGGGTGGCGTTCGGCCAGATCTCGGTCTCCATCGTGGCGAATACGCGCGGATGATGATGCTCCAGAAAGCGCTTCACGCTCGCGGCGAAATCGAACGGGAAATAGGTCACGGTTGCCTCGGGAAACAGCCGCCGCGCCTGCGCCTGGCCGGTGATGGTCGTGGTGGTGAAAACGATCGTGGTCGACGGACGCTGCCGCAGGATCTCGTCGACCACGGGCCGCGCGGCCAGCGTTTCCCCGACCGAAACCGCGTGAATCCAGAGGTCGTGCGCCGCCGCCGGCGTCCGATAAAAGCCCATCCGCTCCGAAAAATTGGCGAGGTACTTTCCGCGCAGCACACCCGCGAAGAGAAAGTACGGCAGCGCCAGAATCAGCACGAGGTAAAGCAGCACCTCGTAGAGGACGAACATGGCCGGCATCATAGCGGGGAGCTGCGTCGGAGCGCTCGCGTCTCGCCGTACCTCAACGTTTGGATGTGGCGCAGCCCTGGGACCGCGGGCGTCTCGCCCGCGCTTACAAGCGAGCGGCAGGCTGCCGAGCATCAAACGCGCGCGAGACGCGCGCGGTCCCAGGCGGGCTACGTAGTTGTCGTCTCCGGTGGCGGCACAGTCTCCGTTGCCGGTGGCGCTGTATCCGTCGATGTTGGTTCCGGCGCCGGCTCCGGCGTCGCGGTGTCCGTCGGCGGTGTCTGTTGCAACGCCGTGTCGATGGTGGCTGTCGTCTCCGTCGCCGGAGCGGCGGGCTCCGGCTTCTTCTCCGTCAGCACTTCCTTCTCGAAGAGGTAGCCCCAGCGTTTCATGCGCGAGAGGACCATGCGCTGGCGAAAGCGCAGGCGTTTGTTCGGCGCGGCAGGGTTCATGACACGCGGGTTCGGCAGACAGCCCGCGAGCAGCGCCGCCTGCGATGGTGAAAGCGCCGACGCGGACGAATGAAAATACGCCTGCGAGGCCGCCTCGGCGCCATACACCCGCTCCCCCATCTCGACGACGTTGAGGTAGAGCTCGAGGATCCGCTTCTTCGACAGGTGGCTCTCCAGCGAACGGGCGATGAAGTACTCCTTCACTTTCCGCAACGGGTTTCGCGACGGCGAGAGGTAGAGGTTCTTGGCCAGTTGCTGTGTGATCGTCGAGCCGCCGTGGGTCATCTTCTTGTGCGCCCAGTCTTTGCGGATCGCTTCCTGGAGCGCATCGACATCGACCCCGCCGTGCTCGTAAAACGCATCGTCCTCGGCCACGAGCACCGCGCGCCGCAGGTAGGGCGAGATGCGCGCGTACGGCACCCAGCGATAGTCGATGGCGTCGCTCTTTCCGGCGGCGCGCAGCTCGGCTTTGCGCTGTTCCATGAACGCCGTCGTCGCAGGCGGATTCGCCGCCAGCGCGGATACGTCGGGGAAAGTGATCCACTCGTACCCGATTAACAGCACGATGGCCAGCACGATGGCGATGACTACGATGAGGAAGAGGCGGCGGAACACAGAGCCGGGATTCTATGATGACGGGCTATGACACCCATGATCGTCCTGTCCACAGTCGGCGCCGGATTCGATGCGCGCCCGATCGCCCGCGAGCTGGTCGAGCAACGGCTGGCCGCGTGCGTCAACATCGTTCCGGGTGTGACGTCGATCTATCGATGGCAGGGACGCGTCGACGAAGAGGGGGAACAACTGCTCGTCATCAAAACCGTCGACGCCAACGTTGACGCCCTTCGCGATGCGCTCTTCGCGCGCCATCCATACGACGTGCCGGAGTTTGTGGTGCTGCCGGTCGCCTCGGTGTCAGAGGCGTACGGGGCCTGGCTTCTGGAATCGACGTCGCGCTGACGGGAAGATCGCGGCGATCAGCGAACCTCAAAGGAACGTCAAGTTTGCTACATACAGTAGAGCGGGAAGAGCGTTTGGTGGAGTGGAGTTAGAGTTGCGGTCAAGCAACCCACACACATGGAATCCATCGTCATCCGCGGTGCCCGCGAGCACAACCTCAAGAACATCGACGTCGTCGTTCCGCGCAACAAGTTCGTCGTCATCACCGGCGTCTCCGGGTCGGGGAAATCGTCGCTGGCGTTCGACACCATCTTCGCCGAAGGCCAGCGCCGCTACGTCGAGTCCCTCAGCGCCTATGCGCGGCAGTTTCTCGAGCAGATGGAGAAGCCGGACGTCGACTCGATCGAGGGACTCTCGCCGGCCATCTCCATCGAGCAGCGGACGACGTCGCGCAATCCCCGCTCGACCGTCGGCACGGTCACCGAGATCTACGACTACCTGCGCCTGCTGTACGCGTCGATCGGCGTGCCGCACTGCACGAGCTGCGGCCAGGAGATCCGGCCGCAGACGATCCAGCAGATGGTCGATCGGCTTCTCATGTTGCCGACCGGGACGAAGTTCACCATCCTCGCTCCCTATATCCGCGGCAAGAAGGGGGAGTACCGCAAGCAGATGCTGCAGATGGTGAAGGAAGGCTTCACCCGCGCCGTCGTCGACGGGACGACGATCGAGCTGGCCGATCCCCCCACGCTCGACAAGCAGAAGAAGCACACCATCGACGTCGTCATCGACCGCCTCGTCGTCAAAGACGGCATCCAGCAACGCCTTGCCGACTCGCTCGAGACGGCCACGCGGGTGTCGAAGGGGCTGGTGAAGATCCTCTATCAGGAGGGCAACCGCGAAGAGCTGATGTCGCAGTCCTACGCCTGCCCCGATTGCGGCATCTCCCTCGGCGAGATCACGCCGCGTCTCTTCTCGTTCAACTCCCCCTACGGCGCCTGCCCACGCTGTTCCGGCCTCGGCGTTCTTCTCGAAGTCGACGAGAAGAAGATCATCCCTGACTGGACCAGGTCGGTCGAAGACGGCGCCATCGCCATCTGGAAGGAGGGAGCCGAGAACTGGCGGCTTCGCCAGATTCACACGCTGGCCAAACACTACAAGTTCAAGATCGACGCGCCGTGGCACGCCCTGCCGGAGAAGGCACGTCAGGTCATCCTTCACGGCTCCGACGAGAAGATCAAATTCCAGTTCAGCGGCTCCGAGAGCACCTACTCGTACAACGGGACGTATGAGGGGGTCGTTCCGATGCTGGCGCGGCGCTACAAGGAGTCCGACAACGACGATATCCGCGAGGAGATCGAGCGTTTCATGACGCCGATGAGCTGTCCTGATTGCAAGGGACGCCGTCTCAAACCGGAAGCGCTGGCCGTCACGGTTGCCGGCCGGCCGATCGACAAGATCGTGGCGCTGCAGCTCAAAGATGCGGAGAATTTCTTCCAGACGATTGCTCTCACGCAGCGCGAAGAGCAGATCGCCGGCAAGATTCTCAAAGAGGTCCGCGACCGCCTCGGGTTTCTCTGCTCCGTCGGCGTCGGCTATCTGATGCTCGACCGCAGCGCGGCCACGCTCTCCGGCGGCGAGGGGCAGCGCATCCGTCTGGCCACGCAGATCGGCTCGAAGCTGATGGGCGTGCTCTACGTGCTCGATGAACCGTCGATCGGTTTGCACCAGCGCGACAACCGCAAGCTGATCGACTCCCTCCTCGAGCTGCGCGACCTCGGCAACACCGTCATCGTCGTCGAGCACGATGAAGAGACGATCGAGACCGCCGACCACATCATCGACCTCGGCCCGCGTGCGGGCGTTCACGGCGGCGAGGTTGTGGCCGAGGGGACGCTCGAGCAGATCAAGTCGTTCCCCTCGTCGCTGACGGCGAAGTACCTCCGCGGCGAGGCATCGATCGCGGTCCCGGCGCAGCGCCGGCCGATCAGCGAGAACAAGCTCGTCATCCGCGGGGCGACGCAGAACAACCTCAAGAACCTCGACGTCACCATCCCGCTCGGCGTCTTCATTGCCGTAACGGGCGTGAGCGGCTCCGGGAAATCGACGCTCGTCAACGACATCCTCTACAAAGCGCTGTCGCGCCATTTCTTCGATGCCCTCGACACGCCCGGCGCGCATGAACGGATCGACGGCCTGGAGCTGATCGACAAGGTGATCGACATCGATCAATCGCCGATTGGACGGACGCCGCGCTCGAATCCCGCCACCTACACGCAGCTCTTCACCGAGATCCGCAACCTCATGGCCCAGACCCCCGAGGCGCGCATGCGCGGGTATGGGCCGGGACGTTTCTCGTTCAACGTGAAAGGCGGACGCTGCGAAGCGTGCAAGGGCGACGGCCAGATCAAGATCGAAATGCACTTCCTCCCCGACATCTACGTCACCTGCGACGTCTGCGGCGGGAAGCGCTACAACCGCGAGACGCTGCAGGTCACGTACAAGGGCTCCTCGATCGCGGAGATCCTCGACATGACCGTCGAGCAGGGGCTGGAGATGTTCCGCAACATTCCTCGCATCGCCAACATCCTCCGCACGCTCGACGAGGTCGGCCTCGGCTACATCAAGCTCGGCCAGTCATCGACGACCCTTTCCGGCGGCGAAGCGCAGCGCGTGAAGCTGGCGAAGGAGCTTGCCAAGCGCGCCACCGGCCGCACGCTCTACATCCTCGACGAGCCGACGACGGGATTGCATTTCGACGACGTGGCCAAGCTTCTCCACCTCATGCACGGCCTCGTCGACCGCGGTAATACGGTGGTGGTCATCGAGCACAACCTCGACGTCATCAAGACCGCCGACCACGTCATCGACCTCGGCCCGGAAGGCGGCGATGGAGGCGGCTTCATCATCGCCACCGGAACGCCGGAGAAGATTGCCAAGACGCCGAACACGCCGACGGGGGAGTATTTGAAGAAGATGCTGGCGAAGCGGACGGCGGCGGTTTAACCGGTCTGCGCTGCCAAATGATTAGGCCGGGTCTCTTTCAGCGCTCTTTCGGAGGAAGCCGGAGGTTCGGCGCTGTTTGGGGTTGATGTCGGATTGCATCCTTACAGATCCCGGGCCAAGCGGAGAAAAATGGGATGTTGCTCCCTGCCGGCCGTTCTGGCTTTTCGGCGAGTTCAATGTTTGTTCGTGCCGGTCGGCGTGCCAGACGTACCGCTGTCGGGCTGACTACCGGTTCCGGTATTCGTGGACTGGCTTCCGCCACTCGTCGGTGTCTTTGACCCATGCGGAAGCTTTACGGAGTTCGGGCCACCGGGAGTTCTCGCGAAGCTGCCCTCGAAGATCCTCGTGATGATGCCCTTGTTGTCTTCCACCGTGATGACCATCCTTTCCGGCTGCGGCGATTCCTTCGACGACGCTTGGTAGTTTACACCCGCGAATATCAGCAGGAGAGCGATACCGATGACAAAACACCAAAACGAATACTGATTGAAATCGCCAACCCGTTTCCGAAACGGGTTTGTGAGATCAGTTCTTCCAGTTTCAAAGGTCTCGTCATTCATGTCCAGGAGACGGTTGTAGGAGTTTTGAAGAAGCATGAAGGCTCGAACGTTCAATAGAAGACCAAACGCAAGAATGCCCCACGAGGTGTAGAGCAGCGGTTTGAACGTTCCTGCAGACCCAACCTTCTCGACAAACGTTACGGAAAGCGCGATCGCACCCGCGGAGAGCGTGAGAAGAGTCTTGTCAAATCCTTCACCCGCAGCACTTTCGCTGTCGACGAGAAGTTTGCGCTCATCAAGATACTGCTGGTACGTACGGCCATCTGGCCCGACAGACGCCGCGACATCTTTCTCGCTCACGCCATTAGCTTACTCGACGTGCGCGAGATGCCAACCTTTGGATTGCGCTGGGCAGAATCCCCGTAAGATCACGGCTACTTGCGCGACCAACTCAGATCCATCTATCTCCGTGCTCTCGACGCCTGCGCGCCTGAGCGTCTCATTCGTACGACGCCCGACATGCCGCGCAACGTCGTCGCCATCGGCAAGTGCGCGGGAGCGTTGCGCGACGGGCTTGACGACGATGTCGATGCCTTCGTTGCAATCCCGGCCGGCTATCGAAGGCCGGCAAAACGCGCGCATGTCGTCGAAGGTGGCCATCCAAACATCACCGCGGCCAGCTTCGCAGCCGGCAGACAACTGCTCGACTTCGTTGCAGCACACGACGAGATCCTCTTCCTCATCTCCGGCGGCGGATCCGCATGCATCGAGCAGCCGCTTGCTCCTTGGTTCAGCGATCGCGATCTCATCGAGGTCAACGAGAAGCTCGTGGCATCTGGGTTGAAGATCGCCGAGATCAACTGCGTCCGCAAACATCTCTCGGCGATCAAGGGGGGGCGGCTGGCGGCGCGGGTGAAGCGCAGTGTCACGCTGGTCTACTCCGATGTCTCCACCGGTGCGCTGGCCGATGTCGCGTCCGGACCGACGCTTCCGGACAAGACGACAAAGAACGACGCCATCGCGATTCTGCAAAAGCTCGGCGGATGTGACCGAATCGTTGCCCGACTTCGCGACGACGGCTGCCCCGACACCGTCAAAGAGATCGATGACTCCCGCGTGTCACTCATCGCCGACAACTCCACGCTCGTCGCCGCGGCGGCGGAGATCGCGACATCACTCGGCCTTTCACCGGTCGTGGTCGAACAGCAGATCGAATCGGACGTCAGCGACGCCGCGCACGAGTTACTGGAGATGGCCGAATTGTTGCGGAGCGGCGAAGTGCTGATCGCGGGAGGAGAACCGACGGTGGTGAGGCAAGGAAACGGGAAGGGAGGACGATGCGTCGAGCTCGCGGTACGGATGGCGCTGGCGCGGGAGAATATGAATATCGACGCCCTTCTCGGCACCTCCGATGGCATCGACGGGAATAGCGGAGTCGCCGCCGTCGCCATCTCCCTTCCCGCGAAGATCGATCGTGCATTCGCGAAGCGGGAGCTGGCCCGCTCCAACAGCCTCGCCGTCGCCGAAGTGATCGGGGAGACGATTATGATTCCCCCCGCCGGCAATAACCTCCGTGATCTCTATCTTTTGGCTCGCAGTTAGCAGGGGTTGTCGGCCTCGACGAAATGACGATCGAACCAGTAGCCGAGGAGCACCATCACCGCTCCGCGCGAGAGAGGCAGAGGAGAGGCCCCATGTGGGGCTGCCTCAAGTGGGTGGGGTGTTCCACCATCGGCCTCTTCGTGCTCCTTGCGCTGGTCATCGGCGGCGGCTGGTGGTACCTCGGGTCGTCGAGCTTCGCCGGGCTGGTGCGGCTGCGCATCGAAAAGACGCTCGAAGCGCGACTCGGCCGCAACGTCGACGTCGGATCGGTGCAGATCGAGGGCGGACGGCAGAGCCGCATCATCATCAATGACCTGCGCATCGCCAACGCGCCGGGCGCGCTCCACCCCTACTTCGCTACCGTCAGACAACTCATCCTCACCGGCGGGATCGACTCGTTCTGGGGACGCAAGATTCGCGTCGGACGCATCGACATCGTCGAGCCGCATCTCAACTTCGAGATCTACCCGGCCGGCTCCAAGCTCGCGCACAACTTCCCGCATTGGAATAGCGGACCGCCGTCGCGTTACGAGATCTATCACCTGGACCTCGGCAACCTGTACGTCACGCGCGGCGCCTTCGAGTTTCTCGACCGCCGCCACTCGATCACTGCGACCGCCGGCGACATCACTTCAACCATCAACGTCACGCCGAAGGAAGACCTCTACGCCGGTGTGATCACCAGCCCTCAATTCGCGGTCAATCTTCCGGATGCCTTGCCGATCCGAACAGCGCTGCGCGGCCAGTTCCGATTCACGCCCGACAATCTCGACATCCAGTCTGTCGCGCTCGAGGGCGGGCCGGATCTGCGCATCTTCCTGAACGGGAAGGCCGCGCCGCTCAGCGACGCCGTCTACAACCTTCATCTCACAGCGCAGGTCGGGCTCAATCGCGTCCGCGACACCTTCAAAGTCAACAACGTGCTCGACGGTCTGGTCGATGTCGATGGCGTGCTGCGCGGCAAAGGGGGCGCGGTCTCGATCACAGGCGGCTGGCTGGCGCCGAAAATCAGCGCCGACGTTTACGACCTGGCCAACGTCCGAGGCACGATGAACATCACCGGCGACCGTACCATCGTCGACATCCAGCGCGCATCGTACGGCGGCGGCACGATTGCCGGGCACTACGACCTGCCGCGGTACGTCGAGCCGTACCCGATGAAGGCCGACCTTCGCTACAGCGGGGTCTCGCTCGAAAAATTGTTCAGCGACTGGGGCATCAAAGACAACGGTCTGCGCGGCGGCGCTACCGGGCATCTCGTTTATCACTGGAACAAGGATCGGATACTGGCCGGCGCCGGCGAGGGAAACGCCACGCTGGCCAGGCATGCGCAGGCATTCTCGGACGCCGCGTACCCGATCCCCCTCGGCGGCTCGACCGACTTCGCGCTCGACAACGGCGTGGTCACCTTCCGGCGCGCGCAGCTCACCACGGAAGCATCGACGATCGACTTCACCGGCAAGTTCCGCATCGAAGACGCCTGGACCGACCTGCTGATGAAAATTCACAGCGGCGATTTCGGCGAGCTCGATCGCATCGGCTACAACTTCGCGCACTCGGCCGGAAAGAAGAGCTACACGCTGCTCGGCCTCGGCGGGAGCGGCGACGTCACCGGCAACGTACGCGGCAAGATCAAATCACCCGAGGTCGTGGCGCGGATCGCCGGCAGTGGAACGAAGTACAACAACATCCTCCTCGGCGACTCCGAGATCGACCTTCGCTACGACGGCGCGAAGAGCGTGATGACCTTCGAGCGCGCCACCTTCCGCGACGGTGCCGCGCGGTTGTCGATGACCGGCACGCTGACCTTCCCCGACAAAGGACCCTCGCCGCAATTCGATCTCGCACTCGATGCCGTGAACTACAACGTCGACCGGGCCATTAAGGCCGTCGATCTCAAGCTGGCCATCAAAGGCACCGGTACCGGCAAGCTCGTCGTCACCGGCACGCCTGACGAAGGCAAAGTCACCTTCGCCAACTTCCAGGTTCATCAGGGCGTTAGTCTGGGCGTTAGTCTGGGCGTTAGTCTGAACAGGGGCGACCTGCGGCTCAACGGCACCGTGGCCTGGCTGCCGGGCAAGGGAAACACATCGTTCGACCTCGACATCAACACCACCTCGTTCCCGGTCGCCGAGATCATCACCTTCCTCGATCTCGGCAAGCAGCCGGTCACCGGCGACATCAGCGGCCGGCTGCACCTCAGCGGTCCGAAAGCGAAGCTGGAAGGATCGGGTCTGGTCACCATCTCCAACGGCTCGATCTACGGCGAGCCGATGACGAGCGCGAAGGCCGACATCAAATTCACGCAAGGGGCGTTGAAGGCGACGAACGTCACGGTCGTGGCACCCGCCGGTACGATCACCGGCGAAGCGCAGATCGATTTCGGCACCAACCAGTTCTCGTACTCGATCAAGTCGTCGTCGATCGATCTGTCGAAAGTCAAACTGCTCTCGTCGCTGGCGGGCATCCTCGGCGGCAACATCACGCTCAGCTCCACCGGCGCGGGAACGTTGACGCAACCCGAGCTCGTGCTGGAAGCGACGCTCAATCAAGCCTCGCTGCGCGGTCTCAACCTGCCGCCGGACGCACCGCCGCCGACGCTCTCCATCACCACCCGCAACGGTCAGCTCATCGTGCACGGCTCGGCCGCGGGAGTGCTGACCATCGACGGCAACGGCAGCGTTGCCGAAGACGGCACGCTTTCCGGCCTCGTGCAGGTGAAGGTGACCGACATTGCCAAAGCGCTGGCGCTGTCGCCGAAGACCGCGTCACTTCCAGCCGCAGGCAACCTGACCGCGAACCTGCAGCTCGGCGGCAAGCTCACTTCGATCGAGGCGCTGCGCATCGATGCCACCTTCCCCGAATTCAACGTCCGCGTGTCCGAGCACGCCTTCGTTCCCGCGCGGCCGATGCGCCTCAGCCTGCACGACGGCCGCATCGTTTTCGATGATTTCCAGTTGTCGCTCAGCCAGACCGGCTCCACGGCCTTCACCGTCGGCGGCTTCGCGGAGCTGACCGGCGCGAAGCGGCTCAACGTCGATCTGCACGGCGCGCTCGAAGCGGCGCTGCTGCAGCTTTTCGTCCCTGACCTGCGTGCCGACGGCCACATCGCCGTCGCCGGCGCGCTCACCGGCACTCTGACCGAGCCGCGTTTCAACGGCACCGCCGAGTTCCAGGGCGCCTCGGTGCGCATCCCCGGATTCCCGCAGGTGATCGACGCCATCACCGGCACGCTCGTCTTCCGCGAGGACCGGATCGACATCGATTCTATTCGCGCCCATCTCGGCGGCGGCCAGATCGTTCTCGGCGGCTCGGTCGTGCTCGACGGCACGACGCCAAAGAGCGTTCGTGTCACGCTGCAGGGCACCGAGGTCGCCATTCGCTACTACGAAGGGCTCACGGTCGAAGGCAACTTCTCGCTGCTCCTCAGCGGCGATCTCGATCGGGCCGTCCTCACCGGTGACGTTACCGTCAACCGCGCGCTCTACTTCCGCGACATCGACATCGGCACCGCGCTGCTCAACGCGGTTCTTGCCCGCCGTGGTGTCACGCCCATCATCAGCGCGTCGTGGCAGGACCGTATCGGGCTGCGTTTGCACCTGACGAGCGACAACACGCTGGCCGTGCGCAACAACATCGCCGACTTCGCCGGCAGCGCCGACATCGAAGTCACCGGCACGCTCGGCAATCCGGTGATCCTCGGCTTGGTCACGCTCAACGAGGGCGGCAAGATCCGCTTTCAGGACATCGACTATCGGGTTGTGCGCGGCTCGATCAATTTCCAGAATCCGTTCCGCATCGATCCCTACTTCGACGTCGCCCTCGAGGCGCGCGTGAGCGGCGGCATCTCCGAGGTGGAGTCGGGACCTCTCGACGTCACGGTGACGCTCACCGGAACGCTCGACCGGTTGACTCCGTCGATCACCAGCGATCCCCCGGCCAGCGACATCACCCTCTTCTCGCTTCTCGGCTTCGGCGCGCTGACGCGCAACACCAACCCGAACGCGTCACCCACGGCCGCCAACACCGGCCGCACTCTTCTCTTCCAGTCATTGAGCCGCCTGCTGAACTCCAGCGCGCTCTCGTTCATCGACTCCTTCGCCATCTCCTCCGACGCCGCTGACCTCGACAAGACCGGCGATCCGGGGACCAAAGTGTCGTTCGAGAAACGGATCTCGAACGACGTCCGCATCCTGGTCCTCTACAACACGCGCGACTCGAGGAACCGCGTTTCGCTGGAGTGGCAGGTCACCCCTGACTGGGTGCTGCAATTCACGCGCGATGCGCTCTCCAACGAATACGACATCGAGGCGCGTTTCCGGCGGCGCTACGAAGGCCACTGGAACTGGGGGATGAACGGCCACAACCCGCTGGCGATGCTGACGTCGTTCAACACGTCGGCCAGTGCGTCGACGGCCGGCGTTCCGGCGGCGCCGCCGATCACGATCCCCACGACTACCGTTGCCACACCGACAGGCGCGATCGTGAAGAGCGTCGGCTTCCACGCCGACTCCGGCGTCGATACCTCCACGTTCAACCATTACGTCACCGTCAAAGTCGGCCAGCCGCTGTCGATTCGCAACGTGCAGTCATCGGTCAAGAGCCTCTTCGCCACCGGCAACTTCCGCGACATCCGGGTCGACTCCGCGCCGTCAGGAAACGGCGTGGCCGTCGTCTTCGCACTCTACACGAACTTCCGCATCGCCTCGATCGACTTCGATGGACTGAACGGCGCCGACCGCGACCGAGCACTCCGCATCCTGGCCTTCCACCTCGGCGACATCCTTTCGCTGAACGCCGTCGACCATGGCGCAGACGCTGTTCAGGATCTGCTCAAGCGATCCGGCTATCTCGACGCCACCGTCGATCCCGAGACGTCGTTCCTGCGGCAGCAGAGCCGCGCCGCCGTCATCTTTCACGTCACCCGAGGTCTCCACGCAACTGTCGGCACGGTCGCCATCAATGGCGAGACCGCGCCGTTCAACGCGCAGCAGCTCATCGACCGGATGAAGCACGGCCCGGGCAAGTCATTCGATCTCGACGAGGCACGCCTCGACGCCGACCGGATGCGCCAGTGGCTCCTGCGTCAGGAGTATCGGAAGGCGAGCGTCCGCTACGAAAGCAACACCTACGACAAGGCTACGCACAAAGTGGCCCTGCGATACACGGCGACGACAGGCCCGCTCGTAAAGGTCGAAGTCACCGGCATCTCCCGCGGATCCCTGCGCGGACTTCTGCCATACCGTCGCAACCAGCCGTACAGCGAAGACGTCGTCGACCGCGCGGCGGCGGATATCATCACCGCGTTGCAGCAGCGTGGCTTCTACAACGCCGCCGTCGATACCGAGGAGTCGTTGACCGGCAACGTCTGGACATCGACGTTCCACGTCAATCCCGGGCAGCAGTTCCACTTGACCGCGGTCACGTTTACCGGCAGTGACAAACTGAGCGCCAAGACACTGCAGGGTGTCGTCGCCACGTCTCCGAGCGGAGGCATCAAGGGAATCTTTGCCTCGCTGTTTCGTCGTCCGCAGGGCGTCACACGCGAGCAGATCGCCGCCGACCGGGCCACGCTCGAGTCGTACTACCGGCTTCATGGCTTCCTCGCCGCTACCGCCGGCACGCCGGTGGTCAACACGAACGTCGCCACGGATGCGATGACGATCGACTTCCCGGTCACCGAGGGACCGCAGACGATGGTGGCATCGGTCGCTATCGAAGGAAACGAGCAGGTAGCGACGAAAGACCTGCCGGCACCCACGCTGAGAACCGGCGATGCATTGAACCCGACGCTCGAGCGCAACGACGTCATCGCGCTGCAAACGTTCTACTCCGACCGTGGCAACGCCGAGGTGCAGGTTCATGTGCGTGAAGAAGTGAGCGCGGACAAAGTCTCGGCGCGCGTGGTCTACACAATCGCTGAAGGACCGAAGATCGTGTTGGGCAACGTCGTCGTGCGCGGCAACACCTACACGAACAGCAACGTCGTTCTCCACACGGCGGAGCTGGAGAAAGGGCAGCCCTTCAGCTACACCTCGATCCTCGAAGCGCAGCAGCGGCTCTACCGCCTCGGCATCTTCCAGCGCGTCGACATTCAACCGGCCCAGGCATCCACCGACGTCGCCGAGCGCAATGTCACGATCTCTGTCGCCGAGGGGAAGGACCTCACCCTCGCGGGCGCCCTCGGTGCCACCGCGCCGTTCATCCCCGACACCGGTGCGAGCCGCGTCGCACCCCTGGCGTCTGCGTCGATCGCTCAGCGCAATCTCTTCGGCACCGGCCGTTACCTCGGCCTGGAGCTGATCTACGCCCGGCCGAACCGGCAGGATGTCTTCCTCACCTACCGCGAGCCCTTCATCGGCAGGTGGGACCTTCCCGTGGAAGTCACGGCGTTCCAGAATGACGACTTCCGTCCTACCACGCACATCCGTCAGCGCGGCGGATTCATCGAGGCCTCGCGCATTGCCCGCTTCCAGACGCGCTGGTCGCTGCGCTACGAATACCGCATCGCTGAATGCATCATCCAGCACAAGAGCGGCGATCTCTGCGCGCTGGCGCAAAGCGTCATCCTGCCCGGCCTTGACCGCAACGCCACGAACGTCTCCATCTCCAGTCTCACCCCGACATTCTTCTGGGACAAGCGCGACGACTCGCTCAACCCGCACCGCGGCTTCTTCACCACGGCCTCGGTGGAGTACGCGTTCCGTTTCCTCGCCGCCGACGCACGCTTTCTCAAAGAGTTCACGCAGACGTCGTGGTACCTGCCGGTCACTGACAACAGCACGTTCGCGATGTCGGGCCGCGTCGGCCTGATCCAGGACCTCGGCGCCGGAACCACCATCGATCCGGCAACCGGCGCTCTGATTCCGACGAGCGGCGTGCCGCTGTCCGAGCGCTTCACCTCCGGCGGCGACACGTCGAACCGCGCCTACGCGCTCGATCTCCTCGGCACGGCCTGCCCGACGAAGGCGTCGATCGATGAGGGCTGCCGTCCAACACTCATCGATATCGTCGATTCGAATGGCCGCCACACGACGGCGCCGCTCGGCGGACGTTCGCTCTTCATCTTCAACGCCGAGTACCGATTCCCGATCGCCGGTCCGATCGGTGCCCAGCTCTTCGTCGATGCGGGAAACACCTACGCGGAGACGAACATCCGCTTCGGCGATCTGAAATACGGCGTCGGCACCGGTCTGCGCTACCTCTCACCCGTCGGTCCGGTGCGCTTCGACTTCGGCTACAAGCTCAAGCGCCAGATCCTGCGCTACGACGACACCGGAAAACCGGTCTTCGAGCGGCCGTTCGCGTACTTCATTACGTTGGGGTACGCGTTCTGAGCTGAATCCTGACGGCGAGCGCAGCGAGCCTGTCAGGATCTCCGGTGGCGTTGCGCTTGACTGGCTGAAACGCACGGATGCACGAATTCACGAGCGCCGCGGGACGCCGGCCAAAAACACACAGATGCGCGAATTCACCGGAGATCCTGACGGTTCGCTGCGCGAACCGCAGGATTAGTCGGCCAGCAGTTCATCCTGACGGCGAGCGCAGCGAACCTGTCAGGATCTCCGGTGGCACCGCGCGGGACTGGCTGAAACGTACGGATTCACGAATTCACGTGCGCCGCGAGACACCGGCCAAAAACGCACGGCTGCGCGCATTCACCGGAGATCCTGACAGGCTCGCTACGCTCGCCGTCAGGATGAACTACAAAGGCTCCTCCACCCGTTCCTTCTCCAGCTCCGCGACGCGCGCGCGAAGATCCCCCACCTCGGCATGAAGTTTCGCCAGCTCGTCTTTCACCGCATCGCGGGCAAACTCATGGAGGCGCGTCTGGAGACGCTGTGACTGTTCGGAGGAGAACTGGCTGAGCTTGTGGAGAGGCTCACCAAAGATGTCTTTCAGCAGTTGTTCGAAATCGTTCGGCATGGACAGAACCCGAGCAATTGAAGTGCCATGGAAAGTCGTGGGAGAATCCGCCGGCATTCCATGATTCACCGCTTTGCCGATTTCTGGCCGGACTACGTGCGCGCCCACGCGGACGCGCGGACGCGCGTCCTGCACGCCATCGGGTCGGTGCTCTCGATCGTCATGCTGGGGCTGTCCTTCGCCATCAACCTCTGGTTCCTCATCGCCGTGCCGGTCGTCGGCTACGCCTTCGCCTGGTATGCCCACTTTTTCGTCGAGCACAACAAGCCGGCCACCTTCGGGCACCCTTTCTTCTCGTTGGCTGCCGACTACCGGATGCTGTTTCTCATGATGGCCGGACGCATGGATGCCGAGGTCGAACGATGCTGCGGCGCGGAGCGGGCCATCCCGCACTCGGTATGAAGGCTTCCTGTGAGTCTGCGCGGTAGATACGTCAAAGCGCAAACGGCGGCTGGGCCTTGGGCAACGAACGCCGCCGGCCGTGCCGGCTAGGCGAACCGATTGCATCTGGTTCGGGTATGTCTCGCACCCTCCCTCTCATCCTCCTGCTTCTGGTGACAACCGCGTCGGCGCAGGACGTCGCGCTTCTGCCGATCGCCTCGGGCCTCAGTCAGCCGGTGGCGCTGACGCACGCCGGCGACACGCGGCTCTTCATCACGCAGCAGGTGGGCATGATCCAGATTTACGACGTCCTCGGCCTGCGGGCCACGCCGTTTCTCGACATCCGCTCGCTCGTTCTCAGCGGCGGTGAGCGCGGCCTGCTCAGCGTCGCCTTCCACCCGCTTTACCGCGACAACGGCTTCTTCTTCGTCTACTACACCAACCGCCTTGGCGACAACAGCGTCGCACGTTACCAGGTGTCAGCGAACGATCCCGACCGCGCCGATCCTGCCTCGGGCACGATCCTGCTGACCATTCCGCATCCCGACTTCGCCAATCACAACGGCGGCCAGCTCCAGTTCGGGCCCGACGGCTATCTCTACATCGGCACCGGCGACGGCGGCTCCGCCGGCGATCCCAACAACCACGCCCAGGATATGACGCAGCTCCTCGGCAAGCTCCTTCGTCTCGACGTCGACCATGGATTGCCCTACACGATCCCCGCTTCGAATCCGTTCTTCGGCCGCGGCAGCGCCCGGAATGAGATCTGGGCATACGGACTACGCAATCCCTGGCGCTTCAGCTTCGACCGTGCGACCGGCGACCTCTGGATCGGCGACGTCGGCCAGGACACGTACGAGGAGGTCGATCTCCAGCCCGCCACGAGCATCGGCGGCGAGAACTATGGCTGGCGAAAGATGGAGGGCTTCCACTGCTACAACCCGCCGACGAATTGCACCGACCCCTCCTTCACCATGCCGATCCTCGAATACTCGCACGCCCAGGGCGCCTGCTCGATCACCGGCGGTTACCGCTACCGCGGCAGCCAGATCCCATCGCTCAAAGGCGCCTACCTCTACGGCGACTACTGCGCCGGCACGATCTGGATGGCGACGCAAACAAACGGCGTCTGGACATCAAAGGCGCTGTTCACGACCACGATCAGAATCAGCAGCTTCGGGGAGGATGTGTCGGGGGAGTTGTACGTGCTCGATGTGGCGAAGGGGATTGTTTACAAGTTCATCTCGCGCGGGATTACGCGGCGGCGTGCCGTGCGATGAATGAAGGCATTTCACCAGAGACACAGAGATCACGGAGAGCTTGTGTCCTCTGCGCTCAGCAGTTTCTGCGTACGACGCGAAGGTTTTCTCCACGCCCTTGAGTTGCCGAGAAGCCGTCCGTAAGCATCCCATGGAGGACGGTTGCGCGCGGAGGCGCGCACGCACAATTCAGCCCCGCGCTCGGCGTAGCACGAGCGCGGGGGTATCGGTGGTGATATGGAAGTGCGGCCGCGGAGGCGACCGCCACAGGCGCTAGCGTATCGCGCTTCTGTTGCGAATCGGGCGGCGTTGTCCCGGCCGCCTCCGCGGCCGGCAAATTGGCGACACCCTCGTACCCCGCGCTCGCGCTGCGCCGAGCGCGGGGCTGGATTGTGGAGCGCGCCTTCGCGAGGAGAAAAACGAGGGTGCCAGACCTAGAAAAACGAGGGTGCCAGACCTTCGTTCTTTCGCTGTCTGCAACCCTTTGAGATAAAGGCACTTGCGATGTCTCACTTGAGCAGTCGCGACCACGAGTCAGTTATTTACACTGGTGAACCAACGCGGAATCAGAATCCCGGCAGTGAGGTCGTACGCGAAGTGAACCACCATTACCGGCACTAGTGATTGCGCCAGCCACACGAAGGCGTGGCATGCCAGGGCAATGACAAAGATTCCGATCATGCTGCGCAATCCCTGCATCGCGTGCGCGGCGGCGAAGCTGATCGACAGGATGACGACCGTCACAAGGGCGATTCCGGTCAGTGACTGCACCAGCTCCGTCATCACGCCGCGGTAGACGAATTCTTCGCCCGTGCCAGCCACGATGCAGATGAGAACGTACGGTGCCATCTCGCCCGCGTTGTGCGGGAGGATCTCGTAGAGCCGCCGTTTGGATGCCTCGCTACGGCGAGGCCAGCGCAGTTTCAGCGCGAGTAGCATGACCAGGTACATCAATACCGCGGCGGCCCAGGAGAGCAGCGGATTTTGGGGCATCGGCATGGACAGAATGCCGTGCGTGTATGCGGTCCCGGCGGAGAGCGCTGCCAGCAGCAGTTGAAAAATGATCGTCTGCTTGTAGAAGTTCGACCGGGAGATCGGCAGCGGGCGGGTGCCGATGCGGCGCGCCGACTTCACGATGATGATCGGGAGAAAGACGCCCGCGAAGGCCAGCAGCAGGTAGCCGAGGGTGTTGACGTGGTCAGGGATCAGCGCGCGGATCATGCGTCACCAGCGGTGTCCGCAATCGGCGCAGCGGTAAGGCGAAGCGACCAGGAAGAAGATGCAGACGGCCAGGGTGAGGTAGAACATCATCACAAGCTGGTCGACGGCGACACCGACGGCGAAGAGAAACGCTGCCGAGATGAGAAAGCCGAGGAGACGGCGGGTGCTCCGAACGTCCGGCGAACCGCAGTGAGGACACTGCTCCGGATGACGGATGGCACGCTCCGCGCTCGCCGTGGTCCGTTCGGCGACGTCGAGGCCGGAAATTCTGTTCAGGATCCCCTCGGCGCGGTCGACATCGCCGTCGGCCACCTGCAGCTTCACCCCCATCGGCGACAGGTAGGGGGCGATCGACGTTACGTTCTCATCGGCGACGAATGCTGGAACACCTTCGTCCTCGAGCACGGCTTTGGCGAGATTGGCATCGTGCGTGGTGCGGAAGGTCGTCAGGGTTACCAGCGGCATGCGGCGCGGATTGTAGGCCGTTATGATCCGCGCCGTGCCGCGACGATTCGATCGCTTCCTCGACGACCTTTCCCGCGCAGCGCTCTCGCCGCGCGCGTGCAACCAGTTCGCGCGGATCGGTGACGATGTGCGCGGCAACGCCATCCGCCGCGGCAATCTGCGCCGTTACCTCGAGGAGCTCGACGCCATCGGGCCGCGGCTGCTCCTCGTCGGCGAGGCGGTCTCGTATCGCGGCGGGCGGCTGACGGGGATTCCCTTCGTCAGCGAGACGGTCATGCTGTGCGGTGTCGAGCTGGCGAATGGCGCGCGAGCCCTCGGCGCGGACCGCGGTTACCGAAAGGCCGATCTCTCCACGAGGATGTCGACTGAAGCGAGTGCGACGATGGTGTGGGGGACGATCCGGAACATCGATCCGCTGCCGCTGCTCTGGAACGCCTTTCCGTTCCATCCCTTCCTCGCCGGCAATCCGCTCTCGAATCGGATGCCCACGCCGGCGGAGCTGGAAATCGGTGCGCGATTCCTGAGCCGGCTCATTCGACTCTTCGACATCGAGCGCATCGCGGCGATCGGCAATCAGGCCTCATTCAGCCTGACCCGGCTCGGCGTCCCGCACGAGAAAGTGCGGCACCCGTCGCAAGGCGGGAAGAACAAGTTCGTGGCCGGGATGGCGCGCCATGCGCGGTTCCCCTCGCGGCGGTGAACGTCGAGCGCCGATTTCGATCGAATCGTTTGGATTCCGAACAAAAGATCACGATTCGGGACAAAAGATCATGATTCGGAACAAAAGATCATGATTCAGGACAAAAGATCATGATTCGGGACAAAAGATCATGATTCCCGACAAAAGATCACGATTCCGTACGAAAGTTCAAGATTCCGTACGAAAGATCACGATTTCGGACAAAAGATCAGGATTCAGTACGAAAGTTCAAGATTCCGTACGAAAGATCAGGATTTCGAACAAAAGATCAGGATTTCGCTTCGGAGTGTCGCGAACGAAAGCCAACTAATGTCGTGTCAAGATTGAAGTCCTGGGTTAAGCGCCTCTCAATTCACTGTCATCCTGAGGCTGCCGGAGCCGCGCCCGTGGTGTTGGTGATTGCTCAAATCAAACGTCGCGGCGAACGACGCCGAAGGACCCCCAACCTACGTGCGGGGAAGGGTGGTGGACGAGTGTCGCAGACGAGGAATCCCCCTCCCTTTCCGGCCTGTAGTTGGGGGATCCTTCGGCGTCCTCCGCCGCGAATTCTCATCTGCGCGATCACCAACACCATGGACGCGGCTCCGGCAGCCTCAGGATGACAGTGAATTGAGAGGCGCTCAACTCCGGACTTCAATCTTGACACGACACGAGAAGCCTTCGCGGCAGAAAGAGACTTGATGAAGTGGTGGCCGAGCCTTGGGCAACCAACGCCGCCGGCCGTGCCGGCCTACCCGCCGATGTGCGACATCTCCACCTTCTCGATGGG